>NZ_WMEE01000096.1:0-281 GCF_009709595.1 Microbacterium sp. ZXX196
ATAGCTCAGTATCTTCATGAGGTACGCCGACGGAATAAGGTAGAGCATGCCGCGCCAGCCAAAAAAGTAAATCGCCAAGACCCTGACGCCGTGCGGCAAGAACAGCAAGCTCAGCTCGTAGATCACATTGGTGAAAACCAGCTGCTGAAGGGGGACCACAAAGCCGAGCGTCAAGGAATATGCCGTGACGTAGAAAACACTCACGATCACGAAGTTCTGCAAATGCTCTTTTACGCTAAAGCCCACCTTGTTCAGCACTCACACCCCTTCGTTGGCGAGGG
>NZ_WMEE01000097.1:0-281 GCF_009709595.1 Microbacterium sp. ZXX196
GGGTGTTACCTACCCTGCCGGCAAAAAATCCCCTGCCTTGCATGGGGTGTTTCAAATGTTAACCGGGCTTTTAGTCGCAGATATCGGTGAGGATGGAAACATGTTTTTTAAATTATTTTTTTGAATAAAATGGTTTGAATCGATTGACGGGCGCATGTAACGTTGCCGTTTAATCGAAACATGCATATTCTGTGGAAACATGCTGGCTGAATGTGTTCAAGACATGGGTTTTTATGTATATTTCGGTAGGGTATCCGCTATGCACTATGTCTTTCTTTCAA
>NZ_WMEE01000098.1:0-280 GCF_009709595.1 Microbacterium sp. ZXX196
GTACCGTCAGATCCATGACTTCAGGGCCTGCCCGAGCCTCAGGAAGCACCCACCCCACCGGAAACCGCACAGCGGCCATCGGCAACCGCAAAGTGGCCGTCGCCGGAGTGGCCCTGTCCGACTGCGGACGCGTGGACGAGGCCACCCCCTACGCCCTGCATGCCCAGGCCGCCCGCCGGGCGCTCGCCGACAGCGGCCTGGACCGGTCGGTGATCGACGGCTTCGCCTCCGCCGGACTGGGCACCCTCGCGCCCGTGGAGGTCGCCGAGTACCTGGGCCT
>NZ_WMEE01000099.1:0-280 GCF_009709595.1 Microbacterium sp. ZXX196
TCTGCTAGTTGAGAAGGCTGCCCTGCAGTTCCGCGCGCAGGTCCGGTGTGAGCACCGTGCCCGCGCGGTCGACCAGCAGGGCCATCTCGTAACCGACGAGGCCGATGTCGCACTCCGGGTGCGCCAGTACGGCCAGCGACGATCCGTCGGAGACGGACATGATGAAGAGGAAGCCGCGCTCCATCTCCACCACGGTCTGATTGACGCTCCCGCCTTCGAAGATGCGGGAGGCGCCGGAGGTCAGCGAGGTGAGGCCGGAGGCCACCGCCGCCAACTGATC
>NZ_WMEE01000100.1:0-280 GCF_009709595.1 Microbacterium sp. ZXX196
TGATAGTGTAATGGAGGACCTAACTGAAGACCAGCTTGAATTGTGTAAGAAGGCTTTCAACGCTTTCGACCATGACAAAAAGGGTGCTATTAGCACTGAATCCATCGGAACAATCCTGGAAATGTTGGGGAAAAAACAAACTGATAAGAATTTGAGAGATATTATCAGTGAATTCGATATTTATGGAACTGGAGAATTGGATTTTGAAGACTTCTGCAAATTGGCTTCTAGATTCATTGTTGAAGAAGAAGATATAGCAGCTATAGAACAAGAACTGAGA
>NZ_WMEE01000101.1:0-280 GCF_009709595.1 Microbacterium sp. ZXX196
GTGGTAAGGCCATTTTTACTGCTCACCTCAGCCACCGCCGCTTTTTCACTTCCAAACAAACTCCACCAAACGGACGACACAGAGGATTGTTTTGCTTCAATCGCCTTCCTTAATTGTCCGCGAAAAACGGAAAGATCCGTGCGGTTCAGTGTCGACTCGATGCCATCTTCTGCAAAACCTTCAAGCGCATCGGTTGTCTGCCGGATAAACGCAAGACGCTCCGCGCTATTGATGCCAGAGAACAGATACTTTTTGAAAAGAGTATAAGTGGTTTCCGTCT
>NZ_WMEE01000102.1:0-280 GCF_009709595.1 Microbacterium sp. ZXX196
CGCTTATTAACGCCGTGTTGTGAACCTGAAATTTGGGGCTCGAAGATCTTTTTCGGATGATATCTGCCGCGTACTTTTCAAAACCTCCCAGTAGGCCAGCCGTGTCCAGCAAGTGAAGGTAGTGAGAAAGAGTTGTGGTGTTGCCGGCATCCTGCAACTGCCCCATTATTTTTGTAAAAGAAAGAATCTGGCCTGAATAATGACAGCCCAGTTCAAATAAGACTTTCATGAGTGCCGGCTTGGCAACTCTTGAGAGCATCAGAATATCTCTGCTGATGCT
>NZ_WMEE01000103.1:0-280 GCF_009709595.1 Microbacterium sp. ZXX196
GCGTAATTCCAGTGTTGTCGTCTATCGTCAGCTTCAACGGCTCCTGGCATCCGCTGACGATGTTGATGGCTGTAGGCGACAGCTCCAGCTCGCTTCCGTGCTCCGTGCCGAAATACCGGATGTGCGGGTTGCCTGTTTTCGCACAAATCTTCCCGTTTTTACGGACGCAGCCAAGCACCATCGCCCGTTTGCCCGTCGCATCGGGGAAGTACAAATGGGCGTTCGTACCCACCTGCGGCATGCAGTACATCGCGTTGCCTGTCGGCGGGGCAAAAGGGAA
>NZ_WMEE01000104.1:0-280 GCF_009709595.1 Microbacterium sp. ZXX196
GTTGATTTCTTCTTCGCTAACTTGTTCAGAAGAAACATATTTAGGGTTGATTGCAGCGATATGCATAGCAACGTCTCTTGCTGCTTCTTCGTCAGTTGAACCTTCAACAACTGTTAATACACCAATGCGTCCACCCATGTGTAAGTAAGCGCCGAAAGCATCGTTATCAGGTTTAGTTCTGATAGCAAAACGACGAACACTTAATTTTTCACCGATTGTTGAAATTGCTTCTTTAATTCTTTCATCAACTGATTTACCATTTGGTAAAGTTGTTTCCATT
>NZ_WMEE01000105.1:0-280 GCF_009709595.1 Microbacterium sp. ZXX196
CAGGCGGGCTAATTAATAAAACTGGCCTTTATCAGTTGGCAGAAGGCGGTTGGCCTGAATTCGTCATCCCTACTGATCCAAGCAGGAGAACAGATGCTATGAAGCTTCTGGCATTGGCAGGGAAAGAAATTCAAGGGAATAAACGTCCTAGCCAGCTCCCGAATGTGGGTGGCAGTAATAATGGGGATTCAGATATGAAACAAATGCTAACAGCTTTACTGGAACAAAATAAATATTTACAAAAAGCCAATGAATTGTTGATGGGTATCTTGCAGAAAGA
>NZ_WMEE01000010.1:0-64622 GCF_009709595.1 Microbacterium sp. ZXX196
TCGCCGTCGTTTACCGCGCCGCCGTCATCCTCAACGCCGTCATCGCCTGGACCCGGCAATTGTCAGACACACCCTAGCCGGTCGTCCTCGCGCGATCGCGCCGGCAATCAATGACAATGCATGAGACTGGGGAGACTTGTGACTGATTCAACTGAGTGGTGCAACGCGTTGTACTTTCCACACGGGCGAAAAAAGCTCGGCGGTGTGTTCTGTCGGCTTCCAGCCGGGCACGCCGGTGAACACTGGTGCGAACATCAGGATGAGATGGATGAGTAGACCTAGTCAGCCGGGCGGGCGGTTCCCTACCAGCTCACCCCGCGTGAAGTCCGTCATCGAACGTCTAACGAGGAGTGAGTAGCGGATCGGGCGGAGCTGAAGGCCCAGATCGAGGAGCTGATGCGCCAGTACGGCGACGGTGAGATCGACGGCGATACCTATGCCCAGCGGATGATGGAGCTGACGGCGTCCGCTCAGGATTGATGGTCGCGAGTCTCGCGCGCGAAGTCTGTCCGGGGACTGGAACGCGGGCTGGCGACAGATGGACATTTACGTCGGCACGACGTGCTCGGGTCGGCGGACAACTCGTGTCTGGGCGCCGCAGCATGCTGCGGGTGCCGCGGACAACTCTGATCGATCTCTACAGTTCGAGGACGAATAGGGCGCGCCGACTGCTCGAGGGACGACCTACATGCCGGCGGGCGCAGTTACTCATCATCCTCGACGCGAAAATTATGAGTAGCACAGGTGCTCATGGTTTTCGGCGAGGATCGTCTTGGCCCCGCCCTTACCCCCGCCGGATCCGCTTCGTCGCCATCTCGCGGATGACGGATCCGGCGCTGGGGCCGAGGTCTTCCCACGCGTCGCCGACGCGAGCGAGGTCGAGCTTGCCGGCCTGCACGCGCTCGCACACCCGCACCCACGCCTCGCCCATCGCGTAGGTGAGCGCGAAGGCGACGGAGCTGCCGATGACGCTGCCCGCGCCCGGGATGAGCTTGAGGAAGCTGCGCGCGAGCGCCTGGCCCGTGATCTGCGCCGACAGCTGCGCGATCGTCGACGTCGACAGCATGGACGTGAGCTTCAGGTCGTAGACGGCGGCGATCTTCGCCATCATCGTCACCTGGATCGGCGCCAGGGCGGTCGCATCCGCGACGGGGAGGGGAACCGCGGTCGCGGCGGCAGCGGAAGCCGCCGCAGCAGCGATGATGGGCCGGGCCATCTTGCGCTTCCAGGGGAGGTTGAGTCGCTGAGCCACGCGAAACGCGTCCTTCTCGTCTTCCGGCGAGAGGGCGAGCGTCTCGGCCACGAGCTCACCGAGCCCAGGCCCCGCGCCCTTTCCGTGCGGCCCGTGCGCGGCGGTGGGGATGACGGCGTGCACCGGGAGGGGGATCCGGTTGCCGTCGTGATCGCGCGGATCCACGAGCCAGTCGCGAAACTCCGCCACGTCGCGCGGGAGGCGAACGGATCCGGTCACCGGGTGGCGCGAGAACTCCACCTTGGTCAGGACGAGGATGACGGGGAGCCCGGCCGCGTCGAGCTCGCGGATCATCGCCACGTCGGCGTTCGTCAGGCGGTCGGCGCGGGCGGCGACGCAGTACCAGACGACGGAGATCTGCTCCTCGGCGGGCCGGGCCGCGATCCGCGCGAGGTGGCCGCGCAGCGCCTCGGCCGGCGACGTGGCCGTCCCGATCTCGAAGCCCTCGACGTCCCAGATCCCCAGCACGTCGTCGTGGTAGTAGTGCACGCCCTCCGTCACGGGCAGCCCCTTGCCCACGCGGGCGAGATCGCGGCCGAACACGGCGTTGACGAGGGAGGACTTGCCCACCCCCGTGCCGCCGACGACGGCGAGGTTGAAGCGCCCGTAGCGCCGGCGGGCCTTGTCGTGCGCGTCGACGAAGGCCTCGTTCGTGTCGTTCATGGCACCCCCGGTCCGCAACCTATCGCGCCCGACGTGCGTCAGCCGAGACGCGCGATGAACTCGTCGGCCATGTCCACCTGCCGCGCCAGCTTCGCGCGGCGCTCGCGCGCGTCCTCGCGGAAGCGCTCGAGCGCGGCCGGGGCGTCCGGATCCGTGCCGTCGACGGCCGCCAGGAGCGCCGCCATCTCCTCGAGCGAGTACCCGAGGGGCTTCATGCGCCGGATGACGAGCAGCCGGTCGAGGTCGCCCTCGCTGTACTGGCGGAAGCCGCCGTCGGACCGCCCCGACGGCTTGACGAGGCCGACCTCGTCGTAGTGCCGGATCGTGCGCAGCGAGAGCCCCGTGCGCTCCGCGAGCTCGCCGATGTGCATGAGGGGCGCGTCGGTCATGGCTCTCCCGTCGTCGGGTCGTCGGTCAACCCTACCCTTACGTTACGGTAGGGTTGACCCGGTCCGATCGGACCATGTCCCATTCTTTCGCGCCGACCTGAGCCGCCGGTGCGCGCTGCCGAGGAGCCGCATGACCACCGTCACTCCCGCGCAGGATCCGTCCTCGCGCTACCGCATCGAGCCGACCGTCCTGCAGGCGCTGCGGAGCCCGCGGATCCTCACGCGCGAGGTGCTCGCGGGCCTCGTCGTCGCGATCGCCCTGATCCCCGAGGCGATCGCCTTCTCCATCATCGCGGGGGTGGATCCGCGGGTCGGGCTGTTCTCCTCCTTCGTGATGGCCGTCACGATCGCGTTCGCGGGCGGGCGCCCCGCGATGATCTCGGCCGCGACGGGCGCCGTCGCGCTGGTGGTCGCCCCGGTCGTGCGGGACTACGGGCTCGAGTACCTCCTCGCGACCGTGATCCTCGGCGGGCTCATCCAGGTCGTTCTCGGGCTCGTCGGCGTCGCGAAGCTCATGCGGTTCATCCCCCGCTCCGTCATGGTCGGGTTCGTCAACGCCCTGGCGATCCTCATCTTCTCCGCGCAGGTGCCGGAGCTGATCGGCGTGCCGTGGCTCGTGTACCCCCTGTTCGCGGTCGGGCTCGCCGTGATCCTCCTCCTGCCGCGCCTGACGAAGGTCGTGCCCGCGCCGCTCGTGGCGATCGTGCTCGTCACCGCCGTCGTCGTCGCGATGGGCATCGACGTGCCGACGGTCGGCGACAAGGGCGCGCTGCCCGACAGCCTGCCCGCGTTCCTCTTCCCCGACGTCCCGCTCACCCTCGAGACGCTTCGGATCATCGCCCCCTACGCCCTCGCGATGGCGGTCGTGGGGCTGCTCGAATCCCTCATGACCGCGAAGCTCGTCGACGAGATCACCGACACCCACTCGCGCAAGCCGCGCGAGGCGGTCGGGCAGGGGCTTGCCAACGTGCTCTCCGGCCTGTTCGGCGGCATGGGCGGCTGCGCCATGATCGGCCAGACGATGATCAACGTGAAGGCCTCGGGGGCGCGCACGCGGATCTCCACCTTCCTCGCCGGCGTGTTCCTCCTCATCCTCGTCGTGGTCTTCGGCGACGTCGTCGCGCTCATCCCGATGGCGGCGCTCGTGGCCGTCATGGTCGTCGTCTCGGCCTCCACGTTCGACTGGCACAGCGTCCGCCTCTCGACCCTCCGGCGCATGCCGAAGAGCGAGACCGCGGTCATGGTGATCACGGTCGCGGCGACGGTGTGGACGCACAACCTCGCCGTCGGGGTCGTCCTCGGCGTGCTCGCCGCGATGGTCCTCTTCGCCCGCCGCGTCGCGCACTTCGTTACCGTGACCCGCGAAGCCTCGGCGGAGGAAGCCCGCTACGCGGTCGTGGGCGAGCTCTTTTTCGCCTCGAGCAACGACCTCACGACGCAGTTCGCCTACGCGGAGGACCCGGATCGGGTCGTCATCGACATGTCGCGGTCGCACGTGTGGGACGCCTCGACCGTCGCCGCGCTCGACGCCGTTGTGACGAAGTACGCCGCCCACGGCAAGACGGCCGTGATCGAGGGCATGGACGGCGCGCCCGGCGACCTCCACCGCCGCCTCTCGGGCGGCCTCGGCGGCGGCGAGGGCTGAGCCGACCCGGCGCGGATCCGCCCTGCGGGGGAGGCGCGCGCGGCACCCTCCGCGAGACGATGGCACCGTGAACGCCGCCGACCTGTTCTCCCCGCACGACGCTCGACCGGGGATCCCGCCCGCGCGCGTGCCGTGGATCCCCGTCGCGGCCTTCCTCGCGATCGCGGCGGGGCTCGGCTGGCTCGTGTGCCTGCCGCTGTGGCTCGGCGACGGGCTGGCCTCGCCGCTGTTCCCCGTGGGCGCCGCGGCCCTCATGGCGACGCCGACGCTCGCGGCGCTCGCGGTGACGTTCGCGACCGTGCCCCGCGGATCCCGCGCCCGCTATCTCGGGCTGATCCCGTTCCGCCCGGTGGGGCGGAAGATCGCCCTGTTCCTGCTCGCGCCCGTCGCGCTGTTCGCGATCGCCTTCGGCGCCATGGCGCTCGCCCACGTCGCCGGCTGGTCGCTGATCGATCCCGGCATGACCGCGCTCGCCGCGCAGCTCCAGGCGATCGGCGGGCCCGACACCCTGACGTTCGTCGTCGTGCAGTTCGTCCTCGCGCCCGTGGCGATCGTGCAGGCGACCGTGCTCGCCTTCGGCGAGGAGCTCGGCTGGCGCGGCTACCTCACCACCGCGCTCGCCCCGCTGGGGTTCTGGCCCTCCGCCGCGATCATCGGCGTCGTCTGGGGGCTGTGGCACGCCCCCGTCATCCTCCTCGGCTACAACTTCGCGCGCCCCGACGCGGTGGGGCTCGCCCTCATGTGCGTGTTCACGCTGCTCGTCGGCGTGCTCCTGCAGTGGACGCGCTACGCCACGCGCAGCGTGTGGCCCGCCGCCGTCGCGCACGGCGCGCTCAACACCGCCTTCGCGTACCCGCTGTGGTGGGCAAGCGCGGGCGCGGATCCGTTGTGGGGATCCGCCGTCGGGATCCCGGGGTGGATCCTCCTGGCCACAACGATCGTCATCCTCGTTCTCACGCGCGCGTTCCGCCCCGCGCCCGACTGGACCCCGCGGCCGGACCCCCGGGCCGCGGGCGCCTGAACCACCCGGGCGGGGGAGGCGGATCCGCCCTGCGGGGGAGGCGGTCCCCTGCGCGGACGGGTGGACTGGTGACATGATCGAATCGCTCCAGTCGTTTACCGAATCCCTCCCCCCGGCCGTGCAGTGGGTGGGTCTGATCCTGCTGGGGGCGATCCCTTTCGTGGAGTCGTACGCGGGGTCGTTCGTCGGGGTGCTGGCGGGGATCCCGCCGGTCGTGGCCGTGGCGGCGGCGGTCCTCGGCAACGTCGTCTCCATGACGATCTTCGTGCTGTCGGCGCACGGGATCCGCTCCGCCGCGACCCGGAACCAGGAGCCGAAGGAGCTGAGCCCGCGCCGCCAGAAGCTCAAGGCGCGCTTCGATCGCTATGGCGTTGCGGGCGTAAGCCTGCTGGGCCAGCTCGTCCTCCCCAGCCAGATCACCTCCGCGATCATCGTGGGGTTCGGGGCGCCGAAGAACCGCGTGATCTTCTGGCAGGTCATCTCGATCGTGCTGTGGGGCGTCCTGTTCGCGGGCCTCGCGCTCGCGGGGGTGCAGCTTGCGGGGCGCTTCTGACGCGTCAGAGCGGTTCGCCCGGGATCGCCGCGTAGGTGGCGCGGAGCGTGTCGAACGCCGGGTGATCGGTCGGAAACGAGACCTCATCGATCGACGCGATCGGCCGGACGCCGACGCCCGAACTCGTCGCGAACGCGGCCTCCAGCGCGCCGAGCCGCTCGCGGCCGACGGGCTCGACGCGGCCGCCCGCGTGCGCCTCGAGGAGCGCGCGGGTGACGCCGGGCAGCGCGTCGCCCGCGGCCCACACGATCTCCCCGCCCGCGACGACGCCCACGTTCCACGTCGGCCCCTCGGCGAGGCGACCCCACGGATCCACGAAGATCGCGTCGTCGAACCCCGCGCGCTGCGCGAGCCGGCGCTGGCGCAGCGCCGCGAATAGGCCTGTGTGCTTGATGCGCGGCTCCTGGCGCCCGAACGGGGTGGACCGCAGCCGGAGCGGCGCGGGGGCGTGCGCGAGGGCGGGGCGCGGGGTCACGAGGATCCGCGGGTGCGCGTCGGCGCCCGGCCGCACGAGCGTGAGCGCGGGGTCGAACAGCGTGATGCGCACGACCACGCGATCGGGCTCGTCGGCGATCGCGGAGCGGATCCGGTGCCGCACGAGGTCGAGGTCGAGGTCGACGTCGAAGACCTCCCGGGTGTCGCGCGCGAGCCGGTCGAGGTGGAGGCCGAGGCCCCGCACGCGCCCCGCGTCGACGTCGATCGTCGTGAAGTGCCCGAAGCCGAGGAGGGCGAGGGGGGCGAGGTCGGCCGGATCCGCCGGCGCACCGTCGAGCTGCTGCATGCCCCCAGTGTGCCGCGTGGACGGCGGATCCGCGGGCGGCGGGGGAGAATGGGCGGATGACCGACGCGACCGCCCCGCCCCGGGTGCTCATCGTCGACAACTACGACTCGTACACCGGCAGCGTCGAGCAGCTCGTCTGGGCCGAGACGGGCGCGCGGCCGACCCTCGTGCAGAACGACGCGGTCGACCCGGCGCGCCTCGACTCGTTCACCCACATCGTCCTCGGCCCCGGCCCCGGGACGCCGCACGAGGCCGCCGACGTCGGTCGCGGTCTCGACGTGCTCCGCGCGGCCCGCGTGCCCGTGCTCGGCGTGTGCTTCGGGTTCCAGGCGATGGCCGTCGCGCTCGGCGGATCCGTCGTCCGCGCCCGCCCCGCGCACGGGCGGGTCGAGCGGGTGACGCACGACGGATCCGCCCTGTTCCGCGGCGTGCCCCGCACGTTCGACGCCGTCCGCTACCACTCGCTCGTCGTCGCCGAGCCGTCGCCCTTGCGGATCACGGCGCGCGCGGCCGACGGGACCCCGATGGCGGGGGAGCGGCCCGAGGCGGCGTGGTGGGGCGTGCAGTTTCACCCCGAGTCGATCGGCACGCCGGACGGGCGGCTCATGGTCCGCGCCTTCCTCGCGCAGGGACGGGGCCCGCGATGACGTGGACGCTCACCTCGGACAGTCGCCCGCTCGCGGGCGCCCCCGACGCGATCTTCGCGCACTTGTACGGCGACCGGCCCGTCGCCGTCTGGCTCGACAGCGCGCAGCGCGCGTACGGCATGGGGCGCTGGTCGCTCCTGGGCGCCCCGGAGACCCCGCGCGACGACGTCATCCGCGCGGACGACGACGCGGTCTGGGACGCGCTCGCCGCGGCCGTGACCGCCCACCCCGTCGCGCCCGCCGGCCTCCCGTTCGCGGGCGGGTACGTCGGATCCGTCGGGTACGGCGCGAAGGCGATCGGCGCGGGCGAACCGGGACCGGGCCCCGCCGCCGAGCTCGTCCACCTCAGCCGCTTCCTGCTGATCGACCACGAGGAGGGGCGGATCCACGCGGTCGCCGTCGGCCCGGAGGGCGAGACGCGCGAGGCCGGCGCCTGGGTCCGGCGCGCGCTCGAGGAGGCGGCCCGGGCGCCGGACCTCGCGGATCCGCCCCCGGCGGACCCCGCCGGCCCCGCCTCGGCGAGCGTGAGCCGCGCGGGCTACGTCGCGGACCTCGCGCGGGTGACGGGCTGGCTCGAGGCGGGCGACTCGTACGAGGCCTGCTACACCTACGCCCTCGCCTTCCCGTTCGCAGGCGACGGGTTCGCGGCGTACCGCCGCCTCCGCCGCGGCAACCCCGCCCCCTACGCCGCCTACCTCCGGTTCCCGGGCCGCGAGGTGCTCTCGTGCTCGCCGGAGCGCTTCCTCGCCGTGACGCCCGGCGGCCGCGCCGAGACGAAGCCCATCAAGGGCACGGCGCGCCGCGACGCGGATCCGGCGCGCGACCGGGCGGTGGCCGACGCGCTCGCCGCGGATCCGAAGACCCGCGCCGAGAACCTCATGATCGTCGACCTGCTGCGCAACGACCTCGGCCGGATCAGCGCGCCCGGGTCCGTCGAGGTGCCGCGGCTCATGGCGGTCGAGAGCTACGCCACGGTCCATCAGCTCGTGACGAGCGTGACTGCCCAGCTCCTCCCGCGGGAGGCGGCCGGCGTCCGCGCGGCCGAGGCGCTGTTCCCGCCCGGATCCATGACGGGCGCGCCCAAGCGGCGCACGGTCGAGCTGCTCGACCGGCTCGAGAGCGCCCCGCGCGGGGTGTACGCGGGCGCGATCGGGTTCTTCTCGCGCTGCGGATCCGTCGACCTGTCGGTCGTCATCCGCACGGCCGTCCTCGCGGGCGGATCCGCCACGATCGGCACGGGCGGCGCGATCACGATCGACAGCGACGCGGAGGCGGAGGCGGACGAGACGATGGCCAAGTCCGAGGCCGTGCTCCGGGCGTTCGGTCGCACGCACCCCTGGGCCTGAGGCGCTACGCGACGGGCGCGGCCTCCGGCGCCGGGGTCTCCCGCTCGACGGCGCCCGTCGGGCGCGCGCCGCGGGCCAGCCGGGTGGCCCACACCTGACCGCCGATCACGGCCGCCATCGCGAGCGCGAAGCCGGCGGCCTGCGCGGGGGTGAACGTCTCGCCGAGGATCCCGACCCCGATGGCTGCGGCGACGAGCGGCGAGAGCGCCGGGAGCAGCCCCGACGCGGCCGCGGCGACGCCGCCGGGGAGGCGCTCGGCCGCCACGAACAACAGCGGGAAGAACAGCCCGATGTTCAGGGCGCCGAGCACGAACGCGCGCCCCCACCAGCGGCCGCGCGCAGACGGACCATGCGTTTCAGGCCGCCGGGATCCGCCGCGACATCGCGTTCGAGGCGTGGCACGCCGACCACATCCTCGGCCTCGTCGCGGCGGACCTCGCGGTCGCGATGCTCGCCCCGGCCGTGGCGGAGGGCGCCCCCGGCGTCGTGGCGATCCCAACGACGGGCGCGGCCGAGCGGGTCGAGCACCTCGCCTGGCACGCGACCGACCCGAGCCCCGCCGCCCGGGCCTTCGTCGCGCTGGTCGGATAATGGATCCGTGCCGCTCGAGATCCGCGAAGACGACCTGACCCACCCCGCGACCCGCGCCCTCGTGGCGGGGCACGTCGCGGAGATGCGGGCCGGATCCGCCCCCGAGCTCGTGTACGCGTACGACCTCGAGCGGCTCCTCGCGCGCGGCGTGACGCTGTGGTCGGCGTGGGACGGCGACGCCCTCGCCGGGGTCGGCGGGCTCGCGGAGATCGGGCCCGGCCGAGGCGAGCTGAAGTCGTTCCGGACGCACGCCGACCACCTCGGCCGCGGCGTCGGACGGCGGATCCTCCGGCACGCGCTCGCCGAGGCGCGGGCCCGCGGCTACGCGTCGGTGTGGCTCGAGACGGGCACCGCGCCGTCGTTCGACGCCGCCCGGCACCTGTACGGCAGCGAGGGCTTCGTCCCGTGCGCCGCCTTCGGCGACTACGTCGACAACCCGCTGTCCCACTTCATGCGGCTCGACCTGGCCTGACGCGCGCGCCGGTTCCCGGAGTTGACGGATCCGGGGGGCGTCCGGTGGGGTGGACGGATGAACCACAGGCGCGTGTCGTTGGGAATCGCCGGGGAGCTCGGCGCGAAGAAGGCGGCCGCGCTCGCGCCCCGTCTCGAAGAAGCGGGCTTCCGGACTCTCTGGATCAACGAAACCCCCGGGACGAACGCGCTCGAGGTCGCCGCCGCGGCCGCGCGCGAGACGGAGAACCTCCGCGTCGCGACGGGCGTCATCCCCATCGACCGCCGCTCGGTCAGCGAGCTGCTCGACGATATCGAGCGCCTCGAGATCCCGGCGGACCGGCTGACCCTCGGCATCGGATCCGGCCAGATGCGCCGCGGCGCGCTCGCGGCGGTCGAGCAGACCCTCGCCGAGCTGCGCGCGGGCACCGATGCGCGGCTCGCGCTCGGCGCGCTCGGGCCGCGCATGCGCGAGCTCGCGGCGCGGCACGCCGACGCCCTCGTGCTCAATTGGCTGACGCCCGAGGCGGCCCGGGAGCAGGCCGAGGCCTTTCACGCCGTCCAGCCCGCCGGGGAGGTCGTCCTGTACGCGCGGACGAACGCGGAGCCGTCGGCCCGGGGCCGCCTCGAGGAAGAAGCCGACCGGTACGGCGGCTACCCGGCCTACGCGGCCCACTTCGCCCGGCTGGGCGTGACGGCGCGCGACACCGTCCTGCCGCCCGAGCCGGACGTGGAGATCGCGCCGCGCCTCGACGCCTACACGGCGGCCGTCGACGAGGTCGTCCTGCGGGCCATCACCCCCGGCGACCACACGGACGAGTTCCTCGCGTTCCTCCCGCTCGCGCGCACCGAAGCCTGACCCGCGCGGGCGGACCGCGCCCCGGGGACGGAAAAGGGGGCGGGATCCGCAGTGGATCCCGCCCCCACGCCCCGCGCGTGCGGGGCGGCGCGCGGATCCCCATATCCGCGCGGGTCTTGATCAGCCCAGGTTGACTGCCATCTCGTTCGGCGCCGCCGGGAGGGCGTCGCTCTCGGCGAGCACCTCGCCCGTGGCGAGGTCGACCGAGACGACGCGGTCGTTCGCCACGTCGGCGACGTACGCGACGGATCCGTCGGTCGTCATGGCGGGGTGCGGGTCCTGCCAGTCGGCCGGGCCCTCCCACGCGTCGATGACGGGGAACTCGTCCGTCACGTCGCCCGTGGCGGGGTCGAGCACGTGGATCGCGCCGTCGGTGCCGAGGATGTAGGCGAGGTCCTCCGGCCCGCGGACGGCGCCGCGCCAGGTGTACTCGATGCCGCCGAGGTCGGCGACTTCGTAGGTGTGGGCCGCGGTGTCGATCAGCGCGACGGATCCGAGGAGGTAGCCCTCCGCGTCGGGGTCGTTCTTGTAGTCGCCGACGATGATCGGGCTCGTCTCGGAGACGTAGGCGTTACCCATACGACCGTACTCGTCCGGGGCCTCGAACTTCTCGAACGCGCCGTCGTGGAACAGCAGCGCGCCGTTCTCGCAGCCGAAGATGACGGCCTCGCCGGCCGCGGTGCCCTCGCCGTGGATGCCGGGGCACGCGTCCGAGGAAGCGAGCTCGTGGTAGTGGTCGTCGTGCGGCTCGAGCGCGACGGCGCCGGAGCGGCTCGTCGCGTCGCCGACGGTCGTCACGAGGGTGCCGTCCTCGAGGACGATGGACACACCGTGGTGCGCCTCCTCCGCCTCGTAGGTGGTGGTCTCGGGGAGCGCGCCGTCCGAATCGAGCAGGGCGGTCGTGTCGAGGATCGTCGTCTCGCCCCAGCCGTCCGAGTAGAGGACGGTCTTCCCGCCGTGGCGGACGACGTGGCCCGCCGCGTCGGCCGCGATGACCGTGTCGGTGAGATCCGGCGCGGCCGTGTCGAGGACCTGGAAGCCCTCCGAGGTGGTGACGAACACGTTCCGGCCGTCGCCGACGGCGTTCAGGCGCGTGAAGTCCTCCGACGCGAACGACTCGACGACCTCGAGGGTCTCGGCGTCGAGGACGAGGACTTCCCCGGCGACCGAGACGGCGAGGCGGTCCCCGGCCGCGACGTCGGCGGCCGCGGCGGATCCGGCGTCGGCGGATCCTTCCCCGGCGGATCCGCTCGCGCAGCCGGTCGCGATGAGCGCGACGGCCGCGAGGGACGCCGCCCCCGCGAGGGCGCGTGTGCTCCTGGTGAACATGGTGTTCCTTTCGTGCTGTGGGGCGCTCACGGTGCGAGGCCGTGGGCGATGCGCTCGGTGTTGGCGCGCATCATGGACAGGTAGGTGTCGCCGGTCTCGCCCGGCTCGGCGAGCGACTCGGTGAATAGCGGGGTGACGCCCACGTCGATCCCGGCCTCGGAGGCGAGCACCTCGATGAGGCGCTCGGGCTGGGATGAGTCCGCGAAGATCGTCGCGACGCCGGCCTCCTCGATCGCGCCGGCGAGGTCGGCGAGGTCCGCGGCCGACGGCGACGCGAGGGTCGTGCCGCCCGGCACCGCGGCGCCGACGACGGTGAAGTCGAAGCGCTCGGCGAGGTAGCCGAACACGTGGTGGTTGGTGACGAGCTGGCGCGCCTCAGCCGGGATCGCGGAGAACGCCGCCGACATCTCGTCGTCGAGGTCCGCGAGCTCGGCGCGGTACGCGTCGGCGTTGTCGGCGATCGCCGCGGGGTCGATGCCGTCGAGGGCCGCGACCTCCTCCTCGAGCGCGTCGACGACGTCGACCATGCGCGCCGGATCGGTCCAGAAGTGCGGATCCGGGCCCTGCGCGTCCTCGCTCGAGTACGCGACGACCTCGATGTGGTCGCCCGCGACGAACCGGTGGGCACCGGCTTCGGCGGCGGCGACGAGGTGCTGCTCCACGCCCTCCTCGAGCCCCAGGCCGTTCGAGACGACGAGGTCGGCGTCGTGCAGGCGCGACGCCTCCTGCGCCGAGATCTCGAAGGAGTGCGGATCCGCGTTCGGCTTCATGAGCGTCGTCACGGTCGCCTCGTCGCCCGCGATGCGGGTCCCGACGTCGCCCAGGATGTTCGTCGTCACCTGGATCTGGGGGTCGTCCCCGGCCGCGGCGGCCCCGCAGCCCGCGAGCGCGGCGGGCAGCGCGAGGGCACCGGCGACGATCGCGGCGGCGCGGCGGATCCCCCGGCCCGTCATCGCCCGACCTCGACCGCGGCGTCAGGGTCGGTGGGCGTGGCGATCTCGCGGGCGATGCGCGCGCCGTCCGCGTAGTCGATCTCGTAGACGAGCCCCGCTTCGGGAGAGGTCAGGTATGCGCGCTCCGTGTCGACCGTGAGGGTCGCGCCGGCGGGATCCTCGACGAGCGGATCCGTGGATCCGCGCTCCTGCCCCGCCTCGTCGAACACGCGCACGGCTCCCGCGGCGTCGACGGCCACGAGGTGGCCCGCCGCGTCGTCCGCGGCGACCACGCGGGCGAGGTCGGCGTCGATGTCGACGTGGGTCCACTCCGCCGCGCGGGTGTCGAGCAGCCACACGCCCCCGTCGCCCGCGAGCGCCGCGACGGTCGGGCGGTTCTTGCGCCCCGCGAAGTCGCTGGCGAGCGCGCCGCCCTCGGGGAGCGCGACCCGCTCGATCGCGGCGTCCGCGCCCTCGCCCGTGACGAGGAGGGCGCCGTCGGCGCACCCGATGGCCGTGCCGACGCGGGTCGTGATGGCGCCCGTGGGGTCGGCGCACGCGACCGCTTCGCCGGCCGCGCCCGAGGGGTCGTACAGGGTGGCCGTGTCGGCGCCCGACCCGTCGGCGACCGCGACGAGCGCGCCGTCCCCGACCGGGGCGACGACGCCGGACGTCGCGCCGGTGGAGACGCGGAAACGCTCCGAGATCTCCCCGTCGTCGAGGGCCGTCATGTCGAGCGCGACGGCCTCGCCGGATCCGGCGAGGAAGACACCCGTCGTGCCCGCCGAGGACAGCGGCGTCGTCGTGACGTGCGCGGGTCCGTCGCCGGGGAGGGATCCGACGACGCGGGGCTCGGCGAGGTAGTAGTGGAAGTGGTCGCCGTGGTCCCACGTCCACGCGCCGCCGTCGACGATGTCGACGCCGTCGGCGGTCGTCACGAAGGCGAACCGGCCGTCCGAGGCGACGCCGGCGGGTGCGCCGACCCGGCCCAACGCGCTTTCCTCGCCGGAGAGGAGGTCGACGAGGCCGACCTCGCCCTCGGCAGAGACGGACAGGATCCGGGACTGCGGCTCGGACATCTCTTGCGCACCGTCGACGGCGCCGTGGCCCGCTGCGGGCGCGGACGAGGAGGAAGGGGGCGGGGCGGTCGCGGTGCCGGAGGCGCAGCCCGCGAGGGCGAGGGAGGCGAGGGCCGTGGCGGGCAGGAGGGTGCGTCGGATCATGTGGAGCTTTCGATGCCGGGGTGTGCGGGTGCGGGCGAGGCCGCGGTGACGGGGGTGCGGGTGCCGGCGGGCGCGGGGGCGCCCGGGGCGTGGGCGGCGTGGGTACGGCGGGTGCGGCGCAGCGCGGCCGACGCCGCACCCGAGGCGCCCGCGAGGAGGATGGCGAGGCCCGCGATCGTGGGGCCCGCGGCCGTCGCGGCGTGCCAGGAGATGAGGAGGCCGCCCCAGACGGCCGCGACGCCGAAGGCCGTGGCGAGCGCCATGGTCGCGGGGATCGTGCGCGTCCACCGGCCCGCGGCGACGGCGGGCGCGAGGAGCATGCCGACGACGAGGAGGGATCCCACCGCCTGGTACGAGGAGACGATCGCGAGCGTGACGAGCCCCGTGAGCGCGACCTGCGCGAGGCGCGGGCGGAGCCCCAACGTCTCGGCGATGCGGGCGTCGAACGCGGCCGCGACGAATGGGCGGTGCATCGCCCAGGCGATGCCCGCCGTCGCGACGAGCGCGGCCGCGAGGAGCGCGAGGTCCGCCGGGCCCACGGCGAGGATGTCGCCGAAGAGCATGACGGTCGCGTCGGTGGCGAAGCTCGCGGAGTGGGACACGATGATGATGCCCGCCGAGAGCATGCCGACGAACAGCAGCCCGATGCTCGTGTCGTACGACAGGCGCCCGCGCCGTTGCAGCGCGCCGATCGCGGCGCTCATCGCGACGGCGCTCGCGGCGCCGCCGAGGATCACGGGCCAGCCGGCGAGCGTGGCGAGGGCGACGCCAGGGAGCATGCCGTGCCCGATCGCCTCGCCGAGGAAGGCCATCCCCCGCGTGACGACCCAGGTGCCGACGATGCCGCAGATCGCGGCGATGAGGACCCCGCCGGCGAGGGCGCGGGCCATGAAGTCGGCGGCGAACGGATCGAAAAGGAGCACGAGGAGAGACCGTACATGACAATGAGAACGGTTATCAATTACATTAGAGGGGTGATGACCCTCCCGCTCCGCGCCCACGGAATCTGCTTCGCCTACGACGGCGTCGACGTCCTGCACGACGTCGACGCGGCGCTCGAGCCCGGCGTCGTCACCGCGATCGTGGGGGCGAACGGATCCGGAAAATCGACGCTCGCGGAGATCCTCGCGGGCGTGCGCGAGCCGCGGGCGGGGCGGGTCGAGCGCTCGGGCGACGTGGCGCTCGTCGTGCAGCGCGCGGCGGTGCCCGAGGCGCTGCCGCTCACGGTGCGCGAGGTGGCCCAGATGGGCACGTGGCGGCGCCGACTGCCCCGTCGCGAGGCGCGCGTCCGGGCCGAGGCGGCGCTCGGTCGGGTGGGGCTGGGTGATCTCGCGCGGCGCTCGTTCCACGCCCTCTCGGGCGGGCAGCGCCAGCGCGCGCTCATCGCGCAGGGCATCGCGCAGGACGCGCCCGTCATGATCCTCGACGAGCCGGCCGCCGGGCTCGACGCCGAAAGCCGCGCGCGCGTCCGGCGGATCCTCGCGGACGAGGCCGCGCGGGGCCGCGCGATCGGGTGGGTCACCCACGACGAGGAGGACATCCGGGCCGCGGATCGCCTCATCCACCTCGCGGACGGCCGCCGCGTAGCCTGACGCCCCGGCACCTCCCAGCGTGCGGCCAAATAGGATGGGGTCATCCCGCCTGAGAACCGTGAGGATCCCATGCACGTGCGCTTCACCTCGCCGGCCGCCGACCGCGCCGTCGTCCTCCTCCGCGCTCTCCTCGCGGCCGCCGCGGCGCTCGTGGTCACCTTCGTGCAGGACCGCACGCCCGGGTTCGCGCTCGCCGCCTTCCAGATCTTCGCGTATGCGACCGCCGTGCTGCTGTTCGCCGACGCGCTCTTCGTGCGCGGGCGCCGCTCGCCCTCGCTGTCGCGGGTCCTCGCCGCGCTCTACCTCATCGCGGGGGCGCTGTGCACGCTCCTGCCGGGCGACCCCGCCGCGGTGTTCCACATCGTCGTCATCGGCTGGGCCGCGGCCGCCGGAGCCGTCGAGCTGATCGCGGGCATCGCCGCCCGCCGCCGGCGCCCGAGCCCCGAGGCGCGCGACGCGATTGCGGTCGGCGGGCTCACGGCGCTCCTCGCGGCCGTCTCCCTCGTCGTCTCGCCCGGGTACGCGCTCGAGTACGCGATCGAGGAGGCGGGGCGCTCGTTCACCCTGACCGGGACCATCATCGGCGTGGGGCTCTTCGGCGGCTGGGCCGCCCTCGTCGCCGTGTACCTCGCGATCGGCGCGCTCTCGCCGACGCCGCAGAACAAGCCGCTGTCGAAGGACGCCTGATGACCGAGAAGCAGCCCACCCGCCGCGACCTGATGAAGCCCGTGCAGCTGATCGGGATCGCCCTCGCCGCCGCCCTGTTCGCCGGTTTCGTGACCGCGATGTCGATGGGCGCGTTCACCGGATCCGGCGGCGAGATCGCCCAGGCGGCGTGGCGCATGGCCGCCATCATGGCGGGAATCGTCTTCATCGTCGTGCTGCTCGTGCTCGCGCTGCTGCTCCTCGTCGTGGATCCGCGCGACGTCGCGAAGCCGCACGACGGCCCCGTGCTCCTGCCGAAGGACGACGAGGGCGACGGATCCGCGGAACAGCCGTCCAGTGACGCCTCGCGCGAGTAGTTACCGCCCCGGCAGGAGGCGCCGGAGCGCGTCCGACATCTCGTCGAGCGCCGCGATCGCGCGCGACGCGTCGGGGAGGTCGGGCTCGGGCGACCACTGAGCCTCGGCGTCCGTGAGGGGCGCCGCGTCGTCGACGATGCCGTCGAGGTCGGTGACCAGCGCGCCCTTGGACGGGTCGCCTCGCAGCTCGGCGCGGATTCGCTCCGCGTCGAGCTCGGCGTCGCTCGCGACGAGGCACGCGTTGCCGAAGCGCAGGCCGCCGAGGGAGGACCCCTGCACGATCAGCGCGACGTGCGGGAATGTCTCGCGCAGGCCCGCGAGTTGGCGCCGCGTGAACTGCAGCGGCGCGCCGGCGACGGAGTTCACGACGAGCCGGCCGCCGGGGGCGAGCGCGCGCCGGGCCGCCCGGGCGGCCTCGACCGAGGAGAAGGCCGGGGGGATCCGCCCGCCCGCGAAGACGTCGATCGTCACGAGATCCGCGGATCCGGGCTCCGCCGCCTCCAGCGCCGCGCGCGCGTCGGCCTCGCGCACCTCGACGCCCTCCGGCGCCGGGAAGCGCCCCGACGCGAGCGCGACGAGCGCCGGCTCGATCTCCCACACGACCTGGCGGGATCCGGGCCGCCGGTCGGCCACGACGCGGGGGACGGTGAGGAGGCCGCCGCCGAGATGCGCGGCCCGAACGGGCGCGCCGCCGCCGATGGCGGCCGACATCCAGCGCGCGTAGGCGAGGACGGGGGCCTGGCCGGGCGGGCCGACGTGCGACTGCGCGACGCCGTCGATCACGAGCGTCCAGCCGCCGTCTCGCGGGCTGAGGCGCGCCACGCGCCCGTCCGCCAGGGTCAGCTCGTTCGCCGCACCATCCTCCACGCCCCGATCCTCGCACGCGCGGCGCGCGCCGGCGGGCACTTCTCCCCACCGCGATTCGGCCCCGCGATCGGTAACGTGTTCCCTCGGGCGGATCCGCCGCCCGTGCACCCGGGGGAGGTGGCGCGTGACGACGATCTGGGAGCTCGACGAGGGCGAGCGTGAGATCGAGGGTATCCGCGCCGACGGCACCCCGGATCCCGCCTACGCGGCGGCTCTCGGGATCCTTCCCGCCCCCTACGGGCGCCGGGCGCTCGCGGTCGCGATCGACATCGCCATCTACGCGCTGGTGCAGCTCCCGTACGCGCTCGGCACGCTGCCGCTCGTCCTGCTCTTCCTCCGCGCCGAGGTGAGCGCCTACGGCTTCCTCACCCACCCCCAGTTCCTCCTCGCCATGATCATGGCCGGCGTGACCGCGGTGCTGACGCTCGCGCTCGCGGTCGTGCAGCTCGTCCTCCACGGCCGCCGCGGGTTCACGATCGGCAAGGCCTCGGTCGGGGTGCGCACCATCCACGTCGCCACCCTCGAGCGGCCCGGCTTCTGGCGGGTTGTGTGGCGCGTGGTGCTCGTCGGCGCGGCCGGGCTCGTGCCGGTGGCGGGCTACGTCGTGATGTTCCTGTCGGTCATGTGGGATCCAGAGCGCCGCGGCCGCGCGTGGCACGACCGCGCCTCGAGCGTCTGGCTCATCGACGTGCGCCGCGGCCTGCAGCCCTACGACGACAAGCGCATGCGGATCGCGCGCAAGATGGTGCGCGTGGAGGCGGCGCCCGAGGCGCCGGAGTTGCCGTCCCTCGCGACCCACTCGGGCGCGCCGGAGGCCTATCGCCCCGCGGGCCGCGTGAGCGCGGGCGTGCTCGGCGTGGCGCGCGCGGGCCGCGGCGCCGAGGGGGCTGTGGGCCTTGCCGCCCGGCCGCCGCGGCAGGCGGATCCGCAGGCCCCCGCGATCGTGCTCGGGATGCCCGCCGACCTCACGTCGGCCCCGCCCGCGGCCCCCGCGCCGCGCGCCCCGGAGCCCGCGCCCCGGGTCGATCCGGCGCCGCGCGCGGACCCGGCCCCGCGGCCCGCGGAGCCCGCGCCCCGGGTCGATCCGGCGCCGCGCGCCGAACCCGCCCCGCGGCCCGCGGAGCCCGAGCCCGACCCGCTCCCCGCCGACCCCGCCCCCGCCGCGCCAGCGTTCCGCCTCGTCCTCGACACGGGCGGCGCCCTCGCGCTCGCGGGCCCGATCCTCGTCGGTCGCGACCCGCAGGGCGACGGCGGCTTCGCGGGAGCGCGGCCCGTCGCGATCCCCGACGACACCCGCTCGATCTCGAAGACGCACGTCGCGCTCGCGCCGCGCGCCGACGGCGTCGAGATCCGCGACCTCGGATCCACGAACGGCACCTCGATCCGCCGGGGCGAGGCCGAACGGCCCGTCCCGGCCGGCACCTCCGTCCTCGTGCGGCCGGGCGACGTCGTCGCCTTCGGCGACCGCACGATCCGAATCGAGCGCGCGTGATCCTCGCTCGCACGGCCCCTGACCCCCAGCCGAAGGAGGCTGCCGCGTGAAGGTCAAGCTCACCCTCCACCGAACCGGCGTCGACCCCGTCGACATCGTCGTCACCGCCGACTCCACCGCCACCGCGGGAGACGTCGCGCGGCACATCGCCGAGGCCGACCCCGCCCGCACGGTCGCCGCGGGCCCCGACGACACCCTGACCCTCGCCGTCGCCCCGCCCACGGCCGACCGGCTCGAGCCGCTCCAGCCCGACGTCCCGATGGGAGAGGCGCCGATCGGATCCGGGTTCGCCGCGGCGATCCACAACCTCGGCCCGCACCACGCGCGCGCCGTCGACGGCCGCCAGGTCGTGGCCGTCCTCCGCGCGATCGACGGCCCGCTCCAGGGCCAGGACTTCCCCGTCCCCTACGGCCACTCCTTCATCGGCCGCGGCGGCTCGAACGACGTCACGCTGCCGGATCCGATGGTCTCGGCCCGCCACGCGCGCCTCGAGGTCTCGAGCTTCATCGAGGTCGTCGACCTCAACTCCGCCAACGGCGTCGTCGTCGACGGCTCGCCCGTTCAGCGCGTGCGCCTCGAGGCGGGCCAGCCGTTCGTGATCGGCGGATCCACGCTCGTGTTGTTCTTCTCCGCCGACTACGACGCGGAGGCCGCCGACCCCGTGCTCGAGCGCGGCGGCGGCCTGCGGTTCAACCGCAGCCCGCGCGTCGAGGTGCGCTACCCGGGCGTGGAGCACACGCCGCCGCGCATGCCGACGGAGATGCTGTCGAAGATCTTCCCCTGGACGATCCTCGTCGCGCCGATCATCATGGCGCTGTCGATCTACTTCCTCACCGAGCGGCCGCGCGCGCTCCTGCTCATCTTCATGACCCCCCTCATGGCGCTCGGGAACTTCGTGAACCAGCGCATGCAGGCGAAGAACAAGCGCAACCACGAGCTGCAGCTGTTCGAGCGCCAGTTCGAGTCGCTCGAGGAGACGTTCTACCTCGAGAAGCCGGAGGAGGAGCGCGCGCGCAACGAGGAGGTGCCGCCCGTCGCGGAGGTCTTCGAGCACGCCATGCGCCTCGGCCCGCTGCTCTGGACAAGGCGGCCCGAGCACTGGAACTTTCTCGCGGTGCGGCTCGGCACGTGCACGGCGCCCTCGCGCAACGGGATCCGCGAGCAGGAGACGCAGGATGGCCTGCCCGAGTACATCGCGCGCGTCGACCGGCTGCGCGAGCGCTACCGCGACGTGCACGCCGTTCCCGTGCTCGAGTCATTCCCGGCCGCGGGGTCGATCGGCGTCGCCGGGCCCGAGGCGCTCGCGGCGGACGCGATGCGCGGCCTGGCCGTGCAGGTGTTCGGCCTGCACGCCCCGAACGAGGTCGTGACCGTCGCGTTCGCCGACGCCGAGTGGGTCTCGCAGCTCGAGTGGATCAAGTGGCTGCCGCACACCTCGACCGAGACGAGCCCGTTCCGCGACCTCCCGCTCGCCGACACGGAGCCGACGGCCAACGCGCTGCTGAGCTCGCTCGAGGAATACGTCTCGCGCCTCGTGAAGGCGCCGTCGCACCGCGGCCCCTTCTCCGAGACCTGGAACCCCATGCGGTACGGCACCGACGTGCACCGCGCGGGCGAGGAGACGGACGCGAAGAAGCGGATCTCGGTGGTCGTGTTCGTCACGAACGACGCCCCCGTCGACCGCGCGCGGCTCACGCAGGTGCTCGAGCTCGGCGCCGACGTCGGCGTGCACGCCGTGTTCGTCTCGCCGACGGTCGAGTCGCTGCCGGCGGCGTGCCGCAGCTACATGGACGTCAGCAACGGCCTCGACGACGTCA
This sequence comes from Microbacterium sp. ZXX196, assembly GCF_009709595.1. Classification (NCBI taxonomy): domain Bacteria; kingdom Bacillati; phylum Actinomycetota; class Actinomycetes; order Micrococcales; family Microbacteriaceae; genus Microbacterium; species Microbacterium sp. ZXX196. Next base: position 20,472 of record NZ_WMEE01000010.1, read on the forward strand.
CCGTGGGCATCGTCCGCTCGGGCGAGACCTATCGGCACGCGCGCGTCGAGGGCGTGTCGGGCGCGTACATGGACATGCTCGCCAAGCGCCTCGCGCCGGTCGTCGACGCGTCCACCGTGGTGCACGACGAGTCGGATATCCCTGGATCCGTCATGTTCCTGTCGCTCGTGGGGGCCGACATCGCGGAGGATCCGCAGGCCGTCGTCGACCGCTGGCGGCAGAACAACACCATCATCGACCGCTCCGACGCCGAGCGGCCGCGCCTGAAGAAGGCGGGCAACCTCCGCGCGATCGTCGGGCAGGGCGCGAGCGACGCGATGACCCTCGACCTACGGGCCCAGGGCCCGCACGCCCTCGTCGGCGGCACGACGGGCGCCGGCAAGTCCGAGTTCCTGCAGGCCTGGGTCCTCGGCATCGCCAGCGCGCACAGCCCCGATCGCGTGACCTTCCTCTTCGTCGACTACAAGGGCGGATCCGCCTTCGCCGACTGCGTGGAGCTGCCGCACTGCGTCGGGCTCGTCACCGACCTCAGCCCGCACCTCGTGCGCCGCGCGCTGACGAGCCTGCGCGCCGAGCTGCACTACCGCGAGCACCTGTTCAACCGGAAGAAGGCGAAGGACCTCCTGGAGCTCGAGAAGCGCCAGGACCCGGAGACCCCGCCCGCGCTCGTGCTCGTGATCGACGAGTTCGCGGCGCTCGCGGGCGAGGTGCCCGAGTTTGTCGACGGCGTCGTGGACATCGCGCAGCGCGGACGCTCGCTCGGCATCCACCTCATCATGGCCACGCAGCGCCCTGCCGGCGTGATCAAGGACAACCTCCGCGCGAACACGAACCTCCGCGTCGCGCTGCGCATGGCCGACGAGGCCGACTCGAAGGACGTCGTCGACGACCCCGTGGCCGCGTCCTTCCCGCCGTCCCTCCCGGGGCGGGGCATCGCGAAGACCGGCCCCGGCCGCCTGACGCCGTTCCAGTCGGCGTACGCGGGCGGGTGGACGCGCACGGACGAAGGCGCGACGGCCGAGGTCAGGGCCGCCGAGCTGCGCTTCGGCTCCATCCACGAGTGGGAGCCCGCGCGGCCGGCCGAGAGCGACGCGCACGACGAGGATCTCGGGCCGAACGACCAAAAGCGCGTCGTGCGCACGATCATCCGCGCGCACGAGAGGGCCGGCCTTGTCACGCCCCGCCGTCCGTGGCTCGACGACCTGGCCGAGGTCATCGACCTCGCCGACCTGCCGCTGGAGGGCGACGGGCGGATCCCGCTGGGCCTCGCCGACCTGCCGGAGCGCCAGCAGCAGCTCGCCACCTGGTTCGCGCCCGATCGCGACGGCTCGCTCCTCGTGTTCGGCACCTCGGGCGCGGGCAAGTCCACCGTGCTCAAGTCGATCGCCACCGCCGCCGGCATGCGGCCGGAGCTCGGATCCGCCCAGGTGTACGGCCTCGACTTCGCCTCGGGCGCCCTCGGCGTGCTCGAGAAGCTCCCGCACGTCGGATCCATCGTCGACGGCGAGGACGCGGAGCGGATCCAGCGCCTCCTGCGCACCCTTGGGCGCGAGCTCGACCGGCGGGGCGAGGCATTTGCGGCCGCGCACGCCTCGAACCTGTCGGAGTACCGCGACCTCGTGGATCCGTCCCTGCCGCGCATCTTCCTGCTCGTGGACAACTTCCCCGAGTTCAAGAAGGAGTGGGAGATCACGTCGGCGCGCGCGCCGTTCTACCGCGAGTTCATGCGGATTCTCGGCGAGGGCCGGCCGCTCGGCGTGCACGCGGTCATCACGGCGGATCGCGGCGGCGCGGTGCCGACGGCGGTCGCCTCGAACATCTCGCGGCGCGTGATCCTGCGCCTGAGCGACGTCAACCAGTACACGCTGCTCGGCGCGGACAAAGACGTGCTCACCGACCAGTCGCCCCCCGGGCGCGCGATCGTCGACCGGAGCGAGGTGCAGATGGCGGTCCTCGGGGGCACGTCGAACACCTCCGAGCAGGCCAAGCGCCTCGACCAGCTCGCGGCGCGCCTGCGCGAGGAGGGCGCCCGCGAGGCGCCCGCCATCGGATCCCTGCCGACCGACATCGACATCCGCAAGCTCCCGGCGACCGCGGGCGGCCAGCCCGTGTTCGGCGTCGCGGACGACACGCTGGAGGCGCGCGGCTTCGACCCCGCGGGGTCCTTCATCGTCACGGGGCCGCCGTCGTCGGGCAAGACCAACGCGCTCAAGTCGCTCATCATCGCGATGGAGCGCTTCGACCCCGAGGTGAAGCTGTTCCACTTCGGCACCCGGCGCACGGAGCTGAACGACTTCCGCCCGTGGGTGCGCAGCGCCACGCGCGGCGACGACGAGAAGGAGCTCGCCACCGAGCTGGCCGAGATCGTCGCGGACGAGACGATCCCGTTCCGGATCCTCGTCGTCTGCGAGGACATGCCGCACCTGGCCGACGGGCCGGCGGATCGCCCCATGCGCGCGCTGCTGAAGGCGATCCGGGAGAGCGACCACATGCTCATCGGCGACGCCGACGTGACGCGCGCGGGCGGCGGCTCCGGTGTCATGGGCGAGTGGAAGGCGGGCCGCCAGGGCATCGCCCTCAAGCCCGACGCCTACGACGGCGACACGCTCTTCAAGGTGCCGTTCGGCCGCGTCAAGCGCGCGGACTTCCCCGAGGGGCGCGGCATGTTCGTGCAGGCGGGGCGCGCCGTGCTCCTGCAGATGCCGGTCGCGCACGACGAGCAGCCCGCGCCCGCGGGCGAGTTCCGGCTGCCGGAGCGCGCGCCAGAGCCGGCTCCGGCGCCGTCCGCGGAGACGGCGCCCACGCCGCCCGCGGGCCTGGGCGACGCCGACGCCCGCGCCGCGCGCCGGGCCCGCCGCGAGGCGCGCCTCGCGGCCCAGCGCGCGGAGGAGGAACGGGCCGCGGGCCCGCAGGTGTGACGCCGCCGGGTAGTTCTGCCCATTGGCGGCCGCGCGCGCGTCTCGTACCGTTTTCGTTAGATGGACGTCGCGCACGAGGCGGGCACGTCGCGGCACGCTTCATCGACAGTTTGGACAGACGGCACGGGGGACGGCATGGCATACGACTTCTTCATCCCGCTCGAGGATCTCGAGAGCATCAAGGAGAAGCTCACCGACATCACCGAGGAGTTCGCCGACGCGGTCAACCGCTCGGAGGACCTCGAGGACGAGATCGGCAAACCGTTCGGCCGGGGCGATCTCAAGGACCGGGTCGAGGACTTCGAGACGCGGTGGGACATCAAGCGCGACAACCTGGCCGAACAGTTGGGCGGGGTACTCGAACACCTGACGACCGTCATCGATAACACGGACCAGCTCGACGCGGACGCCGCGATCGCGCTGACACCTGAGGAGAGCTGATGGGACTTTTCGGCGGAATGGATTCGTCCCCGCGAGGACGAAGCATCGAGAAGATCGAGGGGAACCCGTTTGCGATCGAGCAGCGGGGAAACGCCATCGCGAGCCTTGGCGAGAAGATGAGCGAGTCGGCGACCGTGCTCGAGGTCATCAGCACGCGCGCCGAGGGCGGCCAGGGGAAGGCGATCGACAAGCTGCGCGAGACGATCGGTGACTCGTACGCCACGCTGCGCGAGGCCGGCGACCTCTACACCCCGGTGGGGCCGGTCATCGCCGCGTACGGCGTCGCGCTCGCGGACGTGAAGTACGCCCTGAACGGCACCGTCGACGAGTGCGAGGGGCTCTGGCAGACGTACGATTCGCTCCCCGGCAGCGTGGATCCCCGCGGTACCGGCGGGCTCTTCCAACCCGACGAGGGCTCTCCCGAGGCGCAGGCGCAGGCCGAGGAGGACCAGGCGAAGAAGAATGCCTACGAGGCGTGGGAGGCCGAGGCCGAGGCGTTCGACGGGTACTACGACACGTGGGAAGAGGCCTTCGACACGGCGGTCAGCGGGATCACCGACGAGATGGCCGGCGAGATCGAGGACGGCGGCTGGCGCACCTTCTTCAAGGTATTCGGCGACGTGCTTGGCTGGGTCGGCCTCGCCGTCGGGATCGTCGCGCTCTTCGTCGGCGGCCCGGTCATCGCGATCATCGCCGCGGTGGTGTCGGTGGCCGCGCTCGTCGTCGCGATCGTGCAGGCCGTGGACCCGCACAACAAGGCGGGGTGGGGTGGCGTCGCCTGGGCGCTCGTCGACTTCGTGCCCTTCGGCAAGCTCGGCCGCCTCGGCCGCCAGCTTCCCGACGGGGCCGCCAACAAGATCGACGACCTGTTCACCGGCAACCCGCTGAACCCGACGACCTACACGAAGGCGTTCGATGAGCTCGCGGAAGGGGCGAAGCCGTTCACGTTCAATGGATGGGGCGGCTCCTTCGTCAAGGCGCTCACGGGGAATACCCCGGACGGCTGGACCAAGACCATCGACGACTACACGGCGCTGGATGTGGGAGACGCGGGCTTCCTCCGGTCGCTCGGGAAGGGATTCGTGCACGGCGCGAAGATGACCCCGGGGATCCTCCTCGAGACGACGACGACGGTCGCCGACAACGCCGTGAGCTGGTGGGGTCGCGTCGAGAAGGTCACGCAGGGCGAGTCGCCGAAGAGCCAGTACCCCTGGCTCAACTTCCTCTGAGAGGCTGGGGAGATGTCCGTCGAAAAGCAACCGAACGCGGTGGCGTACGCGCGTCGGGTCGAGAGCCGCGCCCACGTCCGCCTGTCGGAGATCGAGGAGCACATCGCGAACGAAGCTTTGGACGGCCGATCGCCGACGCGCCGGGCGCACAACCTCAGAATCGTCGCGGCGATCCTGTCGATCTTCACGTTCGGGGCGTTCGCGACGATCGGCCCGCAGGGCGCCATCCCGGGGATCATGGGGTCCACGGGGCTCAGCTCGGCGCCCATGGACGACGACGTGCGCGACGTTCTCATGCCCCTGAGCTTCGCGATGGGCATCGTTGGCCTCACGCTCTTCTTCCTCGCGTGGGTGCGGGGTGGCCGGAGCCGGGACCACATGGCGATCATCGGGTCCGTCATCGCGCTCCTGACCGGCGCGGGGATCCTGAACTGGTATTTCTCCGGCGAGGGCGAGGGGCTGTTGTCGTTCGTGCTCGCCTGCCTCACCATCGTGCTGGCGATCGTGGTGCTCATCTCGCACGCCGTCTTCTCGCAAGGACCCCCGGTCGAGATCGCGCGCCATCACCAGGTGGCGAACACGCTCCGGGCGTTGCCCGAGGACGAGCAGAGCCGCGCTCTCGACGTGCGCGCGCAGGCGTTGCAGGTTCTTCGGGACCGCGGGTTCATCGATCAGACGACGCAGGCGCGCGCGCTTGACCTGCCGCTGGGCGACCTGTGGACGATGCGGCGCACGCGCCGAGGGAAGATTCGCGCATGACGGGCGCCTCTCGGCGGCGGGTCGCGACCATGAACGTGTCGACGACGGACCCGGGGTGGCTCATGATCCCGGACGACCTGGACGCCGCGGAGCGCGCCGCCTGGCCCGGTCAGGTGGCCGCGCGCATGCTCGAGGCGTGGTCCGGCACCGACACGACGGCGAGCGCGGAGGCGCTCGAGCACATGTTGCGCGCCTCGCTCGAGGTGCGCGGAGCGGACGACTTCGTGTTCGAGGTCTGGCCGTTCGCGGCCGCGATCCGGAGCCGCGTGCGCGTCTCCCGCGTCGAGATCGGCGAGATCCCCGCCTGGGAGGAGCTCGGATACACGGTCATGCCGTACGAGTCGCTCGCCATGGGCGACGGCTATATCGCGACCGGGTCGAGCGCCGCGGCGCTCGGGGACGACGCGACGACGATGTTCCGGAGCGCCGTGGTGTTCGCGGATGCCGAGATGGCCATCGTGGTGTTCGTCGAGCCCACTCCGGAGGCGCTCTACCTCTCGACGCTCGTGGGCCTGCAGGGGGTCGTCGACTCGATCGAGATCGACTTTTCCGACGGCAGCCGGTTCCGCGCGACACCGCCCGCGCGCTTCGTGACGGATCGCGACGCGGAGTGGCCGGACGGCGCGGAGGGTGCCGCGTGAGCGGGATGTCCCTGCGCGAGGAGCTCGGCGCGAGGCCCGACCCCGAGTTCGAGCTGCGGCTGCCGGACGGATGGGTGCGACGATCGCCCGACGACACCACCGAGCGCGAGTTTGAACGCGCGATCCGCGCCCGCGCGATGGCGCACGGCATGCCCGACATGATGGCGACCGGCGGCCAGCTGCTTCGTGACGCATTCTCGCAGATGAGGGAACATCGCGTCGTCGCGATGTTCCTGCCCTTCAACGACGACGATCGTGGGTACTTCCCCGTGCCCATGTCGGTCCTCGCCACGGTCCGGCACGGTCGCCCCGACCAGACTCTCGACGCCTACGTGCGGCACCTCATCGCCCACGAAGGCGGGACCCCGCTTCTCGAGGACAAGCGCGTGGTGCGGGTCGAGCGCGAGGAGCGTCAGACGCACGACGGCGCGGAGATCGTCGTCGCGACCACCCTCTACGTCACGCCCATCCCCGGCACGCGCCGCCAGCGCGCCCTCGAGCTCGCGGCGACCTACGGCCGGCCCGCGACCCTGCACCGCGACGACCCGCAGATTGAGACGGTCCACGGCCTCTTCGACATGATGGTGTCCACGCTGCGCTGGGTGCCGCCGACGACGCGCTGAACGCCGAAGCACCGCCACGGACCCGGAGAGAGGACGGACGATCGTGACGGAACCGCAGACCATCGGCGTCTGGGCCGCCATCGTCGCCGTGCCCCTGCTCATGTGGTGGGTCCTGTTTGACCGCCACGCCACGGGCGGGATCCGGGGCTTCGCCGTTCTCGCTCCCGCGCTCTCGATCGCGGCTTGGTCTCCGATGAGCTGTACCTGCGGGCGATCAACGCGCCGCTGGGATCCTGGAGCAGCCTCGACCGCGCCTGACGCGGATCCGTGCGGGAAGGCGCCCCTGGCCGCATGGGCATTTCTCCCCATCGCGGATCCGCCGGCCCGCGCATAGGTTGTTCTCAGGCGGCCCGATCGGGCTGCCGAATCCACGACCTGGGGGCAGATACCGATGAGCGATTTCGGCGCAACATACGACGAGATGGAGTCGACGGCCACGAAGCTGGACGACGGCAAGGAGTCGATCGACACGCTGCTGGACGAGCTGCAGGGCCATGTCGACGACCTCGTCGAGGACGGGTTCAAGACGGAGAAGGCGTCGGGCAAGTTCCGCGACGGCTACGAGGATCTCACGAACGGTATGAAGGATGCCGCGGACGGGGTGTCCGAGATGGCCACGGCGCTGCGCGACATGGCGCAGGCGGTCCGCGACCTCGACGACCAGCTCGCCGGCGGCTGAACCGCCGCACGCGTCGCGGCGAGACGGTTGCCGTCTCGCCGTAACCTGTTTCGTCGCCGAGGGGGAGGACGTTTTCGATGCCTGATGTCGTCATCAGCTACGCCACGCTCGAGAGCCTGATCGAGAAGCTCTCGGGCATGATCACCGAGCTGGACACGGGAAGCAAGGGCAGCGCGCTGCGCAGCGCCATCGGCGAGCCCTTCGGGCGCTCGGAGCTGACCGACCGCGCGGAGGAGACCGAGGACCGCTGGAACGACAAGCGGGAATCGCTCGTGGAGGACCTCACCTCGATCCGCGACTTCTCGCAGGAGATCCACGACGGATACGCGCAGTTCGACGACGAGGCCGCCGCGCAGTTTGAGTCCGGGGCCGACGTGCCCGGCAACGCCGATTACTGATCGTTCGGGGGAGCGAGAAGATGTCTGATATGTGCTGGGGCCCCGGCTCCTACGTCACCTGGCCGACGAGCCCCGAGGGGCGGCGGATCGCGCAGTTTGCGCCGTCGGCGAGCGACGTGGTCGCGGCCGCGCAGGAGATGGTGGACATCGCCCTCGACATGACCTCCGCCTCGCGCACGCTGCAGGCGGTGGCCGAGAGCGAGGACGGGCAGCAGGGGCAGGCCGTCGACAAGCTGCGCGAGCTCGTCGGCGACACCTGGGAGATCCTCGGCCAGTCCGGGTCGATGTATTACGCGACGGCCTCGGCGATCCGCACGTACGGGCGGGCCCTGGAGAACAGCGTCGCCGAGGACATCGACAGCGCCTACACGCTGGCGTCCGAGAAGTGGGAGGCGTACGACACGCTCCCGGGGGACCGTGACGGCGACCTCACCGCCTCGCCGTCCGACGACGACCCGAACGCCGCGGGGGACGCGCAGGACAACCGCGAGAAGTACGACGCGTTCCAGGAGTGGATGAACGCGGCGAACGCGTGGGACGCCTGCTACAACGATTGGGAAGACGCCTGGAACACGGCGATCGACGCGATCGAGGACGCGCACGAGGACGGCCCGGCCGACGGGTGGGGCGATGTCCTGAAGGTGGTTTACGGCGTCCTCACGGTGGTTGCGCTCGTGGTGGGTGTCCTCGCGCTCATCTTCGGTGGCCCGTTCATTCTGGCCGGAATGATCGTCGGGGGCCTCATCGCGGTGGTCTCGCTCATTCGCTATGTGCGCGGCGAGGTCAGCCTTGGCACGCTCCTTCTCGACATTGCCGGGGCTGTGCCCCTCGGGAAGCTCGGCGCGCTGATGGCGAAGATTGATCTCGGAATGTTTGCAAAGCTCGGTGGCACGGCGGGCAATCTCGTTGACGGAAGCGTGGCCCGGGTATTTCCCGAACTCGTGTTCCCCGGGGTCGCGCGTGGCGCAGGAAACGCGGTCACGAGCGCCGCGGCCCCCTATCTGGCTTCGATCGGCGACATGGCCATGCGCCTACAGCCCATCGGGCCGTATCTCGAAGTCGCAGACCCCGTCTACGAGCAGTTCAAGGTGCTGTATGCCTTCAACGGCACCCTCGATAACGGATCGCAACTGGCGGAATGGTTGTCGGGCGGGGCCTCGTAGCGCATGCAACGACATTGGCAACTTGAGGTCGAGCCGTACCCGAAAGGCTGGCTGTTCGTTCCCGAGACACACGAGGACGACGTGCGTCGGCAGTGGATCAGCGAGGCCGCGGAGCTCGTGATGGACTCGTGGGGCCCGCACATCGACCCGCTCGTCCGCGGTGCGCTGGAACGCCTCTTGGCCGAGATCGCTGCGTCTGAGGTTCCCGGGAGGGTCCGGGAAATGGTGATGTGGCCTGAGGTCTCGTTGTGGCCGATCCGGCTCCTGTTCGTGGTGTTGCCTTCGTCGGCGGAGAATGACTGGGAGAGGCACGGATTCCGTGCCACACCCTACGAGACTTCCGCAGTCGGGCCGGGTACCCAGTACACGCGCGCACGCGCCGACGAGCCGTCCGGACCGACGCTCGAGGCGATCTTCGAGTTCGACCGCGGTGACGTCAGGATGCTGGCGCATGTGCTCCCGCTCGCCGTCGAGACGTTTGTGCGATTCGGAGACGAGATAGCCTCGACGCTCAGTGCGGTGCGGCTCGTGGACGGGGACGGTCGCGTATTCGAGAGCCGACGGATGGGAGCGGGAACCACGGTGGTCCAGTCGGACGAGTGGCCAGGAGAGGTGCTTGAGGAAGGTGCGAGCAATGGGTGAGTTCGCGACCGAGGCACCTCTTCGAGATCTGCTGGGGGCGGTCCCCGATCCCGAGTTTGAGCTGACCATGCCACCCGGATGGGAGCGGTCTAGCCCGACGCAGGGGGTCGAAGCGGGCTTCGAACAACGCATGAGTCGCGCGTTCATGGAGATCGGAAGTCCGGAGGCGATGACGGCCTTTGCGCGGCTTCGCGCTGAGCTCCGCTCCTCGATGGAGACGATGCGTCGAGAACGGGTGGTGGCGTTCTTCGCCCCCACGAAGGACGTGGGCCGGTGGGTCGTGCCGTTTCCGGCATCGATCATCGCGACGATCAGGAGCATGCCGACCACCCAGGACATGGATGGGTACGTGAAATCGCTCATCGTTCGTGACGGTGCGCGCCCGCTCGGTGCGAACCGTGGAGTTCTCCGGCGCGAGAGCGAGCACGTCGAGAAGACCGGGGATGAACAGATCGTCGTTCGCTCCATTCTGTACGTGGCCCCGGTACCGGGTACCGGCCGGCGGCGGGCGCTGGAGCTCCTGGCGGTGTTTGGGCGCCCGGAGGAGGCCGCTCCCGACGATGCCGATGTCGACGCGGTGACAGCGTTGCTCGACGGCATCGTCTCGACGTTGCGCTGGCACCGCCCCTCGGGCTCGGGCGTGGCGAGGGGAGCCAGGCGGTGACGGCGGTGGATGTTGCTCGCCTCGAGCAGCGCCCGTCGCGGGAGGAGGTCGCGGCCTTCGTCGCGCGCCCGGAGAATGTGGAGGCGCGCCGCATCGTCGCCCACACGCGAGAGACGTACGCGGTCATCGGCGGGAGCGGCGTCGTCGCGGCCCTCATCGGCCTCGCGCTTCACGTCTGGGCCCCCGACGAGGAGGCGCGCGTGATCTGGACGCTCATCGTGGGCGGACCGATGCTTCTCGCCACGGCGGCGATCCTGCGGGGGCTGTCGTCGCCGCGCCGGGCGGCGCGTATCGGTGAGTTCGCCGACCGCAACGACATGCAGTTCACCTGGCTGTCCCGCGACGCGCGCTTCGACGGGCTGCCGTTCGTGACCGGCACGACGCACCGACGGTGGATGGCCGTGTCCGGCAAGCGGCGCGGCCGGAGCTTCGAGGTCGGCAACCTCTCCTACTCGGAGGGCGAGTGGCGCCGCCTCGCGCGGCGCTGCGGGTACGTGGCGATCCGGTTGCCGGGGCGGCTGCCGCACATGATCCTCGACGCGGGCCACGGCAACGGGCTGCTGGGGCTGACGCTCCCGCAGGTGCCGCGCGCGGAGCAGCTCATGGACATCGGCGCGGAAAAGCGCGTGCGGCTCTACGTCGCGCCCGGCGCGGAGCGGATCGCGCGCGCCCTCTTCGCGGGCGACGTGCGCGAGCGATTCCTCGCGCTCGCGCGCCGGTTCGACGTCGAAATTCTCGGCGACACCCTCTTCCTGTACAGCCGGGGTCCCGCGTCCGGGACCCGCGCGCGGCGGTGGCGCGAGGTCCTCGACGTGGTCGATGACCTGTCGCGCGACGTGGAGGCCTGGTCGGTCTGGCCGCTCGTGCGCGGCCGGCACGCGCGCGCCGTCGCACGGATGCCGCGCCTGGCGATGGCGCGCGTGCGCACGCGCAACATCGGATTCGCCGTCCTCGTCCTCGTGGCCCTTTTCGCGTTGATCGCGCTGATCATCGCGGTGCCGTACATCGCATAGGCGGCGGAACGACCCGCGGGCAGAACTGCCCATCGGAGCGGGGCGCGCGTGCGCCTAGGCTGGCGGTGTGAGGGCCGTGCGTCGAGCGATGTCAGGTGCCGCGGCCATCGCCGCGGCGTGTGCGCTGGCGGCCTGCGGCGGGGTGGCCGCCCCCGGAACCGTCGTGGCGGGATCCGTCGCCGCCGTCGCCTGGGAGGGCCCGCTCACAACCCTGAACCCGGCCGTCGCGGCCGAGCGGACGGCCGGCGATCTCGACGTGGCCGCGCTGACGCGGGCGCGATTCGCGACCGTCGAATCGGGCGCCCTCGTCGCGAACGAGGACTTCGGCCAGGTCACGATCGAAGAGGAGTCGGCCGGCGGCCTGGTCGTCTCTTATGACCTCGCGGAGCCCGTGTGGTCGGACGGCATCGCGCTCGACGCCGCCGACCTGATGCTCGCATGGGCGGCGGGATCCGGGGGGCTCCGCGCCGCGACCGACGTCGAGTTCGCCGCGGCCGACACGGGGCTCGCGCTGTCCGAGGAGGTCCCGGCATACGACGAGTTCGCGCGGCGCATCGAGGTGACCTACACCGAGCCGGTGATCGACTGGCAAACGGCCATCGACGTCGCGGTCCCGGCCCACGTCGTGGGCCAGCGCGCCCTTGGCATCGACGACCCGATGGCCGCGAAGACCGCCGTCATCGAGGCGATCACCGGGCGCGACGCCGCCGCGCTCGAGCAGATCGCCCAGCTCTGGAACGAGGGCTTTGCGGTCACGGGCAAGGGCGGGCTCGTCGCGGCGGACGAGCTCACGCTCTCCAGCGGGCCGTATGCCATCGACGGCATACAGGGCGGACCGGACGAAGAGGGCCAGAAGGTCACCCTCGTCGCCAACCCGCGCTACACCGGGACGCGCACGCCCGCCTACGAGACGCTCGTCCTGCAGCGCGACGCGGCCGAGGATCCGGCAGACCTCGGCGACGCCTACGACGTCATGACCGTCCGCCCCACGGGCGAGAACTTCGACGCGATCCGGACCCTCGAGCGCACCGACCACGGCGTGAGCATCACGGACCGCGGCGAACTCTGGACACTGCTCGCCCGGGTCGACGGGGTCAGCAAGCTCAGCGACCCCGCCGTTCGCGCGGTGTTCCTCCGCGCGTTCGATCGAACGGACGTCACCTCCGCCGCCGCCGGCGCGTGGGAGGACGCGTACCCCGCCGCCTCCGCCGTGCTATTCGCCCCGGGCGACGAGGGCTACGACATCGCGCAGGAGGACGCGGGCTTCGCGGACGCGTTCCGCCGCACCGGCGACCCCGCGGAGGAGCGGATCGCCGCGGGGATCCCCGAGAACTCCGCCGTGTGCGTGCTCTACGACAGCACCTCCGCGTTCGCGACGGCGGCGTTCGAGGCGCTCCGCGCGCAGGTCGCCGAGGCGGGCTGGGCCGCCGCCGACTGCGGCAACCCCGACCCGGCCAGCGTCGTCGAGGTCGGCGGGGAGTGGGACGTGCAGATCACGCGGCTGGCGATCCCCGCCACCCCGGCCGAGATCGACGCCGTGTGGGGCACGGGCGGCGCGCTCAACGCGACGGGCGCCACGAGCGATGCGCGCGACGCGCTCATCGACGAGCTCGCGCACACGACGGATCCGTACGCCGCGCGCGACACGCGCGTCGCGATCGAGAAGACGATCGTCGACCAGATGGTCGCCGTGCCGCTCGCGATGGATCCGATCGTCGCGCTCGCGGACACGTCGCTCGAGGCGGTGCTTCCGCGCGGCGGCCGCGTGGCGCCCGTTATCGGCACGGCGGTCGACTGGCGCCCCGCCGGCGCGCCGGAGCCTCAGCCGACGGAGGGGTCGGACGAGGACGGGTCCCTGTTCTGACGCCAGCCTTTGGCACAATGGCAGGTGAACGGGGGACGAATGACGAACGGTCAGCAGAACATGGGTGTCTCGCACGAGGTCGATGCCGACACGGCCGTGCCGGGGCGGGAGACCCGCAGCGATGCACCGCCGCTCCGCGTCGACTTCTCGGGCGAGATCCACGTCGTACAGCCGGGGCAGTCCTTCACGATCGGACGCGAGGGCGACCTCGAGGTCGACGACAACCCCTATCTGCACCGCACTTTCCTCGAGCTGGCTTACGCCGAGGGGTTGTGGTGGCTCTCGAACATCGGGTCGCGCCTGTCCGCGACCGTCTCGAGCGCGGGCGGGGCCGTGCAGTCGTGGCTCTCGCCCGGCGCGCGCCTGCCGGTCGTGTTCGAGCACAGCGTCGTCGTGTTCACGGCGGGGCCGACGACGTACGAGGTGGCACTGAACGCCCCCGCGGCGCAGTACGCCGTCTCCAGCCAGGTGCGGGAGTCGATCTCGGGCGAGACGACGGTGATGCCGGTCCGCCTCACGCCGTCGCAGAAGCAGCTCATCGTGGCGCTGGCCGAGCCGATGCTGCGCCGCGAGGGCGTGTCCGTGAGCGACCTCCCGTCGTCCGCGACCGCCGCGAAGCGGCTGGGCTGGTCGATGAGCAAGTTCAACCGGAAGCTCGACAACGTCTGCGACAAGCTCGACCGCATGGGGGTGCAGGGGTTGCGCGGGTCCGCGGGCAAACTCGCGATGAACCGCCGCGCGCGCCTCGTGGAGTACGCGGTCTCGTCCCAGCTCGTCGGCCGCGCCGACCTGCCCCTCCTCGACGCGGGCGACCTCGACGACGATTAGGCCTCAAGCGTGGGGGATCCCCGCGCTGCCCTTGGACGCCTGGTACGTGGCCGAGAGCCCGTCGTACGTGCCCGCGATCCGCGCGATCCGGTCCGTCAGGTCCGCCGGCCCCGCGATGGGGTGGCTCGTGAAGAACGCGTTGTCGCGGTTGTAGAGGTCCCGCCCGGGCGCGGGCTCGGCGCGATCCGGGTCCGGCACGGCGTAGACGGCCTTGAGGATCCGGATGTCGTGGGGGATCGCGAAGGCGTCGGCCGAGTCCTGGTGGCTAAACAGGTAGGCGAATTCCGGAAAGCCCGCCCACGCGATCCCGGACAGGCACAGCGAGCACGGCTCGTGCGTCGCGAGGAACAGGCACTCGGACGGATCCGGGCGCCCCGCCGCGGGCAGCTCGTGGAAGCGCTTGATCGCGTGGATCTCCCCGTGCCACAGCGGGTTCTCGATCTCGTTGTTCGTCTCCGCGACGACGACTGACAGGTCGTCCCGGCGCAGGATCGCGGCGCCGAAGAGCTTGTTGCCGCGCGCGACGCCCGCGCGCGTGAGGGGGACAATGTCCTCCTCGATGACGTCGAGGAGACGGGAACGGGTGGCAGGATTGAGCATGGCCCGATCCTGCCACCCGCGTGTTTCGGGGGCGCGTCAGCCGGCGATCTTCGACTTCACGACGCTCTCCGCCAGGCCCGTGTAGGTCGCCGGCGTCAGCGCGATGAGGCGCTCCTTGGCGGCGTCGACGATGTCCAGCCCGCGCACGAACTCCGCGAGGTCGTCCGCGCCCAGGCGGTGCCCCCGCGTGAGGTCCTTGAGCAGCGCGTAGGGGTCATTGATCTCGGAGCGCCCGGCGACGACCTCGGCGCGGATCACCGTCTGGATTGCCTCCGCGAGCACCTCCCAGTTGCCGTCGAGGTCCGCCAGCAGCACGTCGCGCGCGAGCGAGATCTGGTCGAGGCCGCCCAGCAGGTTCGTCAGCGCGAGGCGCGAGTGCCCGAACGCGACGCCGATGTTGCGCTGCGTCGTCGAGTCGGTGAGGTCGCGCTGCAGGCGCGAGGTGACGAGCGTCTGGCCGAGCGTCTGGAGGAGCCCGCCCGCGATCTCGAGGTTCGCCTCGGCGTTCTCGAACTTGATGGGGTTGATCTTGTGCGGCATGGTCGAGGATCCGGTCGCGCCCGCGACGGGGATCTGCGTGAAGTAGCCGAGCGAGATGTACGTCCAGATGTCCTGCGCGAGGTTGTGCAGGATGGCGCCCGCGTGGCGCACGTGGTCGTAGAGCTCGACCTGCCAGTCGTGCGACTCGATCTGGGTCGTCAGCGGGTTGAAGGTGAGGCCGAGCGGGCCCTCGACGAACTCGCGCGTGAGCTGCGGCCAGGCGACCAGCGGATCCGCGGCGAGGTGCGCGGACCAGGTGCCCGTCGCGCCCGAGAACTTCGCCATGAACTCGGTCGCCTCGATGCGGGCGAGCACGCGCTCGAGTCGCCACACGAAGACGCCGAGCTCCTTGCCCATCGTCGTCGGCGTCGCGGGCTGGCCGTGCGTGCGGGCGAGCATCGGCGCGTCGGCGAGCTCCAGCGAGACGGCGCGGAGCTTCTCGATGACCTCGCGGAACGTCGGCAGCCAGCCGTCCTGCACCGCGCGCTTGACGGTGAGGGCGTAGGCCGTGGAGTTGATGTCCTCGCTCGTGCAGGCGAAGTGCGTCAGCTCGGCGAGGTGGCCGAGGCCGAGGCGCTCGAGGCGGTCGCGCACGAGGTATTCGACGGCCTTGACGTCGTGGCGCGTGACGGCCTCCTTCTCGGCGAGCCAGTCGATCTCCTCCTGCCCGAAGTCGAGGTACGCGAGGCGCAGCTTGTCCTGCGTCTCGACGGGAACCGGATCCGTGCCGAACACGCGGTTGTCGGCGAGGTGGAGCAGCCACTCGACCTCGACCTCGACGCGGGCGCGGTTCAGGCCGGCCTCCGACAGGTAGTCGGGCAGCGTGCCCATCGCGGCGCGGTAGCGGCCGTCGAGGGGGCTGAGCGGCTGCGGGGGAAGGGCGGTCATGGGAAAAGGCACCTCCGGTTCGAGGCGGGCAGTGGAGTTCCCAGCCTATGCGCCGGGGCGGACATCCTGCGGCCCGGCTCGTTCACATCCCCCACGCGGCACGGGTTGTGTGAGGATCCGTCCTCCCCGCGGGCCGGGGCGGGCGGCCGCCGACGAGGCTGGGGGCATGATGACGGGACTCGAGAGGGCCGAGGCGCTGTGGCGGGCGCGGGACGAGCTCGCGGCGGCGGCCGATGAGATGGCGGTCGTGGGCCGCGCGCTGTCCTCGGTCGCGGACGACGCGGGGTGGCGCTCGCGCGCCGGTACGGCCTTCCGCGAGCGCGCCGAGGAGCTGGCGGCCGCGGCGTCGGCGGCGTCGGCGGAGTTCAGGGTCGCGGCCGTGGAGCTGCTCGCGGCGGGGAACCGGGCGGTGCTCGCGTGAGCCTCGAGGTGACCGACGGCGCCGTCGTCGCCGTCGACCCGGCGGAGCTGCGCTTTCTCGCGCACCGCGTGCGCGCGCTGGCCGAGACGGCGCGCGAGGCCGCCGGTTCCGCCGCCCGCGCCGGGGCGCAGGCCGCGATCGCGGGCGGTCCGGGCCTCGCCCGCCCCGACACCGCGCACGCGTGGGCCGCGGAGGCCGAGGTGCTCGCGACGGGGCTCGCGCAGGCCGCCGACGCATACGAGATCGTCGAGCTGCGTACTGCGGTCGCGATGGGCGGATCCGGTGCCGCGGCCGCGAGCCGCGAGCTGTCCGCGCTCGAGGCCGCGAACCCTGTGGCGGCCGCGCAGGCCGACCACCTCTGGGCCGCGTGGCGCGCGCTCGCCGGCGACGCGCTCGTCGAGCACATGTCGGACGCGGGCCCCGCCGGCGTCCGCGCCGCCACGACGCTCCTCGCCGTGCTCGCGGCGGGGCGCGTCGCGCTCGGCATGGGGCGCGGATCCCTCGGCGAGTCGGCGCGGGCCGACCGCCGGCGCCGGGAGGGCGGCGGCCCGCGCGGCCTCGTGCCTATGTCGTTTCGCCGGGGTCCGGGGCGCGCGCCGGCCGGACTCGCCGAGGCCGTCGCGCGCATCCCGAACTCTGAGGGGCTTTTTCGCTTCGACATGAACGAGCGGGTCCTCGTCGAGCGATACGCGATGCCGGACGCGCCGGACCGGTACGCCGTCTACATCGCGGGCTCGAGCGAGATGCCGTGGGACGACACGGATCCGTTCTCCTGGGGCAACAACCTCGGCCTGTACCTGGGCGAGCCGGGCGGGGAGGGGTACGACTTCGTCGTCGCGGCGCTCGAGGAGGCGGGCGCGAAGCCGGGATCCGTCGTCGACACGGTCGGGTTCTCGCAGGGGGCGATGATCGCTCAGCGCCTCGCGACCGACAGCGCGTTCGACGTCCAGCGCGTCACGACGGTCGGATCCCCGCTCCACGTCCCCGTCGGCGACGCGGTCTCGCTGACGATCGCGCACGAGGACGACCCCGTCGCGGCGCTCGCGGACGGCGGATCCCCGGCCGCGCTCGGCGGCGACGGCAGCGCGCTCGTGCGGCGGCCCTTCGCCGAGGAGGACCTCGGCCTCCTCGAGTGGTCGCTCCCCGCGCACCGCGTGAGCGCGTACGCGTCAACGGCGTGGGCCTTCGAGCACTCGGGGGATCCGCGCGCGGGCGACACGGCCGCCTACTACGCGTCGCTGGGGGAGGCGGACCGCGTCGAGCGGTTCATCTTCGTCGCCCCGGAGGACCCGCCGGGCCGGCGCCTGGCCGGGCCGGCCGAGCGGGGCGGCGCTACCGGCGGCGCTTCTGCTGGGGCCGCAGGATGATGCCAAACGCCCAGTTGATGACGCTGAGGAGGATCCCCGCGAGCACGCCCGGCCAGAACGCGCCGACGGCGAGGCCCCAGTCCCAGAAGCCGGTCACCCACGCCGTGATCATGAGGAGCACGCCGTTGAGGAGGAGCGACACGAGCCCGAGGGTGAGGACGAACAGCGGGAAGGCGACGATCTTGATGATCGTGCCGATGATCGAATTGACCAGGCCGAACAGCGCCCCGAGCGCGACGAGCGTCAGGATCAGCTGCAGGTCGCGCCCCGGCGCGAACGGCGTGACCGAGATCTGAAGGAACGGGATCAGCGAGAGCACCCAGATGGCGAACCCGTTGACGATCGAGCGGATGATGAACCCCATGCGGCCAGTGTGACAGGCGAAGCCCGCGCGCGGGCCCGGCGTTTGCCGAACGCGCGCCGTGCGTAGGATCGACGCGTGAGCACCGAGCCCGTCCTGCCCCGCGTCCGCCCCGAGATCGCCGCGCTGCCGCCCTACCGGCAGGGGCGCCCCGCGAGCGCCGACGGATTCAAGCTCTCGAGCAACGAGAACCCCTTCGCGCCGCTGCCCGGCGTCGTTGAGGCCGTGCGCGACGAGGTTGCCCTCAACCGGTACCCGGATGCGACGGCCGGTCAGCTCCGCGCGGCGCTCGCCGTCCGCTACGGCGTCACCGCCGACGACGTGCTCGTGGGCGCGGGAAGCGTCTCGCTCATCGCCGCGTTCCTCCAGGCCGCGGCGGGCCCGGGCGACGAGGTGGTGTACGCCTGGCGCTCCTTCGAGGCATACCCGAGCCTCACGCTCGTGGCGGGCGCGACGAGCGTGCAGATCCCGAACCGGCCGGACGGCCGCCACGACCTCTCGGCGATGGCCGCAGCCGTCACCGACCGCACGCGCTGCATCATGCTCTGCACGCCGAACAACCCGACGGGCCCGATCATCACGCGGGCCGAGTTCGAGGAGTTCGTCGCCGCCGTGCCCGCCGACGTCCTCGTGATCCTCGACGAGGCCTACGCCGAGTTTGTGACGGATCCGGAGGCCGTCGACGGGCTCGGCCAGCGCGTGTTCGCCTCGCACCCGAACGTCGTGGTCCTGCGCACCTTCTCCAAGGCGTACGGGCTGGCGGCCCTGCGCATCGGATACGCGATCGGCGACGCCCGCGTCCTCGATGCCGCGCGCGCGACGCTCATCCCGCTTTCGGTCACGGCGCAGGCGGAGCACGCGGCGCTGGCGAGCCTCGCGCGGGACGCGGAGGTGCGCGTCCGGGTCGCGGAGCTCGTCGAGCGCCGCGACCGGCTCGTGGCCGGCCTCCGCGACGCGGGGTGGGACGTGCCGGACAGCCAGTCGAACTTCGTGTGGCTCCCGACGACGGATCCGGCCGTGGCGACCGCGTTCGAGGACGCGGGCCTCATGGTCCGCCCGTTCCCGGACGGCGTGCGCATCTCGGTCGGCGAGGCCACATCGATCGACCCTCTGATCGCCGTCGCCAAGTCCACAATTCTCCGGTAAGTCTCCCCCGGATCCGGGCGAGACTTACCGGAGAACTGTGGACTTAACGGGCTACGGGCGCGAGCGGAGGCCCGGGAACTGGTCGTCGCGGAACTCGCCCGAGCGGTCGAGGTGCGGATCCTCCTCGCGGGCGCGCAGCTCGACGCGGCGGATCTTGCCCGAGATCGTCTTCGGCAGCTCGAAGAACTCGACGCGGCGCACGCGCAGGTAGGGCGCGAGGTGGGCGCGAGCGTGCGCGAGGATGTTGCGCGCCGTCTCGGCCGTGGGCTCGTGGCCAGGGGCGAGCGCGACGTACGCCTTGGGCACGGCGAGGCGCAGCGGATCCGGCGCCGGCACGACGGCCGCCTCGGACACGGCGGGGTGCGCGATGAGCGCCGACTCGAGCTCGAACGGGCTGATCTTGTAGTCGCTCGCCTTGAACACGTCGTCGGTGCGGCCGACGTAGGTGATGAACCCGTCGGCGTCGCGGGCGGCGACGTCGCCCGTGCGGTAGTAGCCTCCGCGCGTCGCCTCGGCCGTGCGCTCCGCATCGCCCCAGTAGCCGGTCATGAGCGGCAGGACGGGGCGGGACAGGTCGAGGCAGAGCTCGCCCTCGCCGGGGCCCTCGATCCGCTCGCCCGTGACCGTGTCGAGGAGGGCGACGGGGTACCCCGGGAGCGGGCGGCCCATGGAGCCGGGCTTGAGGTCGGAGCCCGGGGTGTTGCCGATCTGCGCGGTCGTCTCGGTCTGCCCGAACCCGTCGCGGATCGTCAGGCCCCACGCGCGCTCGACGCGCTGGATCACCTCGGGGTTCAGCGGCTCTCCGGCCGAGACGAGCTCGCGGAGCCCCGCGGGTCGCTCGCCGAGGTCGGCGTGGATGAGCATGCGCCACACGGTCGGCGGGCCGCAGAACGTCGCGACGTCCCGCGCGCGCAGCTCCTGAAGGAGCTTCGCGGCGTCGAAGCGCTGGTAGTTGTAGACGAAGATCGTCGCCTCCGCGATCCACGGCGCGAAGAAGCTGCTCCAGGCGTGCTTGCCCCAGCCGGGGGAGGAGATGTTGAGGTGCACGTCGCCCGGTCGCACCCCGATCCAGTAGGTGGTCGACAGGTGCCCGACGGGGTACGACACCTGCGAGTGCTCGACGAGCTTCGGGCGGGACGTCGTGCCCGACGTGAAGTACCGCAGGAGCGGGGCGGACGCCGCCGTCCCCGGGTGCGGGCGCGGCGCCCACGCGCGCCCCGCGGCGCCGGCGAGGTCGGTCCAGCCGTCGGCGGTGCCCACGCTGATCCGGATCCAGGAGCCGGGGATCCCCGCGAACAGCCCCGTATCGCGGGCGTTCGCGATGACGCACCGCACGCCGCCGCGCGTGACGCGGTCGGCGAGGTCCTCCGCGCCGATCGCCGTCGTCGTGGGGAGGATGACGGCGCCGAGCTTCATGATCGCGAGCATCGCGACCCACATCTCGACCTGGTTGCCGAGCATGAGCATGACGGGGTCGCCGGCGGCGACGCCGCGCTCGGCCAGCCAGTCCGCGACGACGTCGGACTCGCGCGAGAGCTCCGCGTAGGTGCGGGTGAGCTCGGATCCGTCCTCCTCGACGATGACGAGCGCGGGGCGGTCGTCGGCGATCTGGTCGAACCAGTCGACCGCCCAGTTGAAGGTGGGCCCGACATCGGGCCAGGAGAACTCGGCCGCCGCCCGGGCGTGATCGCCCGACAGGGCGAGGAGCTGGTCGCGCGCGGCGCGGTAAGACTCGGTTGCGCTCATTCCGCGAGCGTATCCGCGGCGCGATGCCCCGCGCGGCATGCCTCGGGTGGGTTCGTGCGGATCCTCCAGCGGATCCGGATATCCATTGTCGGTCGTGCCTTGGCCCCCGGCGGCGCGGGCGGGCCTAGCGTGGAGAGGTGACTTCGGCAGACTCCCCCGTCGTGCGCTTCCTCGACCCCGATGGCTCGTTCGCGCCAACCCCCGACGCCGAGCCGTACCGCGCGGCCGTCGATGCGCTCGACGACCACGCGCTCGAGCAGCTCTACCGCGACATGGCGGTGATCCGGGCGTTCGACCGCCAGGCGACCCTCCTGCAGCGCCAGGGCCAGCTCGCCCTGTGGCCGCCGTCCCTTGGCCAGGAGGCCGCGCAGGTCGGATCCGCGCGCGCGACCCGCCCGCAGGACACGGTCTTCCCGTCGTACCGCGAGCACGCGGTGACGCGGATCCGCGGGGTCGACCCCGTCGACATCCTCGGCCTCATGCGGGGCGTGACGCACGGCGGGTGGGATCCGACGGATCCCGCCAACGGCAACACGCGCCTGTACACGCTCGTGCTCGGCACGCAGACGCTGCACGCCGCGGGGTACGCCATGGGGCTCGCCTTCGACGGCCGCACGGGCACGGGGAATCCCGACACGGACGAGGCGGTCGTCGTCTACTACGGCGACGGCGCCGCGAGCGAGGGCGACGTGCACGAGGCGATGGTGTTCGCCGCGTCCTACCAGGCGCCCCAGCTCTTCTTCCTGCAGAACAACCAGTGGGCCATTTCGGTGCCGGTCTCGACGCAGGCGCGCGCGCCGCTGTCCGACCGCGCGGCCGGGTACGGGATCCCGAGCGCCCGCCTCGACGGGAACGACGTCCTCGCGTCGTATGCCGTCTCGCGCATGTTCCTCGACGAGGCGCGCGCTGGCGGCGGACCGCGGGCGATCGAGGCCGTGACGTACCGAATGGGCGCGCACACGACGAGCGACGACCCGACGAAGTACCGCACCCGCGAGGAGGAGGAATCGTGGGCTCGCCGCGACCCCATCGCCCGCATGCGCGCGTTCCTCACAGCCCGCGGCGCGGGATCCGATTTCTTCGCCGACGTGGACGCGGAGGGCGAGGCGCTCGCCGCGGACGCGAGGACGCGGGTGGCGCAGATGGACGCCCCCCGGCGCGACAGCATGTTCGCGCACGTGTATACGGATCCGCACCCCCTCATGGAGCAGCAGGCGGCCTGGCTCGCCGACTATGAGGCGGCGTTCGAGGGGGGCGAGGCATGAGCCGCGAGACGATGCCGTTCGCGAAGGCGATGAACGCGGGCCTGCGCCGCGCGATGGAGGAGAACGACCGCGTGCTCCTCATGGGCGAGGACATCGGCAAGCTCGGCGGGGTCTTCCGCGTCACGGAGCACCTCCAGCGCGACTTCGGCGAGCGCCGGGTGCTCGACACCCCGCTCGCGGAGGCCGGCATCGTGGGCACGGCCATCGGGCTCGCCATGACGGGGTTCCGACCCGTCATCGAGATCCAGTTCGACGGGTTCGTGTTCCCGGCCTTCGACCAGATCACCACGCAGCTCGCGAAGCTCACGAACCGGCACGAGGGCGCGCTGTCGATGCCGGTCGTCATCCGGATTCCCTACGGCGGGCACATCGGCGCGGTGGAGCACCACCAGGAGAGCCCGGAGGCGTACTTCGCCCACACGGCGGGCCTGCGCGTCGTGAGCCCCTCGACGCCGAACGACGCGTACTGGATGATTCAGGACGCGATCGCCTCGAACGACCCCGTGATCTTCCTGGAGCCGAAGAGCCGGTACTGGCAGAAGGGCGAGGTCGACACGGATCGCCGCGCGGCGCAGCTGCATGCCACCCGCGTCGTGCGCCCGGGCACGGACGTAACGCTCGCGGGTCACGGCGCCATGGTGTCGGTCCTCCTGCAGGCCGCGGCGATCGCCGAGGGGGAGGGCACGAGCTGCGAGGTCGTCGACGTCCGCTCGCTGTCGCCGATCGACTACGACCCGCTCGTCGAGTCGGTGCGCTCGACGGGCCGCATGGTCTGGGCGCAGGAGGCGCCAGGCCACGCGAGCATCGGCGGCGAGATCGCCGCGACGGTCGCCGAGCGCGCGTTCTATTCGCTCGAGGCCCCCGTGATGCGGGTTGCGGGGTTCGATGTGCCGTTCCCGCCTGCCAAACTCGAGGGCACCTACCTGCCCGACGCGGACCGCGTGCTCGAGGCCGTCGACCGCGCGATGTCGTACTGAGACCCGGAGGATCCGCATGGAGACGTTTCACCTTCCCGACGTCGGCGAGGGACTGACCGAGGCCGAGCTCGTCGAGTGGCGGGTCAAGCCGGGCGACGAGATCGCCGTGAACGATGCGATCGCCGACATCGAGACGGCCAAGAGCGTCGTCGAGTTGCCGTCGCCGTTCGCGGGCGTCGTGGGCCGGCTCCTCGTCGCCGAGGGCGACACGGTCGACGTCGGAGCGCCGATCCTCACAGTCGAGCAGGCGGCGACCGCGCAGGCCCCGGCCGCATCCTCCGAGGGCGGAGCGACGCCCGAGGCGCCCGCGGACGCGTCCGACTCCGCGGTCCTCGTGGGGTACGGCAGCGGCGCGGAGGCGAAGACCCGTCGCCGGCCGCGCACGCACGAGAAGACCGTGCGCCAGGCGGTCGGCGTGATCGCCAAGCCGCCGGTGCGCGGCCTCGCGCGCGACCTGGGCGTCGCGCTGAACGAGGTCCAGGGCACGGGGCCGTCGGGCGAGGTCACGCGCGACGACGTCGTGCGGCACGCCGATCAGGCGTCGGTGTTCCGCAACCTCTCGACGCCCGAGTGGCCCGCGGAGCGCGAGCGGCGGATCCCCGCCCCCGCGAAGCCCGCGGATCCGCGCTACGAGGCGGTGCCCGTCAAGGGCGTGCGCAAGGCGACGGCCAACGCCATGGTGGGCTCGGCATACACGGCGCCGCACGTGTCGGTCTGGACCGACGTCGACGCCACCCGCACGATGGAGTTTGTGGCGCGGCTGAAGAAGCAGCCGCAGTTCGCGGACGTACGCATCTCGCCGCTGCTCGTCTTCGCGAAGGCGCTGCTCTGGGCCGTGCAGCGCACCCCCGAGATCAACTCGGCGTGGATCGAGACGGAGGCGGGCGCCGAGATCCAGGTGCGCAACTACGTCAACCTGGGCATCGCCGCCGCGACGCCGCGCGGCCTCCTCGTGCCGAACATCAAGGACGCGCACGACCTGTCGATCCGGGAGCTCGCGGTCGCGCTGCAGGCGCTCACGCAGACGGCGCGCGACGGCAAGACGTCCCCCGAGGATCAGGCGGGCGGCACGATCACGATCACGAACATCGGGGTGTTCGGGATGGACGCGGGCACGCCGATCCTGAACCCGGGCGAAGCCGCGATCGTCGCGATGGGATCCATCCGCCAGAAGCCGTGGGTCGTCGACGGCGAGGTGCGCCCCGCGTGGGTGACGACGGTGTCCGGATCCTTCGACCACCGCATCGTCGACGGCGACAAGATCAGCCGCTTCCTCGCCGACATCGCCGCGGTCCTGGAGGAGCCGGCGCTGCTGCTCGACTGACCCGCCTCACGCCCGGGGTGTCGGTGGCCCCGCATAGGGTGAGCCCGTGCTCGTTCTCACCGCCGCCACCGTCTCCGAGCTCTTCGCGCCGGACGACGTAGCCGCGGGGCGGATGCTGGCGGCCGAGCTGCCGATCCGCGTGACGCGCTGCGAGCTCGGGCGGCGGGTGTCGACGGCCCTGGTGTCGGTCGGATCCCTCGCGGTCGCCGTCGAGGCGGAGGACGACGGCGGCGAGTTCGCGATCGCCTTCTGGTGCCCGCACGACGGGGCCGGGCGGTGCGCGCACGCGGCCGCGGCGCTGATCGTCCTCGCCGAGCGGGAGGATCCGTTCCGCGTCGGCGGGGGTGGGGACGGCGGACACGCCTCGGCGGAGGCCGCGCTCGAGCCCTGGGAGCGCGCCCTGCGCGGCGTCCTCGAGGACCCGCCCGACCCCGAGGGCGAGCGGGGCGAGATCGCCCTGCTCTTCGCGGTGCGCGCCGCGGGCCCCGCCGATCCGCAGGGCGCGGGCGTCGCGATCCGACCGGCCGTGCGCGGGGCCCGCGGGGCGTGGATCCGCACGGGGCTGTCGTGGCGCGACGTCGCGGAGGAGCGCTCGGCCGACCCCCGCCGCGCGGCGCTCGCTGACCTCGAGGCGATGCACGCCTCGCGCGAGAACTTCGCGGCCGTAGGAGAGCGCCTGCGCTCGCGCGGCCACCGCTCCCGGTACGGCGCGGGGTGGGGCGCGCCCGACTGGATCCGGCTCGACGCGCTGCCGGGCGCGGGGCTCTGGCGCGCGCTGAGGGGTGCGCACGCGGCGGGCGTCGAGTTTGTCGCGGACGGGGCGGGGCAGCCGGCCGTGGTGCTCGAAGAGGCGGAGGCGGCCCCGCAGATCGACCTGCGCATGGTCCGCGACCGGCTGTGGGTAGAGGCCGTCGCCGGGCCGGGATCCCCCGCGGGGCGGCCCCTCGTCGTGGGCGCGCCCTCCGTCGCCGTCGCGCGGCGGGGGCCGGGCGGGCAGGTCGCGTCCCTCGCGCGCTTCGCCGAGCCGGCGAGCGCGGAGTTCGACGCGCTGGGCCGGGCGGGTCACCTCTCGATTCCCGCCGACCGCCTCGACGACTTCGCCCGCGACTTCCTGCCGCGCCTGCGGCAGATCGCGCCGACGGTCTCGAGCGACGGATCCTACGAGATCCCCGCGCCGCCGCGCCCGACGCTCGTCGTCGCCGTCCGGCACGCGGATCCGCACGCCCGCGTCTATTGGGAATGGGAGCGCCCGGGCGGGGTGGTCGACCGCGCCCTCGAGCGCGAGATCCTCGCGGACGTCGACCGCGCGGCCGGCGACTTCGCGCGGCTGGTCGCCCGCCAGCGCGCCGACCCGCTCCCGCCCGCGCGCGACCTCGGCCCCGACGAGACGGTCGAGTTCCTCGCCGAGGTGATGCCGGCGCTCCGTCGGCTCGACGACGTGCGCGTCGAGCTGCACGGCGAGGTGCCGACCTACACCTTCGCCACCGAGGATCCGGTCGTCACGATCGGCGGCCACGCGTCGGGTCGGGACTGGTTCGAGCTGAACATCGTCGTGACGATCCAGGGGGAGCCGGTCGCCTCGGGCGACCTCATCCGGGCCCTCGCCCACGGGCGCACGTACTTCACGCTGCTCAGCGGGACGACGTTTCCGCTCCTCGGCGAGAACTTCGCGCGCCTGCGCGACATCCTCGCCGAGGCGCGCGCGCTCGACGACCCGACCTCCGACCGCGTGCGCATTGGGCGCTACCGGGTCGACCTCTGGGACGAGCTCGCCGAGATCGGCATTGTCGCGCGGCAGCAGAGCGCGTGGTTCGACGCCCTCCGACGCCTCCGCGAGAGGGCGTTCGTGCGCCGCGATCCGCCGGCGTCGTTCCGCGGGGTCCTGCGCGACTACCAGCGGGATGGCGTCGCGTGGCTCGATCTCCTCCGGCGTCACCGGCTGGGCGGGATCCTCGCGGACGACATGGGCCTCGGCAAGACCGTGCAGGTGCTTGCGGCGCTGGAGCACGCGCGCATCGACGAGCCGGGCGCCCGCTTCCTCGTCGTCACCCCGACGAGCGTGGTGGGCCACTGGGTGGCGGAGGCCGCACGGTTCGCTCCCGCGCTCGCGCCGGCCGCCCTCACGGAGACGACCCGCAAGCGCGGCACGCCGGTCGCGGAGGCCACGGAGGGCGCGACGCTCGTCGTCACGAGCTACGCGATCCTCCGCCTCGACCAGGAGGAGCTGCAGGCCGCGGGGTTTCGCGTCGTCGTCCTGGACGAGGCGCAGCAGGTGAAGAACCTCGCCTCGCGCGGCCACGCGGCCGCGCGCCTGCTCGGGGCGCCCACGACCTTCGCTGTCACGGGAACGCCGCTCGAAAACGACGTCATGGAGCTCTTCGCGATCTCGGCCCTCGTCGCGCCGGGCCTCTTCGGCACCCGCGCGCACTTCCGGTCGCACTTCCACCACGCGATTTCCCGGGAGGGCGACACGCGCCGCCTCGCCGAGCTGCGCGCGCGGTTGCGCCCCTTCCTCCTGCGGCGCACGAAGGAG
The DNA here is from genome assembly GCF_009709595.1 of Microbacterium sp. ZXX196. NCBI lineage: Bacteria > Bacillati > Actinomycetota > Actinomycetes > Micrococcales > Microbacteriaceae > Microbacterium > Microbacterium sp. ZXX196. The sequence continues at coordinate 47,502 of NZ_WMEE01000010.1, forward strand.
GCCGTCGCGCCTGAGCTCCCCGCCAAGACCGAGCAGGTGCTCGAGGTCCCGCTCGCGCCGGAACACCGCCGGGCCTACGAGAAGCGGTTCCGCCGCGAGCAGCAGAAGCTGCTCGGGCTCCTGGAGGACGTCGAGAAGAACCGGATCCAGATCCTCGCGTCGCTCACGACACTGCGGCGGCACGCCCTCGACCCGGCCTTCGCGGGGGTCGAGGGGCCCTCGGCGAAGCTCGACGCCCTCGGCGCGCTCCTCGACGAGGTGGTCGCCGACGGCCACCGGGTACTCGTGTTCAGCCAGTTCACGGAGTTCCTCGGCCGCGCGGCCCAGGTCGCCGACGATCGCGGCATCGGCTACGCCTACCTCGACGGATCCGCGTCGCAGGGGCAGCGCGAGCGCATGATCGAGCGGTTTCACGCGGGCGACCTGCCGGCGTTCTTCATCTCCCTCAAGGCGGGCGGCGTCGGCCTCACCCTTACCGAGGCCGACTATTGCGTGCTCCTGGATCCCTGGTGGAACCCGGCCGCCGAGGCGCAGGCCGTGGACCGCGCGCACCGGATCGGCCAGGAGCGCCCCGTGGTCGTCTATCGCCTCATCTCGGCCGGCACGATCGAGCAGAAGGTGCTCGAGCTCCAGGACCGCAAGCGCCGTCTGTTCGAGGACGTGCTCGGATCCGCCGACGCGCAGGCGGTCGCGGCGCTCGGCCCCGAAGACCTGCGGGCGATCCTCGGCGACGTCCCGCGAGATTGATAACGATTCTCATTCGGCGTACGATGGCGCCATGCAGACCCGTCGTGCCCTCCTCGCCGCGCCCCTGATCGCGGTGCCCGCCCTCCTGCTCGCCTCGTGCGCGTCCGGCTCGGCCGGAGCGCCGGTCGAGGACGACGCCTTCACGGTGGTCGCGTCGACGAGCGCCTACGCGTCGCTCGCGGAAGCGGTGGCGGGCGACGCGGCGAGCGTCGAGGCGATCATCGACTCCGGGAGTCAGGATCCGCACGAGTACGAGGCGACCGCGCGCGACCAGCTCGCGCTCGACGGCGCCGACCTCGTGATCATGAACGGCGGCGGCTACGACGCGTTCATGGAGGACCTTCTCGAGGCGTCCGGCTCCGACGCCGAGGTGCTCACGGTCGCCGAGCTGAGCGACGCCTACCCGTCGGACGCGGAGGACGAGCACGACCACGCCGAGGAGGAGCACTCCGAGGACGATCACGACCACGAGCACATCGAGGGCTTCAACGAGCACGTCTGGTACGACCCGCACACGATCGAGCACGTCGTCGCCGAGCTCGAGGAGCACCTCGCGGCCGACCTGCCCGAGGATGCCGAGGCGATCACCGCGAACGCCGATGCCGTGCGGGCCGACCTCGAGGTGCTCGAGGGGCGCGTCGCGAAGGTGCAGGCCGCCCACGCGGGCTCCACGGTGTTCTTCACCGAGCCCCTCGGCGGCTACCTCGCGGCCGAGGCCGGCCTCGAGGACGTCACGACCGAGGGGTTCGCGGAGGCCGTCGAGGAGGGGCAGGACGTCGCGCCCGCCACGTTGCTCGCGGCGCTGACGGCGATTGAGGACGGCGACGTGGATGTGCTCGTCGTCAACGCGCAGACCGGCGGATCCGAGACGGACCAGCTCATCGCGGCCGCCGACGACGCGGGCGTGCCCGTCGTCGAGTTCGCCGAGACGCTGCCCGAGGGCTCGACCTACGTCGAGTGGATGACGGACAACGTCGACGCGCTCGACGACGCGCTCGCGGGCTGAGCGCCGCGCCCGGCGGGCGAGAACGATTATCAGTCCGGAGGTAGACTGAGGGGATGACCGATCCCGTGCTACAGATCTCCGGCGCCGGGCTGCGGCTGCGGGGGCGCGACCTGTGGCAGGGCCTCGACCTCGAGGTGCAGCCCGGCGAGTTCGTCGCGGTGCTCGGGCCGAGCGGATCCGGCAAGACGACGCTCCTGCGCTCCATCCTCGGCCTGCAGCAGCTGAGCGCGGGGCGGATCCGCGTGGCGGGCGCCCCGGTTCGCCGCGGCAACCGCGGGGTCGGCTACATCCCGCAGCAGCGCCCCTTCCCGCTCGGCACGAACATGCGCGCGAAGGACCTCGTCGCGCTCGGCATGAGCGGGACGCGCTTCGGCCTCCCCGTGCCGCGCCGCGGCGACGCCGCGCGGGTGGCCGAGCTCCTCCGGGCCGTCGGCGCGGACCGCTTCGCGGACGACGCCGTCGGGGCCCTCTCCGGCGGCGAGCAGCAGCGGCTCCGGGTCGGCCAGGCGCTTGTGGACAACCCGCAGCTGCTGCTCTGCGACGAGCCGCTGTCGAGCCTCGACCTCGCCAACCAGCGCGCGGTGACCCAGATCATCGACCGCGAGCGCCGCGAGCGCGGGGCCGGCGTGCTGTTCGTCACGCACGACGTCAACCCGATCCTCGGCGTCGTCGACCGGATCCTCTACATCGCGGGCGGACGCTTCCGGCTCGGGAGCCCCGACGAGGTGCTCCGCAGCGAGGTGCTCACGGAGCTGTACGGCGCGCCGGTCGAGGTGATCCGCGCCGCGGGCCGCCTGCTCGTGGCGGGGATCCCCGACGCCGAGCCCCATCACCCGCATCACGAACACGATCACGACGAGGACGAGGCGGGGGTGTTCTGATGAGCTGGTCCGACGTGTTCTCGTTCGAGGACTACGGCGCGCTCCTCGCGCTCATGACCAACTCGCTCATCGCGGGCGCCGCCCTCGGTATCGTCGGCGGGCTCATCGGCGTGTTCGTCATGCAGCGCGACATGGCGTTCGCGGTGCACGGCATCAGCGAGCTCTCCTTCGCGGGCGCGGCCGCGGCGCTGCTGTTCGGCGGATCCGTCGTCGTCGGATCGCTCGGCGGCGCACTCGTCGCGGCGCTCCTCATCGGCGTCCTCGGGGCCCGCGCGCGCGATCGCAACTCGATCGTCGGCGTGCTCATGCCGTTCGGCCTGGGGCTCGGGATCCTCTTCCTCTCGCTCTACAGCGGGCGCTCGGCCAACCGCTTCGGCCTGCTCACGGGCCAGATCGTGTCGGTGTCGAACCCCGACCTCGGGTGGCTCGTACTCATCAGCGCCGTTGTGCTCGTCGGCCTCATCGTCGTGTGGAACCCGCTGCGCTTCGAGTCCCTCGACCCGCAGGCCGCGGAGGCGCGCGGCGTGCCGACCCGCGGGCTCAGCATCGTCTTCATGATCCTGCTCGGCGCGATCGTCGCGGCCGCCGTTCACATCATCGGCGCGCTCCTCGTGATGGCGCTGCTCGTGACGCCCGCCGCGGCGGCTATGCGCGTGAGCAACAGCCCCCTCGTCGTGCCGCTGCTGTCCGCCGGCTTCGGCCTCGTCTCGGCGGTCGGCGGGATCCTTCTGGCGATCGCGGGGACGCTGCCCGTGAGCCCGTACATCACGACGATCTCGTTCGCGATCTACCTCGCGTGCCGCCTCATGGCCCTGCGCCGCGAGCGCGCCCTGCGGATCCGGCACGAGGACCGGGGCGCGCACACCGTGCCCGCGGGCGCGGCGAAGTAGGCTCGGGGCATGGCTCAGCGCAACACGTGGCAGCGAGAGCGCGTCCGCGAGGCGCTCTCCGAGAGCGACGGCTTCGTCAGCGCGCAGGACCTGCACGCCCTGATCCGCGACGACACCGGCATCGGCCTGGCGACCGTGTACCGCGCGCTCGCGGGCCTGGCGAAGTCGGGCGAGGCCGACAGCCTGCAGAGCCCCGAAGGCGAGAGCCTCTACCGGGCCTGCGCGACGAGCGGGCACCACCACCACCTCATCTGCCGCCGGTGCGGCCGCACGGTCGAGATCGAGGCGACGGCGGTCGAGCGCTGGGCTCGCGAGACGGCATCGACCCACGGCTTCACCGACGCCGAACACGTCGTCGACATCTTCGGCGTCTGCGCGGAGTGTGCCGCGAAGAGCGGCTGACCGGCTCATGGCACAGGCGCCCGCCCCTCCCCGTCGGCAGGACGCCCCGCAGGGCGCGGACCGCGGCGCGCGCGGCCGCGCGCTGGCGCTCGTCGGCATGGGCGCCGCGGCGATCGCGGCGCTGTTCGCGGTCGACGCATTCCTGCCGGGGATCTTCGCGGATCCGCTCCCCACGCGCGCGCAGGACGGGCTCACGCTCGCGCTGAGCGTGCTGATCGAGGCGCTGCCATTCGTCGCGCTGGGCGTGATCCTGTCGATCGTCATCCAGGTCTGGGTGCCCGCGGACGTGATCCACCGCCTCCTGCCGCGGTGTGCGTGGCCCAGGCGCATGGTGCTCGCGGGGGTCGGCATGCTCATCCCCGTCTGCGAGTGCGGCAACGTCCCGTTCGCGCGCGGGCTCATGATGCGCGGGCTCACCCCCGCGGACACCCTGGGGTTCCTCGTCGCGGCCCCCATCGTCAACCCCATCGTCATCATCACCACGCACCAGGCGTTCGGGTTCGACAGCGGGATCCTCGTCGCGCGCCTCGCGGGCGGCTACGCGGTCGCGCTCCTCGTCGCGTGGCTGTACAGCCGCCACCCGGAGCCGCAGGCCATGCTGACGGACCGCTTCCAGCTCGCGTGCGAGGTCTCCGCCGACGCGGCCGGGTCGCGCGCCCGCCGCACGCTCGCGCAGTTCCTCGTGGAGCTGCGGGCGGTCATGCCGGCGCTCGTGATCGGATCCGCCATCGCCGGCGCCGTCCAGGTGCTCATCCCGCGCAGCGCGCTCGTGGCGATTGGCTCGAACCCCGTGCTGTCGATCGTCGCGATGATCCTCCTGGCCATGACGGTCGCGATCTGCTCGAACGTCGACAGCTTCTTCGCGCTGTCGTTCGCCTCGACGTTCACGACCGGATCGCTCGTCGCGTTCCTCATCGTCGGGCCCATCGTCGACGTGAAGATGATCGCGCTGCTGCGCACGACGTTCACGGGCCGGGTCATCGCGGGGATCGTGGCCGTCGTGCTGCTGTTCGCCTTCGCGCTCGGGACGGTGATGAACCTTGTTCTCTGACCTCGCGAACCGCTGGCTCGGCGTCGGACTCGCGGCCGTCCTCGCCGTCGTGACCCTGGGGCTGACGATCACGGGCCGCCTGCAGCTGTACATCAACCCCTCGCAGGCCTGGTTCGCCGTGGGCATGTCCGTCCTCCTCCTCGCGGGCGCGGCGCTGTCCTTCGCGCTGCCGCTCGGCGCCGAGCGCGACGACCACGGCCACGACCACGCGCACGACGGCGCCGACGGCGCCCCGGCCGCGGTGATCGCCGCGACGGTCGGCGGCGTGCTCGCCTCGGGCGTCGCGGTCGCGGCGCTCGTGCTCCCGCCCGCGACCCTGTCCGCCGAGCTCGCGATGGAGCGCGACACCGGGGCGCCCGTGCTGTTCGCGGGCGCCGACGAGGTGCAGCTCGGCGTCGTCGACACGGCAGACTTCGGCGTCGGCGACTGGTCGGCCGTGTTCGCCACGGCGACGAGCCCCGAGCGGTACGCGGGCGAGACCGTCCGGCTGACGGGCTTCGTCACCCCCGCGGACGACGGATCCGTGCAGCTGAGCCGGCTCGTCATCACCCACTGCGTGATCGACGCGCAGTCGGCCGTGCTTCCCGTCGCCGACGGCGGCGGGCTCCCGGCCGACCTCGCGACCGGGGAGTGGATCGAGCTCGTCGGCGACGTCGCGGTCGACGACGCGGGCGGCCTCGTGATCGAGGCGGCCTCCGTGGCGCGCGTGGACGAGCCCGAGGATCCGTATGAGTACTGACTCGCGCCGGGCCCTGCGCCGTCGGCGCGGCCGGGGGCGGTTCGCGGCCGCGTTCGTGGTCGTCATCGCCGCGCTGGCCGTGATCGGCGGCGCGGGCGCGGCGGTCGGGCTGTCGCAGGGGCCGCGCGTGACGAGCGTCCAGGCCGACCCCTCGGCCGCGATCGGGCAGTCCGGGAGCCGCGTCATCTTCACCGCGAACCAGTCGCTGTCCGCGATCGACCCCGCGCAGGTGAGCGTCGAGCCCGCGGCCGAGTTCACGGTTGACGCGGTGGGCCGCACGGTCGGCGTGCGCTTCCCCGCGGCGCTCGACGCCGCCACGCGCTACACGATCACGGTGTCCGGCGTCACGGGCGCCGGCGGCGGCCCGGCCGCCGACCTGACGACCACATTCGAGACGCCGCGCGCGGAGGTCCTCACGCTCAAGCGCGACCCCGGCGGCGACGACGTCATCGCGTCCCGCGCCGTCGGATCGGATGCGGATCCCGTCGCCGTGTTCCGCGCCGAGCAGATCGACGACTTCCGCGCGACGAGCCGCTACCTCGTCGCGAGCGTCGTGGAGGAGGGTGAGACGCGCGTGTTCGTCCTCGACCGGGCGGATCCGGGCGCGGATCCCGTCCCGCTCGAGCTCCCCGGCGACGGGTACGTGCAGGCGTTGCAGCTGTCCGAGCAGGACCAGCTCGTGGGCTTCACCTTCACCGACGGCGACGTCAGCGCGGAGTCGGGCCGCGTCAGCGTGCTGTTCACGGGATCCCTGCGGGACGCGGCCGAGACCTCCGACGCGGGCCTCGAGCCCGTGGAAGTCGGGGGCGAGGAGCCGAGCATCGATACCTGGCGGTTCGTGCCCGAGACCTCCTCGCTGTTGTTCAACGACTTCGACGGCGACCTCACGCTCGTGGACCGCACGACCGACGCGGATCCGACGACCTTCGGCATCGCGCTCCTCATCGAGGGCGTCGCGCGCTCGACGTACACGGCTCTCGTCGGCCTCGCCGACGGGCGGCTTGTCGAGCTCGACCTCGCCTCCGGCGAGCAGACGGGCCTCGACGACGTCGACCTGGGGCTTTCGGGCGAGAGTCTCCTCAGCCAGATCATCCCGACCGCCGACGGCGGGACGCTCCGCGCCTACGCCGAGCTCGTCGACGGCCTCCCCACGGACGTGCACGTCGTCCAGGTCGGCGCCGACGGCGCCGCGACCGACGTCGCGACCGTGGCGCAGGGCGACGCGCTCCTGGGCGTCTGCTCGTCGCCGAGCGCGCAGTACGCGGCCGTGCAGGTCGCGCCGGACGTCGCCGAGAACCCGTACGACGACGCGCCGCAGCCGCTCCCCGAGACCGTCGAGACGTGGATCTATGACGCCGCGTCGGGCGAGGAGGTCGACGTGCTGCCCGGGTTCGACCCGAGCTGGTGCGAGGTCGGCCCCTGGTGAGGAATCTGCGGGGAGCTCCCTGAGGCTGGGAACACCCGCCCCGTCCGGGGCGTTGTCACCGCGGCGGCCGGGGACCCCCGACCACCGCGAGAGAAAGGCACCACCCATGCGCGCACTCCTGCACGAGACCTTCGGCGAGGCCGTCGACGTCCTCCAGACCCGCGAGGTCCCGCTCCCCGAGCCCGGCCCGGGACAGGCGCGGATCCGCGTCGTGCTGTCGCCGATTCACAACCACGACCTCTGGACGATCCGAGGGACGTACGGGTACCGGCCCGAGCTGCCCGCGCGCGCCGGAACGGAGGCCCTCGGGGTAGTCGACGCCCTCGGAGACGGCGTGACGGGGCTGCGCGTCGGCCAGCGCGTCGCGACCGGCGGCACGTTCGGCGTCTGGGCCGAGTACGCCCTGGCCGACGCAGCCGGACTCGTGCCGGTGCCGGACGCGATCGGCGACGAGACCGCCGCCCAGCTCATCGCGATGCCCTTTAGCGCCCTGAGCCTCCTCGACTTCCTCGACGTCCGTCCCGGGGAGTGGATCGCCCAGAACACGGCCAACGGGGCGGTCGGCCGGCTCGTGGCGCAGTTCGCCGCCTCCCGCGGGGTTCGTGTCCTCGGGCTCGTGCGCCGCGACGCGGGCGTCGACGAGCTCCGCGCCGCGGGCATTGAGGACGTCGTCTCGACGGCGCAGCCCGACTGGCGCGAGCGCGCCGAGCGGATCCTCGACGGATCCGCGCCCCGCGCCGCCGTGGACTCGGTGGGCGGCCGCGCGGCGGGGGACCTGCTCGCGCTGCTCGGCGAGGGCGGCACGCTCGTGTCGTTCGGCGCTATGGGCGACGGCCGCCTCGACGTGTCCTCGGGCGACCTCATCTTCAAGCAGGCGACGCTCAAGGGCTTCTGGGGGAGCCGCGTGAGCGCGACGATGGATCCGGAGACGCGCGTGCGTCTGTTCGCGGAGCTCTTCGAGCGGGTCGGATCCGGCGAGGTGCCGCTCCCCGTCCACGGCGTTTTCTCGCTCGAGGACGCGCGCGCCGCGGCGGCCGCCAGCGCCGAGCCCGGCCGCGAGGGCAAGGTGCTCCTGCGGCCGTGACACGCCCGGTGTGCTAGGATCGTTGTTTGGCTGTGCGCACTCCTGCGCGCAGTTCGTGCAGTCGCTTCCCGAACACAGCCCGGAAACGGGCGGGGCGCGGCTTGCGCAGGCAAGAGATCTTGGGTGATCCGTTCTCGGATCACGGTATTGAAGGAGAGTGAACCATGGCTGCTGTGTGCCAGGTGACGGGAGCCACCCCCGGCTTCGGTCACAACGTCTCGCACTCGCACCGTCGCACCAAGCGTCGGTTCGACCCGAACGTGCAGAAGAAGACGTACTACGTTCCGTCGCTGGGCCGCAAGGTCACGCTGACGGTTTCCGCTAAGGGCATCAAGGTCATTGACGCCCGCGGCATCGAGTCGGTCGTGAAGGACCTGCTCGCGAAGGGTGTGAAGCTCTGATGGCGAAGAAGGCTCAGGACGTACGTCCGATCATCAAGCTGCGTTCGACCGCGGGCACGGGGTACACCTACGTGACCAAGAAGAACCGGCGCAACAACCCCGACCGCCTCGTGCTGAAGAAGTACGACCCGGTGGTTCGCAAGCACGTCGACTTCCGCGAGGAGCGTTAATCATGGCGAAGAAGAGCAAGATCGCGCGCAACGAGCAGCGCAAGGAGATCGTGGCGCGCTACGCCGAGAAGCGCCTCGAGCTGAAGAAGACGCTCGTCAACCCGAACGCGTCCGACGAGGAGCGCGAGGCCGCGCGCGTGGGCCTGCAGAAGCTGCCCCGTAACGCGTCGCCCGTCCGCGTCCGCTCGCGCGACGTCATCGACGGCCGCCCCCGCGGTGTCCTCACGAAGTACGGCATCTCGCGTGTCCGCTTCCGTGACATGGCGCACCGCGGCGAGCTGCCCGGCATCACCAAGTCGAGCTGGTAAGCACGACTCTCGCTCAGGGCGGGATCCCCACACCGGGGGTCCCGCCCTGTCGCGTGTGCAGGGGTCTCTGGCGGTCACACGCGCCACAGGAGCACCGTGGACGGGCGACACGCCGTGTCGAATCGCCCGAAACCCGCGGAAATACGCGGAAATCGGGCGAGCCGCGTTAGTTTTGTGCTCGGTCGCACGACCGAGCCGGGGGTTCACGCTCTCGGTCCAACGATTCGTCACGGCGCGTCCGCGCCGATGGAGGAAGACAATGGCCGACAAGAACATCACCAAGACCGAGCTCGTCGCGAGCATCGCGAGCGCGACCGGCCAGAGCCAGGCCACCGTCTCCGGTGTCCTCGACTCGCTCTTCACGACCGTCTCCGAGGCCGTCGCCAAGGGCTCGAAGGTCTCGATCCCCGGCTGGATCGCGTTCGAGCAGGTCGACACGGCCGCGCGCACGGGTCGCAACCCGCAGACCGGTGCCGAGATCGCCATCCCGGCCGGCAAGCGCGTCAAGGTGACCGCGGGCTCGAAGCTCAAGGCCGCCGTCAAGTAAGACGACGACGTCTCGCGACGCGGGCGCCACCCTTCGGGGCGGCGCCCGCGTCGCGTTCTCGGAGAGACGCCCAGGCGACGCGAGCTAGGATCGGTCGCGTGACTCCCCGCGCCCTGCGGGCCGCCGGGCCCGTCCTCCTCCTCGTCGCCGCCGGGGCCGCGCTCGTCGCTTCCCTCATCGCGACGGGCGGTGCCGCGCCGCTCGCGCTGCAGGACCCGGGCGCCGTCGTGCGGTGGAGCCTGCCGGTCGCGAAGATGACGGTGAACATCGCCGGATCCGTGATGGTCGGATCTCTCGTCGTCGCCCTGTTCGCGCTGAAGCCCGACGAGCGCGCGTTCGGCGTCGCGCTCGATACCTCCTCGATCGGCGCGGCCGCGTTTACGATCGCGTCGGGCGCCACGACGTTCCTGAACTACATGAGCGGGTTCAACCCGCAGCTCTCGCTCGGCTCGGAGTTCGGCGCGCAGCTCGGGACGTACCTCACGACCACCGAGATCGGCCAGGCCTGGTTGATCCAGACCGTCGCGGGCGGGATCGTGACCGTCCTCGCGTTCGCCGTGCGCGGGTGGACGACGACGCTCGTCACGGCCGCGCTGGCCGTCGCGAGCCTCGTGCCGATGGCCACGCAGGGGCACTCGGGCGACCTCGCCGACCATAACCTCGTCGTGACCGCCCTGACCCTGCACGTCATCGGCGCCGCCGTCTGGCTGGGCGGGCTCGTCGCGCTCGTCGCGATCCGCCCGGCGCTCTCGCCCGAGCGGATGCGCGCCGTGCTCGCGCGGTACTCCTCCGTCGCGCTCGTGGCGTTCATCGTCGTGGCGATCTCGGGTTACCTCCGCTCGCTCGCCTCGATCGCCGACCTTTCCCAGCTCGTCACGACGGCGTATGGGCTCGTCCTCGCGGTGAAGATCGCCGCGCTCGTCGCGATGGGAGCGCTCGGCGCGTGGTACCGCCGCCGCCTCATCGCCCGTAGCGCCGAGAAGAACGCGACGTTCTGGGCGGTGATCGCCCTCGAGCTCGTGTTCATGGGCGTCGCGTCGGGCGCCGCAACCGCGCTCGCTCGATCGGCCCCTCCCGTGAGCGAGATCCCACCCGCGCTGCAGACGCCCGCCGAGATCCTCACCGACGCGCCGCTGCCGCCGGAGCTCACCGCCGCAGAGTGGTTCACGCAGTGGGAGATCGACCCGCTGTGGCTCCTCGTGGGGATCTTCGGCATCGCGTTCTACGCCCTCGGCGTGTGGCGCCTGAAGCGTCGCGGCGACACGTGGCCCGCCTTCCGCACGGTGTTCTGGATGCTCGGCATGGCCCAGCTGTTGTGGGTGACGAACGGCCCCCTGAACGCCTACGGGCACTACCTCTTCAGCATGCACATGCTGCTGCACATGCTGCTCAGCATGGACATCCCGCTGATGCTCGTCGCCGCGGCGCCGGTGACCCTCGCGAGCCGCGCGATCGTCAAGCGCGAGGACGGCACGCGCGGGGGCCGGGAGTGGATCCTCTGGCTCGTCCACAACCCCGTCGCGAAGGTCCTCACGAACCCGTTCGTCGCCGCGGGGTTGTTCATCGGATCCCTCTGGGCGTTCTATTTCTCGGGCCTGTTCCGATGGAGCCTCTACGACCACCTCGGCCACGAGTGGATGGTGGCGCACTTCCTCATCACGGGGTACCTGTTCGCGATGACCCTCGTGGGCATCGACCCCGTGCCGTGGCGCCTGCCGTACGCGGGGCGCCTCGTCCTCCTCATCGTTGTCATGGCCATGCACGCGTTCTTCGGCATCGCGATCATGAGCCAGTCGGGCCTCATGGTCGCCGAGTGGTACGGATCCATGGGGCGCGCCTGGGGCCCGACGCCCATGGACGACCAGTACACCGGCGGCGGGATCGCGTGGTCGATCGGGGAGATCCCGACGGTCATCACGGCGATCACGGTGGCGATCCAGTGGAGCCGCAGCGACGAGCGGCAACAGAAGCGCCGCGACCGCCACGCCGACCGCACGGGTGACGCGGAGCTGGCGGAGTACAACGCGCGCCTCGCGCGGATCGCCGAGCGCGACGAGGCCCGGGGCCTCTGACCCGTCAGGTCGCGCGGTCGATCGTGATGTGCACGCTGCCGTCGTCGCCGACGTCGACCTCGGCGACCATCGTGAAGTAGACGTCCTCGTCGACGGGGACGAGCGCGCCCGTGAAGTAGTCCTGCACCGTGAGGGTGACGTGCGCGCGGCCCGACGTCGGCGAGACCCGCCAGTCGTTGCCGTCGGGCACGAGCGCCGTGCGGGGGTAGTCGAGGATCGTCCAGGAGATGTCGGGCTGCGCGATGCCCCACGAGGCGTCGTAGCTGAAGGGGCAGTCCTGCGGTTGCAGGACGGCCTGCGTCGTGCAGGTCGACTCGAGGAAGTCGGTAACGCTGTCCTCGACGACCTGCGTGAGCTCGTCGGTCGGGGTGGTCTGAATGTCGATCGCGACGCGGTCCAGGAGCGACGCCGAGCGCACCGTGCGCGGATCCGCCTCGGTCGCCGCCGTGTCGACGGAGATGGCGTAGTTCCCGGGGGAGAAGGTGAGCATGGTCACGGGCGCGAGCGGATCCGCCTCCACGCCCTCCGGCGCGATCTGGCGCTTGTCGATCTCGAAGCCGTTGACCGCGAACTGCCAGGACCCGCGCACCGTGACGTCGAGGACCGACAGCGGGCTCGTCTCGAAGCGCCAGGCGGGGACGAGGCCGCTCATGCCCGCGCGCTCGACGCGGAAGACCATCTCGTCGCGGACGCCGTCGATCGTGTACGCCACGGTCACGACGGTGACCTCGCCCTCGTCGGTCTGAAGCGGCGCCTCGGCCACGGCGCGGACGTCCGTGATCGTGCTCGCGAGCGCATCCGAGCGCAGGAGGGCGTCGGAGGCGTACCCGCGGCCGATGTCCTCGAGGGCGGAGAACTCCGGGGCTACGCCGGCGATCGCGAGGGCGGCCTGCGCGTCGGCGTCGGCGATCGCGCGCACGTAGCGCTCGGCGAAGGCGCTGGGCCCCCAGAACTCGCGGTAGAGCGAGAGGAAGCCCACCGCGATCGCGCCGGCCAGCATCGCGAGCGCTACGACGCCCGCGATCGCGCGCAGAGCCGGGCTCGGCGGGCGCCGCGCGCGGCGACGCTCGTCGGATCCGGCTGGCATGGACACAGTCTAGGAACGGGCGCTGTGTTCTCCCCGTCGGCCGGCCCGGTCGTTGCACGACCGTGCCCTCGTACGATGGGGGGATGGCCCAGCCCGTTCTCTCCGCCGAGCAGGAGGCCCTGTTCCGGCTCATCGAGGACACGCGCGAGCACGTGTTTGTGACGGGCCGGGCGGGCACCGGCAAGTCCACGCTCCTGCGCCACCTCACCTGGAACACCCAAAAGCAGATCGCCGTGTGCGCGCCAACGGGCGTGGCGGCGCTGAACGTCGAGGGCCAGACGATCCACTCGCTCTTCAAGCTGCCGATCGGCCTCATCGCCGACAGCGAGCTCGATCAGTCCGACGCGACGCGCAAGATCCTCAACGCCATCGACACGCTCGTGATCGACGAGGTGTCGATGGTCAACGCCGACCTCATGGACGGCATCGACCGCTCGCTGCGCCAGGCCCGCGCGCGCCGGCGCGAACCCTTCGGCGGCGTCCAGGTCGTGATGTTCGGGGATCCGTACCAGCTCGCGCCCGTCCCGCCCCGGGGAGACGAGGCGCGCTACATCGACGACCACTACCGGTCGTTCTGGTTCTTCGACGCGAAGGTGTGGGCCGGCGAGCAGGCCGGCGACGGCCTCATCGAGATGGGGCGCCACGGCGCCGAGCTGCACATCCGCGAGCTGACGCAGATCCACCGGCAGGACGACGACGCCTTCAAGACGATGCTGAACGCGGTCCGGTACGGGCGCGTCACCGCGGAGATCGCCGAGGCGCTCAACGCGGCCGGCGCGCGCACGCCGCCGCGCGACGGCGACGACCCGGTCATCACGCTCGCGACGCGCAACGACCGCGTCAACCAGATCAACGCGCAGCATCTCGCCGACCTGCCGGGCCGCGAGCAGACCGCGGTCGCGGAGGTCAACGGCGACTTCGGCCGCGGCGACGCGTACCCCGCCGACGAGAACCTCAAGCTCAAGATCGGCGCGCAGGTCATGTTCCTCCGCAACGACATCGGGAGCGGGGGCGAGCCGCCGCGCTGGGTCAACGGCACGATCGGCACGGTGACGCGGATCCTGGGCGACAGCGTGCGCGTCGACGTCGACGGCGAGGAGTTCGACGTCGAGCCCGCCGTGTGGGAGAAGTACCGCTACGCGTACGACCCGTTCCAGAAGAAGCTCTCGCGCGACGTCGCGGCCGAGTTCACGCAGTTTCCCCTGCGCCTCGCGTGGGCCGTCACGATCCACAAGTCGCAGGGCAAGACCTACGACCGCGCCGTCGTCGACCTGGGCGCGGGCGCGTTCGCGCCGGGTCAGACCTACGTCGCGCTCTCGCGGCTGACGTCGCTCGACGGGCTCTACCTCTCCCGCCCGCTGCGCCCGAGCGACATTCGCGTCGACGAGAACGTGCGCCGGTTCATGCGCAACGCCTGGGAGAAGCAGGGCGACGCGATGCGCGCAGGCTGACGACCTAGACTCGTCAGGCAGTCCGTCTTCAGGGGGTTCCATGGTCTTCAGGTCTCGTCGTCTTGCCGCCTCGGTCGGCATCGTCGCCGTCGGGGCGCTGCTCCTGGCCGGATGCACGGGGGACGACGCGCCGAATCCCGCGGACCTCGCGGATCCGCTCCCCGACGACGTCGCGGCGCAGCTCGAGGCCGCGACCGAGCGCGCGATGCAGGGCGCGGGCGCGCCGGGCGCCGTGGCCGGCGTGTGGGTGCCGTGGGCGGGGGAGTGGGTCGAGGGCGTGGGCGAGACGGAGATCGGCTCGGGCGAGACCCCGTCGGCGACGATGACCTTCCGAGCGGGCGAGATCACCCGCTCGATGACCTGCGACGTCCTCTTCGCTCTGGACGACCGTGGCACCGTCAGCGTCGACGACCCCGTGACGACCTACATCCCGAGCACGCCGCAGCTGGCCGAGGTGACGCTCGAGGACCTGTGCGACGGGCTCTCGGGGGTGCGGCCCTCCCAGAACGGGCGCTGGTCGTCGATCCTGTCGAACCTCGACCGCAACTGGGAGCCGCGCGAGTTCGTCGCCGAGGGTCTCGGGCGCGGCATGGCGTCCGCGGAGAGCTGGCGCGACTCCGACAGCGACTACTTCCTGCTCGGCATGGCGCTGGAGAACGCCTCGCACACGAGCCTGCGCGAGTTGTACCGCACCTACGTCGCCGAGCCGGCGGGGCTGACGTCGACGACGCTCCCGGGCGACGCCCCGGGCACCGTGGAGCTTACGGGCTACTACACCTCGAGCAGCCAGCGGAAGAGCGCCTGCGAGGGCGAGCCGCGCGACGTCACGGAGCTGTCGCCGACCTTCGGCTACGCGAACTCGGGGGTCGTGTCCACCGTGACCGACCTGCGCGACTACGCGAGCGCGCTCGCGGCGAACGTGGGATCCGGCGACGACGTCGAGCCGCGCTGGCAAGACTCGCTTCCCACGGATCCGGAGGGCGACCAGTGGGTGCGCGCCGCCGGCGGCAACCTCATGCTCGGGACCCTCGTGGGGCAGCAGGGGGCCATGGTCGGCTACAGCACCGCCGCGTACAGCGACGTCGAGACGGGCCTCACGGTCGTCGTCGTGCTGAACAACTCGGCGGCGGGTGACGAGATCGCGGGCGCGCTGGCGCGCGAGCTCGCGGCGATCGCCATGCAGGTCCCGGGGGAGGGCCAGCCCGACACAACGTTCCCGTGGACGGTCGAGCAGGCGCACAGCGCCGTCGGATCCGCGGCGGTGTGCCCCATCGAGGGGGACTAACCGCGGTCGCCGCCCGCGCCGTCAGGACGACGCGACGTAGCGGCCGGGGCGGTGGTTGAACGCGATGATGAGGTTCATGATCACGGCGCCGAGGCCTGAGGCGACGACGACCGGCCACGACGCGACGGCGAACGCCGAGAGCACGACAATCGTGTCGAGCGTCATCATCACGTAGCCCGCGCGCAGGTGGAAACGCTCCTGCAGGACGAGGCCGAGGATGTTGAACCCGCCCATGCTCGCGCCGTGGCGGAAGAAGATGAGGACGCCGACCCCCGCGAGCGTCGATCCCGCAACCGCCGCGTAGAACGGGTCGAGGGCGAGCGCGCCGAGCGCGCCGGCGGATCCGTGGAACGCCGACGCGGCGGAGACGAGCGCGATGGCGAGGACGCTGCGCAGGACGAACCCCCACCCCTTGCTCCGGATGGCGAGCAGGAAGAACGGCACGTTGATCGCGAAAAAGAATACGCCGAACGGAACGGGCGTCGCGTAGCTGAGGAGAAGCGCGAGCCCCGCCGTGCCGCCGGAGACGTCGCCGCCGGCGCGCAGGAGGAAGAGCCCGAGCGAGACGACGACGGTGCCGCAGAGGATCCCGAGGATGTCGTCGCCGACGGAGTGCTTCGTGGCGGGGCGGGGGACGGGGATCGCGGCAGTCATCGTTCTCAGCATGCGCCGCGCCGATCGAAGTGCGCAAGTGATCGCGTCGCTATAAAGCTAATTGTGAGACCAAGGAAATATGAGTGACGCATAGTGAGCGTTATCGCGTGCTCGCCCATCCCGCATGCATCGCAGAGCGCTGCGCAGTCCACAGATGAACGAGAAGTTTCTCGAACCTCCAAGGAAGCTGGTCGGTCCAAACCGCGTGGACATCCGTTCCGGTGACCGTTATGCGGCGCAGGAGTGAAACGGATGAAGCGACGCGCGCGGGTGCCGGCGCGGACATCGTAGCGGGACGGCTCGACAACGATGCCGCCGAGCGGCGTGATTCTGCGCGCGCGACGTCAACTGATCGAGGACCGTTGGCTCGGCTTTTCGGACAACTGGCGGGTTTCGGCGTGGTGGGCGGCGTCACTTTCGTGATTGACCTGGGCGTCTACAACGTCGTTCGCGCGACGGTTCTGCATGATTCGCCGATCTGGTCGATGGTCGTGAGCGTCACTGTCGCGACCATCGCCGCGTGGCTCGGCAACCGCTACCTCACGTTCCGCCGCGAGCGTTCGCGGGGCGCGTTCCGGGAGGGGCTGCTCTTCGCGATCGTGAACGTGGTCGGCCTCCTCGTCGCGGCCGGCTGCCTCTTCGTCTCCCCTACCTGTTGGGATTCACCTCGCAGCTCGCGGACAACATCTCGGGCAACGGCGTGGGCCTTGTGCTCGGCACCGTTTACCGCTTCGCCGCCTGTCGATGGATCGTCTCCACCGCTCACACACCCGCGTCGCACTCCACTTGGGCTGACCCCGTTTCGTAGGTCCGGTGGTTCTGAGAGTCGTCCTGTTGTCCGCGGTCGCGGGCAGGGAGACTGGTCAGATCATGACGAACAGCAGGAAGCGTCACACCCCGGAGCAGGTCGTCCGTAAGCT
>NZ_WMEE01000106.1:0-280 GCF_009709595.1 Microbacterium sp. ZXX196
AGCCTCTGCGAATCAGCCGCTCACTGTCGGAACGCAAATTGACGCAAACAAAAATGACCTCCTGTTGTCGCCACGGCCCCCTGAGCGTCCGCCGCTCCCACGCCTCCAGCCGCTCGTCAACGTCGTCTGCCACTTCGCGCAAAGCCAATTCCCGCAGCGCTATCAAATTTCCCGTCCGGAAAAAATTCGCCAGAGACTGCTCCACCTTTTCCAGCGCGTAAATGTTTCCCTCGCGCATTCGTTGCCGCAGCGCTTTCGGGGAAATATCAATCAGCTCGAC
>NZ_WMEE01000107.1:0-280 GCF_009709595.1 Microbacterium sp. ZXX196
CCAGTAATCCAATTGATAAAATTGGATATCATCTGCCAAAGTGTGTAGTTCGTGAGAATTCCAAACGAGGTTCCATAACTAATTTTCTAATAGATATTCAGACTTGCGTGAAACTTTTACAAAATCAGCGGTCATTGCAAAATCATATTGGAAGCTATGATTAGTCTGGGTGGTGGTTCGAGTCGGCTCTAACCAAGCAATTTGACTTCGTGTATCAATGATTGCCAATGTTCCATGATCATCAAATAAATGTAAACGCGCATTTTGAGGATTGAGCATG
>NZ_WMEE01000108.1:0-280 GCF_009709595.1 Microbacterium sp. ZXX196
AGTCTCGGGTACTGCTTGCTCAGGAATCGGCGTAACTTGTTGCTGTGGTAACAGATCGTAGAAACGATAGTCATGATTGGTTTCTTCTTCCTGATAATGCGGCGAAGTCACTTCATTTTTAGTTGAAACAGGCTTCCACGGTTTCCAAAGCATCAACACCACGGCGATGCACATCAGAGCTAAAATAGCCACCAATGTCCCTAACCACTTTGGAATCAGTGATTTTTTGGGTTTATTTGGTCGCTCAGATACACCGCGCTGCGTTTTTCCAAACACGTGA
>NZ_WMEE01000109.1:0-280 GCF_009709595.1 Microbacterium sp. ZXX196
GCGCCCGGAGGGCCCGGTGAAACGGGACCGAAGGAAGCGTCCGTTCCTTGAGAACTCAACAGCGTGCCAAAAGTCAACGCCAGATATGTTGATACCCCGTCCACCGGCATCACGCCGGAGGATGAGGTTCCTTTGAAAAGCCCACCGGCACCGTGATGGTGCGGGTGGCACACACAGCGAGGACGCTGTGAACGGGAAGCCTATTCCGCTTCCTGTTCCGCTCCCGTGTGTGTGACCGGGATAGCCCGGAAACATTCACGGAGAGTTTGATCCTGGCTCA
>NZ_WMEE01000110.1:0-279 GCF_009709595.1 Microbacterium sp. ZXX196
TGTAATCTTCAACTGACATAGATCTTCTCCATTTCCTTTTCCTACATTAATATAACCATAATATTAATTACCCACAAGGCAATAGAAAGTACAAGGCCTATCGTAGCGCAGGTCTTTCCTGTTTTCGCCTGTTGTGCGCTGCTGGATGCCATTCCCATCCTTGCCCGGGAAAATGCCAGTGTGGCAAAAATAATTCCGGCAATAGGAATCCAGCAAAGAACAATACTTAAGATGCCGAAAAGCTTTGCTTTTGACGCTGCATCTGTATTGTCTACCATA
>NZ_WMEE01000111.1:0-279 GCF_009709595.1 Microbacterium sp. ZXX196
TGTTTATAAATCATATAATGATTTAAAGGCGTTTGAATTGGTTCCATTTAGAAATGCAATAAAGCAAAATGCCGATGTTGTGATGATTGCGCATATTTTATTGCCGAAAATCGATTCGAACTATCCGTCATCAATGTCTAAAAAAGTGGTCACCAATATTTTAAGAAATGACATGCAATTTAATGGAGTCGTTATGACAGATGATATGACGATGGATGCGATTAGGAAGCATTTCAACTTAGCTAATGCATCTGTAAGATCTATTCAAGCTGGTACTGA
>NZ_WMEE01000112.1:0-279 GCF_009709595.1 Microbacterium sp. ZXX196
TCTAACACTAGCTACTTCTCTTTCTGGAATTTCTTTTATTGAAACATGATAGGCCATCTCAACAACATCCTCTCTCATCGTTTTCATTGAGGCTTCGAGAAGACGTAATTGTTTTTGGAGGTCATCCATATCATCCTTTATTTGAGCACTACGATTTTCAAATTGTGATTTTATTACTTCCATATTATCGCTTGCTACTATTTCTTTAATAGTAGCAATATTAAACCCCATATCTTTTAACATTTGAATTTGATTTACTTTCTTTAATTGGGCCGCTGA
>NZ_WMEE01000113.1:0-279 GCF_009709595.1 Microbacterium sp. ZXX196
AACATATGTTTACCATGTATTGTTAACATTTACCTTAAGTTGGTAGGATTAATATTCGTTGACCTGGCTCATATTGCATATAATGTTCGGGATCTGTACTAACAATTCTTCTAATTTCGAAAGAACTGCCACCAACACTATCTACTAACATTGGTACTCCATTATATTCCATATATTGCTGCTGAGTATATTCTTGTTGATCAATAGGATAAATAGATTCAAGTGGCATAATTGTATAAAGAATCAAAATGCATTCTCCTCTTTATTCGATTTTTCTTT
>NZ_WMEE01000114.1:0-279 GCF_009709595.1 Microbacterium sp. ZXX196
TGGCAAGGAATTGACCCGGTCGAAGCCATCAAAAAGCTTGGCAGAGAAAATGCGATTTTCCATTTTCATGCGAAGGACACTTTTTTAGATTAAGCAAATATCAAGATTAATGGTGTTTTAGATACAAAGCATTATAGCCAAATTGTAGACCGCTCTTGGACATTTAGATCGGCTCGGACGAAAAAATGTGGAAAGACATAGTAAGTGCCCTTCGAGCGGCTGGATACGATTATGTCATTTCCATCGAACATGAAGATATGCTTGCTTCCACCGACGAGG
>NZ_WMEE01000115.1:0-279 GCF_009709595.1 Microbacterium sp. ZXX196
AGATGGTAGCCCGGTGGTAATCAGTGATAATGACAGTGGGACAGTCGGTTGAAGCTACCTGAACTTTGTATTCGGCAACCGGTTTTAGCTTGTGTGTTGAGCTTGGTACTGATTGTTCTCGGTGTGGTCGGTTTTCAAAGGCTAGAAATCCTTTTCTTTCCTAAGCTTGTGATGCCTATCGTCACGGTTTATACCCACTATCGTGGCGCAAGCGCTGAGCTGATGGAGTCTCAGGTCACCACGCGTTTAGAGAATGCTATTGCTGGTGTGGATAATATT
>NZ_WMEE01000011.1:0-60664 GCF_009709595.1 Microbacterium sp. ZXX196
TGCTCGGTGATGTCGGTCAGCCACACCCGGTTCGGCGCGTCAGCGCGGAACACGCGCTTCACGTGATCATCGAACACCGGCGGGCCAGCCTTCTTGCCCTTCCCTCGTCGGCGGCGCTGCGCAGACGAGAGAATCCCCGCCTGAGAACACAACTTCCATGCGGTCCGGCGGCTCATTCGCCAACCCGCACGGCGGGCCTCGTCGGCGAGGTATCGGTATCCGAACGGCGGATCGTCGTGGTGAGCGTCGTGCAGGGCGTTGATCCGGTGCGCGCGGAGCACGTCCGCGTCCCGGACAGGGTCGCCTCTCTACCGGTAGTAGGGCTGGCGGGCGAGCTTGAGGACCCGGCACGACACTGTGACGGGAATCCCCGCGTCGGCGAGCTCAGATACGAGCGGGTACGTCATTTTGGGGAGCCACCGAGTTTCAGATTCGCCTGCGACAGATACGCCGCAGCCCTCCGGAGCACCTCGTTCTCCTGCTCGAGTAGGCGAATCCGTTTCTTCAGCTCCCGCGCTTCCGCAGCATCCGCCGCAGTCTGACCAGGCCGATTGCCTTCCTCGACGTCGGCCTGGCGGAGCCAGTTCTGCAACGTCGCTTCGCTGATACCGAAGTCAGTAGCGATCTGTTTGATGGTGACGCCGCTCTCACGGCTGCGAGCGACCGCGACAACGTCCTCGCGGAACTCTCTGGGATAGGGACCGGGCATGATGACATCCTCCCCGCCAGCGCCTCCCCGCACTAACGATCAGTTGTCACCAATCCGTTCCTCACGCCCCCGTCGCTGGTCGCACACCGGGGGTCGATCACGAAGCGCACTATCGCCTGGGCTATCGGACAGCTACGAGGCGAGCACGCGACCATCGCTGGGCTCGCCCGTCAGCTCGGAACATCGTGGAAGACCGTGTGGCGCGCCGTCGAGCCCGAACTCGTGTGCCTCGCCGCGGACGAATCCCGGTTCGATGGCGTCACGACGCTCGGTGTCGACGAGCATGTCTGGCATCACGTCGATCCACGCAAGCGCGGTCCGAAGGAACTGACGGGGATGGTCGACCTCACCCGCGACGAGCACGGCCGGGTGCGTGCGCGGCTACTGGATCTCGTACCCGGCCGGTCCGGGAAGGCCTACGCGACTTGGCTCGGTGAGCGCGGCGACGCGTTCCGGAAAAACGTGGAGGTGGCGGCGTTGGATCCCTTCGCCGGATACAAGACCGCGATCAACGACAAGCTGGAAGACGCTGTCGCGGTGCTCGACGCGTTCCATGTCGTGAAACTCGGCACCGCCGCGGTCGACGAGGTCCGCCGCAGAGTGCAACACGACACGCTCGGCCACCGCGGACGCAAGGGAGAGCCGCTCTACGGGATCCAGACCATCCTGCGCGCCGGAGCGGAGAACCTCACCGACAAGCAGCGAGTCAGGCTGGCCGCGGCGATCGAGGCAGATCCTGCGCACGACGAGGTGTTCGTTGCGTGGCAGTGCGCGTAGCAACTGCGATCCGCCTACCACGCGAACGATCTCGCCGAGGGCCGCCGAATCGCGGAGCGAGTCGCCGAGACATTCCACACCTGCGCGATCCCGGAGATCGCCCGCCTCGGTCGCACCCTGCGCCGGTGGCGGTCAGCGTTCCTCGCGTATTTCGCGACCGGGCGCGCGAACAACGGCGGCACCGAGGCGATCAACGGAATC
The DNA here is from genome assembly GCF_009709595.1 of Microbacterium sp. ZXX196. Lineage (NCBI taxonomy): Bacteria > Bacillati > Actinomycetota > Actinomycetes > Micrococcales > Microbacteriaceae > Microbacterium > Microbacterium sp. ZXX196. The sequence continues at coordinate 1,688 of NZ_WMEE01000011.1, forward strand.
ATCGAGCTGCACCGGCGCCTCGCCCGCGGCTATCGCAACCGGCACAACTACCGCCTCCGCATGCTCCTCGCCGCCGGCGGCCTCACCCCATGACCCCCACCGAACGTCCGAAGAGCCACTTTGCACCGGGCTGAGATGCAACTAGTATCTATCTTGTTCATCAGCACGGGGACGGGGTCATGGAGCATCAGGAGACGGAGGCATCCGCCGCGGATGCCGCGTACGCGAAGGTCAAGGAGCGGATCCTCGACGGCGATCTCGCCGGCGGGACGATGGTCAGCGAAGGAACGATCGCGGACGAACTCGGGATGAGCCGCACCCCCGTCCGCGAGGCGTTCCTGCGCTTGCAGGTCGAGGGGTGGATGCGGCTGTACCCCAAGCGCGGTGCGCTGATCCGCGATGTGACGCCGGGAGAGCTCGACGACGTCGTCGAGGCGCGCATCCTCATCGAGACCGATGCCGTGCGGCGGCTCGTCCGTGACTCCGAACGGGTGCAGGACGTCGTCGACGAGCTCTCCGACATTCTCGACGAGCAACGCCGCGCGTACGAGGCATCCGACCTCGCGCGGCTCGCCGAGGCAGACACGGCCTTCCACGCCCGGATCGTCGCGGCCGGCGGGAACGCCCTGCTCGCAGAGTTCTTCGCGACGCTGCGCGATCGGCAGAGGCGGATGCTCGCGTGGTCGCTCTGGCGACGCGGCGACCGAGCCGAGCAGGTGCTCGACGATCACGGATTGCTCGTCCGCCTCATCGGCGATGGCGAGACCGCGGCGTTCGAGGTGGAACTCGGCCGTCACATCAAGAAGACCCACCGGGAGCTGCTGTCATGAGTGAGATGTCCTCCGAGGGAGCCGCCGCCGGAGAGCGGATCGCGATCGTCCCCTGGATGCGCGTGAGCGCTGCCCTGTTCGCTGTCGCGTGGGGTGGAAACGAGTTCACACCGCTGCTCGTGATGTACCGCCAGATCGACCAGATGAGCGCCTTCAGCGTGAATGTACTGCTCGGGGCATATGTCCTGGGCATCGTGCCCGCGCTCCTTCTCGGCGGCCCGCTGTCCGACCGGTACGGCCGCCGACCGCTGTTCGTCCCCGCCCCGATCATCGCGATTGCGGGCAGCACGCTCCTCGCCGTCGGGGCTTCCTCGATGCCGCTCCTGTTCGCCGGGCGGGTGCTGTCGGGTATCGCGCTGGGGCTCGTGATGGCAGTCGGCACGAGCTGGGTGAAAGAGCTCTCCGAGCCTCCGTTCACGACCCGCGCCGTCGACGGCCGTGGCGCCTCACGCGCTGCACTCGCACTGACGTCCGGGTTCGCGCTGGGCGCCGGATTCGCTGCGGCGCTCGGGCAGTTCGGCCCGATCCCCACCGCGTCGCCCTACCTCCTGCACATCGCTCTCACCCTCGTCGCGCTCGTGCTGCTGTGGGCGGCGCCGGAGAGCCGGCCGCGCCGAGACACCTCTGGGCCGCTCCTCGCCGACCTGCGCATCCCCACCGCGATGCACCGCCGGTTCCTCCTCGTCGTCGTCCCGATGGCGCCGTGGGTCTTCGGCACCGCCGCAAGCGCGTACGCGATCCTGCCGGGCCTCATGATGTCGCAGGCGCCGGGACTGCAGATCGGTGTGTCGGGTCTGCTGTGCGTCGTCGCGCTCGGATGCGGTGTCGCGGTGCAGCGGTTCGCCGCGAAGGTCGACACCCCGCTGTCGGCCCGCGGCATCGGGATCGCGCTGACGGTCACCGTTCCCGCCATGATCCTGGCCGCCGTCGCGGTGAGCCTCAACTCGCTCGCTTGGGCGTTCGTGGCCGCCGCGGCACTCGGCGCGGCCTACGGCATGCTGCTCGTCGGGGGACTGCGCGAGATTCAGCGGATCGCCGGTCCGCGCGATCTTGCCGGACTCACCGCGGTGTACTACTCACTGACGTATCTCGGGTTCTTCATCCCGGCGATCCTCGCCGCGCTCGGCGCGTGGATCCCGTACACGACGATGTTCCTCGCCGGCGCGGTCCTGGCGGCGGTCAGCGTCGGGATCGTCGCGCTCAGCTGGCGCCGGCACCTGCCGGCGGCCTGATGAGGAACCGGCCGGGCGCGGCGTCCTCGCGAAGACTTCGCAAAAAAGGGGGCGCGGGAAGGACATGTCCTCCCCGCGCCCCCTTCGGATGCATCAGTTGTAGAGCATTCCGCCGTCCACGAGCAGCACCTGGCCGGTCACGTAGTCGGCCTTCTCGCTTGCGAGGAACGACACGACGTTCGCGACGTCTTCGGGCGTCTCGATGCGGCCGAGGGCGATGCTCTCGACGTTCTCCTTGAGGTTCTGGCCCCGCGGCTTGCCGTTGATCTCCGACAGCTTCTCGTCGATGAGGTCCCACATGCCCGTGCCGACGATGCCGGGAGCGTACGCGTTGACGGTGATGCCCTTCGGGGCGAGCTCCTGCGCCGCGACCTGCGTGAGGCCGCGCACGGCGAACTTCGACGCCGAGTACGCGCCGAGGATCGGGAAGCCCTTGATCGACGCGATCGACGCGGCGGAGATGATCTTGCCCTTCACACCGAGCTCGATGAACTTGTCGGCAGCGGCCTGGATGCCGAAGACCACGCTGTTCACGTTGATGGAGAAGATCTTGTCGAGCTCTTCCGCCGTCACGTCGAGGATCGGCTTGACCTGCGCGATGCCCGCGTTGTTCACGATGACGTCGAACCCGCCGAGCTGCGTGGCGGCTGCGTCCACAGCGGCGACGACGTCTTCCTTCTTCGACACGTCGGCAGCCACGAAGATCGCACGGCGGCCCAGCGCCTCGATCTCCGCGACGACGCCGCGCGCCTTCTCCTCCTGGAACGTGAGGTCTGCGACGGCGACGTCGAAGCCGTCCTTCGCGAGCTGGAGCGCGATTCCGCGACCGATTCCCTGACCTGCGCCCGAGACGAGAGCGACCTTGGCAGTGGACATTCCGACTACTCCTTCATGGTTCGATGAAGCGCTGTCGCGCTCCGAGAGAAGGTCGCCCGAAGGCACGTTGCTCGGCGCCGCACGACCCTCGACATCCTAGCAAAACTCATCGAGTCGGACGGAGATGGCAAGTATGCTCGCGAAGACCTCGTCCACGAGCTGCTTTTCCCCATGCGCAAGGACTCGAACGATGTGGGGGTCGATGCGTCGAACCTGTGGATTCTGGACGAGCGGCTCGTCTTCCACGACTACCTCGCGTCCGACAAGACTCTCAAGAGCATGCCCGTCACGGACGACGCCTCGACGAACCGACCGGACATACTGGCGACACGCGTGCTCGAGGCGGACTCGCCCGTGCTCGCGACCGCGGGGCAGAAGTTGCCGCTGCAGTCGATCGTCGTCGTCGAGCTAGCGGGGGCCGCCGCCCATGCCGCCCGCGAGGGCCTGGCCCGTCGCGGCAGATGCGACCTCGGTGCCGTCTACCGTCACGGAGTATGTCTCGCCCGCGACGACGTCGGCGCTGGAGAACACCAGGGCGCCGAAGGCCTTCGCCGCCTCCGCCTCGTACAGGACCGTCCCGTCGGCGGCGAGGATCTGGACCGTCGATCCGGCGGATCCCGACGCCGACGTCGCGACCCAGGCCTGCGCCGAATCCGTGGAGGGCGAGCCCGACATGCCCCCCGAGTCGAGCGCGAGGAGGGTCCCGCCCGAGATCGTCAGGGATCCGTTCGTGTCGAGCGCGCCGTTGCCGCCGTTCGTCGGCCCGAGGACGATCGTCGTGCCGCCCGTGATGTCGAGGGATCCGTTCGAGTCGAGCCCGTCGCCCTCGGCGTCGATCGTGATCTCCCCGCCCGCGATGAGCACGTACTCGCCCGTGTCGGTCATACCGCCGCCGCCCATGCCGCCCGCGAACTCGTCGTTCGTGGCCGTGTCGTCGGCGGTGCCGGCGGATCCGTTGATGCCGTCGTCCGTCGTGGTGATCGAGATCGTGCCCCCGCCGATCGCGACGGTGCCCGCCTCGATGCCCTCCTCGGAGGTGATTGTGACCTCGCCGCCCGTGACGATCGCGTCGGTGTAGCCGTCGATGCCGTCGGATCCGGCCTCGACGTCGAGCGTCCCGCCCTCGACGAGCACCCACCCCTGGGAGTCGTCGTCCTCCTGGTCGGACAGGAGACCGTCCCCGCCGGCGTCGATGACGATATCGCCGCCGCGCACCGTGAGCGAGTCCGTGCCGCGCAGGCCGTCGTCGGCGGCCGTGACCTCGAGAGAGCCGGAGAGGATGACGAGGTCGTCCTTGCTCGTGATGCCGTCGTTCGCGCCGGCCTCCACGGTGAGCGCGCCCGTGCCGCTGATCGTGAGGTCGGTGTCGGCCCAGATCGCGGCGTTCGCGTCCGCGCTGTCCGCGTAGGTGCCGGTCGACGTCACGGTGTTCTCGGATCCGTCGGCCAAGACGATCGCGACGTCGTCGGCGGAGACGACCCCGATCGCGGCCTGGTCGGTCGTCTCGATCGAGACGCCGTCGAGGATGAGCACGACCTGCGCGTCCTCCGGCGCGTCGATCGCGATGACGCCGTCGAAGTCGCCTGTGAGGCGGTAGACGCCCGCGGCGGTGATCGTGACGGATCCCTCCGCGGCGGCGACGTTCTCCGAGGAGGTGGTGGCGGTCGTCCCGTCGAGCGCGATGTCGACCGCGTCGGCCTCCGACCACTCGTCGTCGTTCACGACGGTCTGGTCGGAGTTCGCCTCGATGATCTCCGAGACGCCGGCGGGGGTCGACGCGTCGGACGACGACGTGGTCGAGTCGGACGATGACGACGCGTCGGATGCGGACGCGGAGGACGACGCGGGGGCTGCGGATCCGGTCTCGGCCTCCGCTGAGGCGAGGGCCGAGCAGCCGGTGAGCGCCGCGACGGCGAGCGCGAAGGTGAGGCCGACGCCGGAGGCGGCCCGGAGGCGGCGAGGGGGCGTGGGGCGAGTCATGATGGTGTCTCCTTGCGTCAGGCGGCGAGGGCGGCGCTCGCGCCGCGGGGGAAATGGGTGCGGATGATGCGGTTCCACTTGTGGGAGGGGAGGTCGGGCCGGAGCGCGGCGAGTCCCGTGGCGAACTTGCTGATGCGTGCCGGGCGGATCCGCGCGCGCCACAGCAGGCGGTCGAGCGAGGAGGCCTGCGCGGCCGACTTCGTCTCGACGATCACGAGGTCGTCCGGCTGCATGCGGTGGCCCCAGGCGTCGGCCCACGCCAGCTCCGTGTCGATCGTCGCCCGTGCGCCCTCGGGGAGGAGGAGCGTCGTGCGCCGATAGGCGGTGTGGAGAGTCGGGGCGAGCTCGTCGGCGACGTGTGCGCCGAGCCCGAGACCGGCGACCGCCTCCGCGGCGTACGCCCGGCCCTCCGGCGTCAGCGTGTCCACGGCGTCGGCGGGGTGGGGGATCCGCTCCTTCACCGTCGTGCCGCGCGCGCCGCGCGTCTTCATCTCGAGGAAGGCGGCGTCGGTGTCGACGTAGTGCCGCGAGCGCAGCTTGAACCGGCGCCGGCGGCCGTGCGCCGCGAGGTGATAGCTCAGGAGGTCGGGGGTGTCGAAGTACATGGTTCCGTAGGTGGACCCGCGCGCGCCGTCGATCTCCAGCACCCGCGTCGCGGGGTCCACGGCGGCGAGGACGCGATCCGTCTCGGCCCGCGTGAGGACGTACTTGCGGTCGACGCGCGTGAGCAGCTCGGCCTGGCCGACGAGCTCGTCGAGGCCGATCGCATCGAGGCGGCCGACGATGCCGGGGGCGCTCACGCGGCCACCGCCTGGCGGGCGGCCGCGCGGCGGCGGGCGGGGCCGGTGCGGCGATGGGCGCGGTAGCGGACGTCGACGAGGGTCGTGTCGTTGACGAAGTCGAGGTGCTGCACCGTGAGGCTGCGGACCTGCCCGCCGAGCCGGTCCTCGAGCGCGGCCCGCAGCGCGTCCTCGTCGCCCACGGCCTCGTCGAGCTGCACCGTGCGGTGGCGGTAGGACGCGAACAGGGCCGGGTGGTCGACGACGGCCAGGGCGCCCACGACGATCGCGACGAGCGCGGTCGCGGTCGCGCTGAACGACGTCGTCAGCCCCGTGATGAGACCGATCGCGAGGGCCGCGAAGTAGTACGCGACCTCGCGCTGGGAGATCTCGGTCGAGCGGAGCCGGATGATCGAGAGCACGCCGAACAGCCCGAGCCCGAGGCCGGCCGCGACGCCCGTCGTGCCGAGGACCCAGCTCACGGCGAAGACGCCGATGTTGACCCCGACGAACGCGACGACGAGGTCGCGGCGGCGGTGCCGGCGGAAGTAGATGGCGAGGGTCAGGACCGCGATTGCGGCGAGGTCGATGAGGAGCATCGAGACGTCGGACATGGCGTTCACCTTTCGTTCACCGTTAGGTAACGCCCGCTCCCTATGCGGTTCCTATGCCCGCTCGCGGTCGGAGTGATGAATCGCTCCCGGCCCCGGGCGCACGCAGAAGCGCCCGCCCGGCGGACCGGGCGGGCGCTTCTGCGTGCGGCGCGAGTTAGTCGCTGCCGCGCAGGATCGCGATCATGCGGAGGATCTCGATGTAGATGAACACGACGGTCGCGAGGATGCCGTAGGCGGCCTGCCACGCGAGCTTCGCGGGCGCGCCGTTGCGGACGCCGCGCTGGATCGCGTCGAAGTCGAGCACGAGCATGTAGGCGCCCATGAGGACGACGACGACGCCGAGGATCAGCCCGAGCGGGATGCCGAAGATCTCGGCCGAGCGCAGGCCGAACTCCATGCCCTCGGGGAAGACGCCGAACATCATCAGGACGACGTTGAGGAGCGAGAAGACCGCGTAGCCGATCATCGCGATGAGGACGATCTTCGTCATGCGGGCCGAGGCGCGGATCTTGCCGTTCGCGAACAGCGCGAGCGTCGTGGCGATCACGGCGACCGAGGCGAGCGCCGCCTGGATCACGATGCCCGGGTAGAGGAACTCGAAGAACGCCGAGATGCCGCCGACGAACAGGCCCTCGACGACCGCGTAGGCGATCACGAGCCCGACCGAGGCGGTCTTCTTGAACGCGATGACGAGGCTGATGACGAGCGTGCCGAGCGCGCCGACGACCATCGGGACCATGTTGAACGAGGTCGCCGTCGTCGCCGACAGCGAGCCGCCGAGGGTGATGATCCAGCTGACGGCCGCGACCGCGAGCATGACGACGAAGAGGATCGCCGTCTTGACGATCGTGTCCTCGTAGGTCATGCGGCCGGTCTGCGGGGTGCCCGCCGACGGCGCGGCGTACATGCCCTCGATGTGCGCCTGCTCGCCGGCGTGCGGGGCCTGCGCCGCCTGGCGCTGCTGTGCGGCCTGGTCGGGGGAGAGGGGCGTCGGGTACGCGCTGGGGGCGCGGTCCTGCGTGAAGTACGGGTTGTTGAATCCGGCGCTGGCCATAGCTGTGGTCACACTCCTGGTTTCTGGGTCGCGCGTGTGCGCGGTGGGTCCACGATATCGGCCGACGGCTATGCCCGCGCTGTGTTCATGCGGAATTTTCGGGGCAGCCCTACCCTCGGGGGATGGCAGCACCCGAGACCCTCATCATCGGCCACCGCGGCGCGCCCGGGTACCGGCCCGAGCACACCCGCGGATCCTATGAGCTCGCGATCGCGCTGGGGGCCGGCGCGATCGAGCCGGACGTCGTCGCCACGCGCGACGGGGTCGCGATCGTCCGCCACGAGAACGAGATCTCGAGCACCACGGACGTCGCGGACCGCCCCGAGTTCGCGGACCGCCGCACGCGGAAGGCGTTCGCGGGCGTGGAGATCGACGGCTGGTTCGCGGAGGACTTCACGTGGGACGAGCTGCGGGTCCTGAGGTGCCGCGAGCGGATCCCGGAGATCCGCCCGGGTAGCGCGGCGTACGACGGCCGCTGGCCGATCCTGTCGCTGCGGGAGGTGCTCGCCCTCGCGCGGGAGGCGGGGGTCGGCATCGTCGTCGAGCTGAAGCACGAGCCGTACTTCCGGTCGATCGGGATCGACCTGCCGGCGCTCGTGGCCGCCGACCTCGTCGCGGAGGGCTGGCAGGACGAGGCGCGGCTCCACGGCCTCGTCGTGGAGTCCTTCGAGCAGAGCGCGCTCGACCGCGTGCGGGAGGAGGGGATCCGCGCCGCGTTCGTCTATCTCGTCGAGCGCTCCGGCACGGCCGTCGACCTGCTCCTCGCGGGCGGGGAGGCGCCGTCGTATCGGGAGCAGCTGGCGCGCGTCGAGGGGATCGCCGGGCGTGCCGACGGCATCAGCGTGCACGCGTCGCTGATCGCGGGGCCGCGGCGGGCGGATCCGTTCCTCGAGCGCGCGCGCGACGCGGGACTGGCCGTCTACGCCTGGACGGCGAGGCCGGAGAACGCGTTCCTGCGCCGCCGGAACCGCAGCTCGGCGGATCCGGCGGCGCACGGCGACTGGCGGGCCGAGTGGGAGCCGCTTGTGGCCGCGGGCCTCGACGGGATCTTCGCCGACCACCCCGACCTCGCGCGCGCCGCCTTCAAGCCCCCTAAGTCCACATTTCTCCGGTAAGTCTCCGCGGAATCCGCGGAGACCTACCGGAGAAATGTGGACGTGGAGTCAGGGCTTCGACGGCGCTTCGGTGGCGCGCCAAGCCTCCCAGCCCGGGTCGCCAGCCATGAAGCGGGCGACCTCGGCCGGGGAAGCGACCAGGCGCGGGTCGTGACGGAGGTAGGCGCGGGTCTCGCGCGCGACGAGGCCCGAGAGGACGAGGAGCCCGATGAGGTTCGGTAGCGCCATGAGGCCGTTCATGACATCGGAGAACGCCCACACGACGCCGAGCTGCGTCGTGCAGCCGACGAACACGACGAGCGAGAACAGCACGCGGAACGGGAGGACGGCCCGGCGGCCGGCCAGCTTTTCGAGGCTGCGCTCGCCGTAGTACGCCCAGCCGAGGATCGTCGAGAACGCGAACATGACGAGGCCGAGCGTGACGACCCAGTGGCCCCACTCGCCGGGGAGCCCATGCGAGAACGCCTCGCCCGTCATGAGCGACGCGTCGATCTGGGCGCCCGAGTCGTCCGTGAACGTGTAGGCGCCGGTCGTGACGATCACGAGGCCGGTCATCGTCACGACGATGATCGTGTCGATGAAGGTCTGCGTCATCGACACGAGCCCCTGCCGCACGGGGTGGCTCGTCTGCGCCGCGGCCGCCGCGATCGCCGCCGAGCCCATGCCGGACTCGTTCGAGAAGATGCCCCGCGCGACGCCGAACTGGATCGCGGCGATGAGGACGGATCCCGCGAAGCCGCCCGCGGCCGCGCTGCCCGTGAACGCGTCCGCGAAGATCGTGCCGAGCGCGGCCGGGATGTCGGCGACGTTCGCGAGCAGGATGTACAGCGCCGCGATGACGTAGAAGACGATCATGACGGGGACGAACCCGGCGGTCACGCGGCCGATCGACTTGATCCCGCCGACGAGGACCGCGAGCGCGACGAGGGTCAGGACGACGCCGGTGACCCAGGTGGGGACGGCGAAGCTCGACTCGAGGTTCGCCGCGACCGAGTTGCCCTGCGTCATGTTCCCGATGCCGAAGCAGGCGAGGACGGCGAAGATCGCGAACGCGGTGGCGAGCACCTTGCCGAAGGGGCCGGGGATGCCGCGCTCGAGGTACTGCTGCGGTCCGCCGTTCTTCTCGCCGGCCGCGTCGGTCGTGCGAAAGCGCACGCCGAGGAAGGCCTCGGAGTACTTCGAGGCCATGCCCACGAGGCCCGTCACCCACATCCAGAACAGCGCGCCCGGCCCGCCGATGCCGATCGCGGTCGCGACGCCGACGATGTTCCCCGTGCCGACCGTGGCGGCGAGCGCCGTCGTGAGCGCCTGGAACTGCGAGATGTCGCCCTCCGCGCCCGTGTCGCGCCGCCGGAACAGCCCGAGCCGGAGCGCCGCGCCGAGGCGCACGAACTGGATCCCGCCGAGACGGATCGTGAGGTACAGCCCCGTCCCGAGGAGCAGGGGGATGAGGAGCCACGGGCCCCACACGATCCCGCTGACGGCGCTGAGGAAGGCTTCGATGTCGCCGGCCATGTGAGGGTGTCCCTTCGTCCGTGCACGAACGTCCGTGCACGAGAGCTCACGCTAGTCGGCGGTCGCCGCCTCCCCGAGGTGCGCCACGGCCTGGGCCGGACCCGGCTGTCCGGGTCCGAGGAGGAACACCTCGCGCATTTTCGCCTCGGCGGCCGCGGCGTCGCCGTCCTCGATGATCGCCGCCAGCTCGAGGAGCTCGGAACGCAGCTCGCCCGCGTCCTTCACGAGCGGGAAGGCCCCGCGCACGTTGCGCGTGAGCGTCACCCAGCTGTCGGCGAGGAGGTGCTCGGCGAGGGGGTTTCCGCTGTCGGTCGCGAGGTGTTCGCTGAACCGCCGCGCGGTGTCGTACGCGAGCGCCGGATCCGCCATCACCGCGTCGGCGAGCTCGCGCGCGTCGCGCGCGGCGCGGTCGCGCCCCGCCTCGTCCAGGCGCGGGATCGCGATGCGCAGGAGCACGCCGAACTGATACCCGAGGAACTCCATCGAGGCCGCGGGCATGTCGGGGGTGATCTCGGTCACGCGCGTGTAGCGGCTCGCGACCATCTCGACGAGGCCCTGGCGCTCGAGGCGCTGGAGCGCCTCGCGCACGGGCATGCGGGAGACGCCGAGCTGGTCGGCGAGCTCGCCGTCGCGGACGCGCTCGCCAGGGGCGAGGTCGCCGGAAATGATCGCCTCGGTCAGCCGCTCGTAAACGGCGTCGGCGAGGCGCATGGTGCGGGGGAGCGGAATGCTCTCGTCCATCGCGTGTCCTTCGGGGGGAGTGGGTTCCCTGGAACGATAACTGGTATAGACCATTATGCTGCTGGGAGGCGCAAAATATCGTGGCGGCCTACAGGCGCGGGCCGGCCGCGGGCGGGTGGCTTGTCGGACCCCTCTCGTAGACTCGGCAGGGACATGTCTGATGCACCCGACGCCCTGATCCCCTCCGACGCCGATCCGCTCCTCGACGGGCTCAACCCGCACCAGCGCGAGGCGGTCGAGTACCGCGGGCCCGCGCTGCTGATCGTGGCGGGCGCCGGCTCGGGGAAGACCCGCGTGCTCACGCATCGCATCGCGTCGTTGCTGCGCTCGCGCGAGGCGTGGCCCAGCCAGATCCTCGCGATCACGTTCACGAACAAGGCCGCGGGCGAGATGCGTGAGCGCGTGGGCCAGCTCGTCGGCGAGCAGGCGGCGGGCATGTGGATCTCGACGTTCCACTCCGCGTGCGTGCGGATCCTCCGGCGCGAGGCCGAGCAGTTCGGCTTCACGAAGTCGTTCACCATCTACGACTCGGGAGACGTGCGCGCGCTCATGAAGCGCCTCGTCAAGGAGCACGAGGCCGACGCGTACGGGCTCACGCCCGCGGGCGTACAGAGCCGGATCTCGAAGCTGAAGAACGAGCTGCACGACGCCGATTCCTACCGCCGCCAGGCCCAGATGGAGGATCCGGCGGAGCGCATCTTCGTCGAGATCTTCCAGGACTACACGCGCCAGCTGCGCCGCGCCAACGCGTTCGACTTCGACGACCTCCTCGCCCAGACGGTCTTCCTCTTCCGGGCCTTCCCGCACGTGGCCGACGTGTATCGCCGGCGGTTCCGCCACATCCTCGTGGACGAGTACCAGGACACGAACCACGCGCAGTACCAGCTCATCCGCGAGCTCACCCGCGCGCCCGAGGGGGAGTCCCTCGACGTGGGGCAGGGCATGCTCGCCCTCCTCCCCGAGAAGAAGGAGGAGCCGGCCTCGCTGACGGTCGTCGGCGACTCCGACCAGTCGATCTACGCATTCCGCGGCGCCGACATCCGCAACATCACCGAGTTCGAGCGCGACTTCCCGGGCGCGAAGGTCGTGATGCTCGAGCAGAACTATCGCTCGAGCCAGAACATCCTCGACGCCGCGAACGCCGTCATCCGCAACAACTTCGACCGCAAGGACAAGAAGCTCTGGACGGATCAGGGCGCCGGCGACGACGTGACGGGGTTCACCGGCTACTCGCAGCACGACGAGGCCCAGTTCGTCGCTGACGAGATCGAGAAGCTCCGCCGCGGCGGCACGAGCTACTCCGACATGGCCGTGTTCTATCGCACGAACTCGCAGTCGCGCGCGCTGGAGGAGATCTTTATCCGCTCCGCCGTGCCGTACAAGATCATGGGCGGCACGAAGTTCTACGACCGCGCCGAGATCAAGGACGCGCTCGCGTACCTCGTCTCGGTCGCCAACCCGGCCGACGACCTCGCGGTCCGGCGGATCCTCAACAAGCCCAAGCGCGGGATCGGCGCCGTCACCGAGACGCGGATCGCGCAGTTCGCCGCTGACAACGACCTGAGCTTCCGCGCCGCCCTCGGCTTCGCCAGCGATATGGGGCTCGGCGCGAAGCAGCAGAAGGTGCTGGCCGAGTTCGACGCCGTGCTCCGCGAGGCCACCGACATCCTCCTGCCCGACGGTCGCGCCCGGCCCACCTCGGTGACCGAGGGGCTGCAGAAGCTGTTGAACGGATCCGGGTACCTGGACGCGCTCCGCGCGAGCAGGGATCCGCAGGACGAGGCGCGCGTGGAGAACCTCGACGAGCTCGTCGCCGTGACCCGAGAGTTCGCGCGCAACAACCCCGAGGGCACGATCGTGGACTTCCTCACCGAGGTCGCGCTCGTCGCCGACAGCGACGACCTCGCCGACGATTCGGGCGTGGTCTCGCTCATGACGCTCCACACGGCGAAGGGCCTCGAGTTCGACACCGTGTTCCTGACGGGCGTCGAGGAAGACCTGATCCCGCACCGGATCGCGGCGGGCGAGCCGGGCGGCCCGCAGGAGGAGCGCCGGCTGTTCTACGTCGGCATCACCCGGGCCAGGCGGCGCCTGTTCCTGTCGCTCGCGATGACGCGCGCGCAGTTCGGGGAGGTCTCGGCCGCGATGCCGAGCCGCTTCCTGCAGGAGATCCCCGCCGACCTCATCGCCTGGCGGCAGTCGCCCGGCGACGTGAACTCGCGCGGCGGCACCTCCTCGCGAGCCCTGAACGCCATCCGGCCCCGCGAGAGTGGGCGGTTCGGCCAGGCCCCGCTCGAGCCGAAGAAGACGCGAAGCGCGTCGCTCGCGGAGTTCACGAATCGCGTGACGGGCAAGGTCCGCGATAACGGCGACCTCGAGCTCGCGCCCGGCGACCGGATCCGGCACGACGACTTCGGCGAGGGCACGGTCGACGCCGTGACGGGCGTCGGCGCGAAGCGCATCGCGCACGTCCGGTTCGAGGAGGTGGGGACGAAGAAGCTCCTCATCAAGGTCGCGCCGATCGTCCGGCTGACGGCCGACGAGGGCTGAACGCCCCCGTAGGCTGGGCGCATGGGTCTGTTCTCGCGAAAGAAGAAGTCCGACGACGGCGACGACGCGCGGCGCGACGAGTCGCCGGCCCCGGAGGCCACCGACGGCGACCACGCCGCCGAGGCCGCGGGCGAGCCGACCCCCGAGGTGAACATCTCCTTCTCGTCGTTCCGCGGCGTCGGGGCGGGCTCTGGCCCGGCGCGGGACGCGCCCGGCGCCGCGCCCGCGGACCCGGCTCCCGCGGATCCGCCCGCGGACCCGCCCGCGCGGCCGTCCCAGGGCACCCCCGCGCGCGAGCTCCCGCTCGCGCCCGCGGCGCCGCCCGCTCAGCTCGAGACCGTCAAGGGGCTGCGCGACAACACGCTCCTGCGCGACGCGCTCGCGGCGCTGCCCGAGAAGCCGACGCCCGCCCAGCTCCTCGGCGTCGCGCGCCAGCTGCTGCACGGCCACATCTTCCTCCGCGTCACGGGCGACGTACGCGAGCAGATCGAGGAGGGCGGCCGCGCGACGCTGTCCTTCGGCGTCGCGAAGAACGGCGACAAGAGCTACATGCTCGTGTTCAGCTCGGGCCGTGCGCTCTCCGACGCCGTGAAGGCCGACGGCAACCAGGCCACGTCGGCCGTGGCGCAGCCCGTCGGGATGATCCTGCGCCACATGATCGACAACGGCTTCGACGGCCTCATCGTCGACGGCGCCTCGGCCCCGCGGCGGATCGTGCTGCCGCGCGAGGTCCTCGAGCGCGCGCTCGGCCAGGCCGACCCCGAGCTGCGGGTGAAGGCGGCGCTCGCCCAGCCGCGCGACACGGACACCCCGAAAAAGGTCGCCGCGGTCCTCGCCGCGCGCCCGCCGCTGTGGGTCGCGGTCGGCCCGTCGCCCGACGACGAGTCGAAGATGGGCATCGCCGAGGCGCGCCTGGCCAACGGCACGCGCCTGCTCCAGGTGTACTCGCACCCGCTCGAGGTCGTCGCGCAGGGGCGGACCGAGCGCGCCATGCCCTTCGGCATCGAGAAGATCGCGCGCGTGCTCGTCGACCACCCGGAGCTCGGCGGGATCATCCTCGACCCCGCGGGCCCGCTCATGACGCTCACGCGCGAGGAACTGGATCCAGTTCTCGCCCTCGCCGCCGAGGCGGGGGAGGATCCGCTCGCCGCTAGCGACTGACTCCGGGACCCGCGGCGCATTGCGCCGTGTGTCGAGCGAATTCGCGCCCGGGGGAGCGGCGTGCCTACTCTCGAGGCCCGTCCACACAAGGAGCACCCCCATGTCACACCGTGCCCGTTCGCTCGCCGCGCTGTCCGTTGCCGGCGTCCTCGCCCTGTCCGGATGCGCCACCGGCGCCTCCGATGCCGAGCTCGGTTCCGAGGAGAACCCCGTCCAGATGGGCGTCGTGGGCGCCAGCGACCCGTACTGGGAGACGTATACCGAGGCGGCGGAGGACGAGGGCATCTTCGTCGAGCTCGTCGACTTCACGGAGTACACGCAGCCGAACCCCGCGCTGTCCGCCGGCGAGCTCGACATCAACCAGTTCCAGCACGTGATCTACCTCGCGGACTACAACGTCGCCGCGGGCGACGACCTGCAGCCGATCGGCGCGACCGTGACCTACCCGCTCGGCCTGTACTCGGCCGAGTACGACGACATCGCGGAGATCCCCGAGGGCGGCACCGTGCTCGTCCCGAACGACACGACCAACCAGGCTCGCGGCCTCCTCGTGCTGCAGTCGGCCGGCCTCCTCGAGCTCGAGGACGGCGGGAGCCCGTTCTCGACGCTCGACGACGTCATCGCCGAGTCGTCGCGCGTCGAGGTGAAGGCGCTCGACGCGGCGCTGCTCGCCCCGTCGCTGCCCGACGCCGACGCGGCCATCATTAACAACGACTTCCTCGAGGCAGCCGGGCTCACGAGCGACGACGCGATCTTCCAGGACGACCCGGCGGATCCGTCCGCCCAGCCGTACGTGAACATCTTCGCCACGCGTGCCGACGACGTCGACGACGAGGTGCTGAACCGCCTCGTGGAGATCTACCAGACCAACCAGGAGGTCCTCGACGGCGTCATCGAGACGTCCGGCGGCACCGCCGTGCCGGCCACGACGCCGAAGGACGAGCTGCAGGCCTCGCTCGCCGAGGTCGAGGACGCCGCCCGCGACGCGGGCTGATCCTCCCCAGCCGGGAGCAATACCCTGGTGCGCGGGCGGCCCGGCCGCCCGCGCACCGTTTCCGTGTGGCGAACCGAGGAGCCATGGCGCACATCACCCTTACCGACGTGACGAAGATCTACCCGCCGGCCCGTCGCGGGGCGACCCCCGTGGCCGCCGTCGAGGGCGTCTCCCTCGCCATCGAGCGGGGCGACGTCTTCGGCGTGATCGGGTACTCGGGGGCGGGCAAGTCCACCCTCGTGCGCCTCATCAACGGCCTCGAGCCCGTGACGAGCGGATCCATCGAGATCGACGGCGTCGAGATCACGGCCCTGCCCGAGCGCCGACTGCGCGCGATCCGCCAGGGCATCGGCATGATCTTCCAGCGGTTCAACCTGCTCTCCTCGCGCACCGTGCGCGGCAACGTCGCGTATCCGCTGGAAGTCGCGGGCTGGCCCCGGGATCGCCGCGACGCGCGCGTGCGGGAGCTGCTCCGGTTCGTCGGTCTTGCCGATCGCGAGGACGCCTATCCGGAGCAGCTCTCGGGCGGGCAGCAGCAGCGCGTCGGGATCGCCCGCGCGCTCGCGGCCGAGCCGACCATCCTCCTCGCCGACGAGGCGACCAGCGCGCTCGACCCCGAGACGACCGACGGCGTGCTCGACCTGCTCGCGCGCGTGAACCGCGAGCTCGGCATCACGATCGTCGTCATCACGCACGAGATGGACGTCATCGCGCGGCTCGCGAACCGCGTCGCGGTCATGGAGCGCGGCCGGGTCGTCGAGACGGGGGAGACCTACGACGTGTTCACGCGCCCGGCGACCGAGACGGCGCGGCGCTTCGTCGGCACCGTGGTCCGCGCGCTGCCCGAGGGGGACGCGCTCGCGGACCTCGCCGCGCGCACCGAGGGGCGCCTGTTCACGATCGCCTTCACCGACGCCGGCGCCTCCGAGGCGCGCGTCTTCCAGGCGCTCGCGCGCGAGGGCGTCGACTTTCATCTCGTCCACGGCGGCGTCGACGACATCCAGGGCCGGGTCTACGGGCTCCTCACGATCGCGGTGCGCGGCGACGAGCGGGCCGTCTCGCGCGCGCTCGGCGGCATTGGCCCGGGCGTCACGGTGACGGAGGTGGCGGCATGAACGACCTGTCCGAGCGCATCGCCGAGGTGCTGCCCGACATCCTCGAGCAGACCGCGATCACCCTCTGGCTCGTCGCGGCCTCGCTCGTCATCGGCGGCATCGTCGGCCTCGCGGTGGGCATCGCGCTGACCGTCACGCGGCGCGGCGCGATCCTCCAGCAGCCCGTCGTCTACGGCGTGCTCGGCGCGCTGGTCAACACCGTGCGGCCGATCCCGTTCATCATCCTGCTCGCCGTGCTCCAGCCGCTCGCGCGCCTCGTGCTCTCCAGCGGGATCGGCAACACGGCCGTGATCCTCGCGATCTCCGTGGCGGCGACCTTCGCGGTCGCGCGCATCGTCGAGCAGAACCTCGTCGGCGTCGACCCCGGCGTCATTGAGGCCGCCCGCGCCACGGGGGCGGGGCCCTGGCGGATCATCCTCACCGTGATCCTGCCGGAGGGGCTCGGATCCCTCATCCTCGGCTACACCTTCGTCACGATCGCCGTGATCGACATGTCGGCGGTCGCGGGCATGATCGGGGGCGGCGGCGTCGGCAACTACGCCATCGCCTACGGGCAGCGCCAGAACGACTGGGTCGTCATCATCGCGGCGCTCGTCGCCATCGTCATCGTTACGCAGATCGTGCAGGCCGTGGGCAACGCGATCGCGCGCCGCGTGCTGCGCCGGTAGCGCGCCTCAGACGAAGGCGCCGACGCCCGTGATGTCGCGGCCGATGAGGAGGGCCTGCACCGATTCGGTGCCCTCGTAGGTGTGGATCGCCTCGATGTCGGCGAGGTGCTGGATCACCCGGTTCTCCAGCAGGATCCCGTTGCCGCCGAGCAGGTCACGGGCCTCGCGGGCGATGTCGCGGGCGTGGCGCGTGTTCGTGTACTTCGCGAGCGAGGCCTGCGTCGGGCGGAGCGCGCCCTCGGCCTCGAGGTCGGCCAGGCGGCGGCAGAACAGCTGCATCGTCGTCAGCTGGGACAGCATGCGCGTGAGACGCTCCTGCACGAGCTGGAACCCCGCGAGCGGGCGCCCGAACTGGATCCGCTCGCGCGCGTACGACAGGGCCGCCTCGTAGCAGGCTGTCGCGTGTCCCAGGGCCGACCAGGCCACGCCGGAGCGCGTGGCGAAGAGCACGCGCGCGGTGTCCGCGAACGCGTGGGCGCCGGGGAGTCGGGCGGATCCGTCCAGCCGCACGTCCTCGAGCGCGATGTGGGCCTGGTGGATCGCGCGCAGCGCGACCTTCCCGGAGATGACCGTGCCGCGGTAGCCGGGCGTCTCCTGCGGCACGAGGAAGCAGCCCACCTTCTGGTCGTCAGGGTCGCCCGGCGACACGATCCGCGCCCAGACGAAGGTGATCCCGCCCGAGGCGCCGTTGCCGATCCACTTCTTCGCGCCGCGCAGCACCCAGCCGCCCGCCTCCGCCGTCGCCGTGGTCTCGAGTCCCGTCGAGTCGCTGCCGTGGTCGGGCTCGGTCAGCGCGAACGCGCCCGGGACCTCGCCGCGCGAGAGCGGGCCGAGGTAGCGCTCCTTCTGCGCGTCGGAGCCGTACAGCGCAAGGGTGCGCAGCGCGAGCCCGCCCTGCACGGCGAGGACCGTGCCGACGGATCCGTCGCCGCGCGAGAGCTCCATGTTCACGAGCCCCGCCGCGAGCGGCGACATCGGGGTGAGGCCCTCGTGCGCGATCCCGTCGCCGAGGAGGTCCGCGGACCCGAGGGCGGAGAGGATCCGCTCGTGCGGGTATGCGGCGGCGTCCCACGCCGCGAGCATCTCGGGCGCGAGGTCCGCGGAGACGCGGCGGGCCCGCGCCCAGGCGTCGCGGTCGGGGCCCGCGACGTCGGCGAAGACGTCGTAGTAGTCGGTGCCGAGCGGGTCGGTGACGGCGTACGCGCTGCGGCGCTCGCCGGGGAGGTGCTCCGTTGCCATGGGGGAAGGCTAGGGGCGCGCCCCCGCCCGGCGCGATGTCTTTGTCGACCGGCGACAGCCGGTAAGCTGGGGAGCAGACTTTCCCGGAGGGCTGACCCACATGATGTTCATTCTGTCGCTGATCCTGTTCGTCGGCGGGCTCGCGCTGTTCGCCGTCGCCTTCATGGCGACCTCGTTCCAGGCCGTTATCTTCACGGCGGGGATCCTCGCGGTGTGCCTCGCGATGGCGCTGCCGATGATGAAGAGCGCCAAGTAGCCCTCGCGCCTCACGAGCGCCCCGCGGACCGATCGGTCCGCGGGGCGCTCGTCGTCGTGCACGGCGACGGTTTTTCGCGGTAGTAGGCTGGGGGACTGGTCGAGGTCTCTCGACATCGAGACAGTCCAACCCACGAGCGCGGCTGCCTCTTTCCCCGTGCCCCACCGAAGGAATGCAACGTGGATCTCTACGAGTACCAGGCTCGAGACCTTTTCGAGAAGTACGAGGTGCCGGTGCTCGCCGGCATCGTCGCCGACACCCCCGAGGAGGTGAAGGCAGCGGCAGAGAAGATCGGCGGCGTCGTCGTCGTCAAGGCGCAGGTCAAGACCGGCGGCCGCGGCAAGGCGGGCGGCGTCAAGGTCGCGAAGACCCCCGACGAGGCGTACGAGGCCGCGAAGGCGATCCTCGGCCTCAACATCAAGGGCCACGTCGTCCAGCGCGTCATGGTCGCGGCCGGAGCCGACATCGCCGAGGAGTTCTACTTCTCGGTGCTGCTCGACCGCGCGAACCGCAGCTACCTGTCGCTGTGCAGCGTCGAGGGCGGCATGGAGATCGAGCAGCTCGCCGTCGAGAAGCCCGAGGCCCTGGCGCGCGTCGAGGTTGACCCGCTGACGGGCATCGACGAGGCGAAGGCGATCGAGATCGCCCGTGCCGCGAACTTCCCCGCCGAGCTCGTGGAGAAGGTCGCCGCCGTCTTCGTGAAGCTGTTCGACGTGTACAAGGGCGAGGACGCCACGCTCGTCGAGGTGAACCCGCTCGTGCTTACCGGCGAGGGCGACATCGTCGCGCTCGACGGCAAGGTGTCGCTCGACGACAACGGATCCGAGGTCCGCCATCCTGAGCACGAGGAGCTCGAGGACAAGGGCGCGGCCGACCCGCTCGAGGCGAAGGCCAAGCAGGCGGGCCTGAACTACGTCAAGCTCGACGGCCAGGTCGGCATCATCGGCAACGGCGCGGGCCTCGTCATGTCGACGCTCGACGTCACCGCCTACGCGGGCGAGAACCACGGCGGCGTCAAGCCCGCCAACTTCCTCGACATCGGCGGCGGCGCGAACGCGCAGGTCATGGCGTCCGGTCTCGACGTCATCCTCGGCGACCCCCAGGTCAAGAGCGTCTTCGTCAACGTCTTCGGCGGCATCACGAGCTGCGTCGCGGTCGCGGAGGGCATCGTGAAGGCGCTCGAGATCCTCGGCGACGCGGCGACCAAGCCGCTCGTCGTGCGCCTCGACGGCAACCAGGTCGAGGAGGGGCGCGCGATCCTCGCCGCCGCCGACCACCCGCTCGTCACGCTCGCCGCGGGCATGGACGAGGGCGCCGACAAGGCCGCCGAGCTGGCCAACGCCTGAGACGATACGAAGGACTACGAAATGTCGATCTACCTGAACAAGGATTCGAAGGTCATCGTCCAGGGCATCACGGGCGGTGAGGGCACCAAGCACACGGCCCTCATGCTCAAGGCCGGGACGAACATCGTCGGCGGCGTCAACGCCCGCAAGGCCGGCACGACGGTCTCGCACGTCGACCAGAACGGCGAGAACGTGGAGTTGCCCGTGTTCGCGTCCGTCGCCGAGGCGATGGCCGCGACGGGCGCCAACGCCTCCGTGGCGTTCGTGCCGCCGAAGTTCACGAAGGACGCGATGATCGAGGCGATCGACGCCGAGATCCCGCTCCTCGTCGTCATCACGGAGGGCGTGCCGGTCGGCGACAGCGCCGAGGCCTGGGCCTACGCGCAGTCGAAGGGCAATGCGACCCGGATCATCGGCCCGAACTGCCCCGGCATCATCACGCCGGGCGAGGCGCTCGCGGGCATCACGCCCGCGAACATCACGGGCAAGGGCCCGATCGGCCTCGTCTCGAAGTCGGGCACGCTGACCTACCAGATGATGTTCGAGCTGAAGGACTTCGGCTTCTCGACCGCCATCGGCATCGGCGGCGACCCCGTCATCGGCACGACGCACATCGACGCGCTGCAGGCGTTCGAGGACGACCCCGAGACGAAGGCGATCGTCATGATCGGCGAGATCGGCGGCGACGCCGAGGAGCGCGCGGCCGACTACATCAAGGCGCACGTCACGAAGCCGGTCGTCGGGTACGTCGCGGGCTTCACCGCCCCCGAGGGCAAGACGATGGGCCACGCGGGCGCGATCGTCTCGGGATCCGCCGGCACGGCCGCCGCGAAGAAGGAGGCCCTCGAGGCCGCGGGCGTGAAGGTGGGCAAGACGCCCAGCGAGACCGCCCAGCTCATGCGGGAGATCATGCAGTCGCTCTGATCCCCTCCCGCAGCACCCGCGAGGCCCCGCCGACGGCGGGGCCTCGCGGCGTTCTCGCGGGGCGCCTGCGCGGCATCGGTCGCCCGCGCGGGTAGCCTCGAACGGCCATGCACCGCCTCACCATCGCCCTGCTCGCCGTCGTTGACGCGTTGGTCTGCGCGGCCGCCGCGCTCGGGGCGATCCTCGCCCCCCTCGTCCTCGTCTGGCTCGCCGTGTTCGGCGGGGAGGGCGCGTGGTCGGCGCTGTGGCCGACGACCGCGCGCGTGTGGCAACTGGGTCACCTCGTGCCCGTGTCGATCGCGCTCGACGACGCCGGGGCCGCGGCCGTCGGCATCGACGCGGACGGGGCCGCCTTCTGGGTGAGCGTCGCGCCGCTCGCCTTCGCGTTGTTCTCGCTCCTGTTCGCCGCGCGGTCGGGGCGCCGCGCCGTCGACGCGGGCGCGCCCTGGAGCGGCTTCGCGGCGGGAACCGCCGCGTTCGCGGTCGCCGCGGTGGTCGCGTGGGCCTCCGGCACCGCGCCCGTCGCGGCCGTCACGCCGTGGCAGGCGATCGTCCTGCCCGCGGCCGTGTACGCGGCCGGCTTCCTCCTCGGCGCCGTCCCGCGCGCGTGGGACGCGGGCGACGGCGGCCCGCTCGACCGCCTGCACGACGCGCTCGACGCGTCGGGCCCGGCCTGGCGCGAGGTGCCCGCGCTCGTGCTCCGCGGGGCCGGGATCGTGGCCATGGGCCTCGTCGCCATCGCGGGCGTCGTGCTCGCCGCGCTGTTCGCGGTCCGCGGCGGCGAGGTGATCGCGCTGTTCGAGCGCGCGCGGGTCGACGCGGTCGGCGCCGGCGCGCTCACGCTCGTGCACCTCGCGTACCTGCCGACGGCGATGGTTTGGGTCGTGGCCTATCTCGCGGGGCCCGGGTTCGCGGTCGGCACCGCGACGGCCGTCTCGCCCGCGGGGGTGTCCCTCGGCGTCGTCCCGGGGATCCCCATCCTGGGCCTCCTGCCGGAGGGCGGATCCGCCTGGCAGCTCATCGCGGTCGCGATCCCCGTCGGCCTCGCCGCGGCCGCGGGCGGGGTCTGCCGCCGTGCCTTCGCCCGGGAATGGGCGTTCGACGGCGCCGGTGCGGAGCCGGTCCTGCCGCGCCTCGCGATCGCGGGCGGCATCGCGGCGGTCGTCGGGGCGCTGGGCGCGCTCGCCGCGGCGTGCGCGAGCGGCGCGTTCGGCCCGGGGCGGATGGCGGAGGTGGGGCCGGATCCGGGCCCTGTCGCCCTCGCGCTGGGGCTCGAGGCGCTCGTCGGCGCGAGCATCCTGCTCCTCGCGCCCGCCGGCCGGCTGACGGCCGGGCGCGCGGCGCCCGCCGACGCCGACGGGGTCGACACCGAGCCCGATCCCGCCTGAGGGACCGGGCGGCACGGGCGGACGGGCCGCGTGCGTACACTGGGGGAGTGCTGAACGTCGCGGTCCTCATCTCGGGCACCGGCTCGAACCTCCGAGCCCTCCTCGAGCAGACGGCGGATCCCGCCTACCCGGCCCGCGTCGTCGTCGTCGGCGCCGATCGCGACGCCCCCGGCCTGCAGCACGCGGCCGACTTCGGCGCGCCCTCGTTCTCCGTGCCGTACGCGGCTTTCTCCTCGCGGGAGGAATGGGGCGAGGCCCTCGCGGAGCAGCTGCGCGCCTGGGAGCCCGACCTCATCGTGCTGAGCGGCCTCATGCGCTTGCTCCCGCCCCAGGTCGTCAGCGAGTTCGCGCCGCGGATCATCAACACCCACCCCGCCTACCTGCCGGAGTTCCCCGGCGCGCACGGCGTGCGCGACGCGCTCGCGGCGGGCGTCGACCAGACGGGCGCGAGCATCATCCAGGTCGACGACGGCGTGGACACGGGCCCCCTCCTCGCGCAGGAGCGCGTCGCCGTGCTGCCGGGCGACACCGAGGACAGCCTCCACGCCCGCATCAAGCCCGTCGAGCGCCGCCTGCTCATCGATGTCGTTCGCCGCATCGCCACGGGCGACATCGACCTCACCGGGG
The DNA here is from genome assembly GCF_009709595.1 of Microbacterium sp. ZXX196. Classification (NCBI taxonomy): domain Bacteria; kingdom Bacillati; phylum Actinomycetota; class Actinomycetes; order Micrococcales; family Microbacteriaceae; genus Microbacterium; species Microbacterium sp. ZXX196. The sequence goes on from NZ_WMEE01000011.1 coordinate 24,692, forward strand.
CGCGGGCCTGAGCCGCGTCCTCCCGCACCACCCCAAGGAGATCATCATGGCCGGTCCGAGCCACGACCCCTCGCTCTACCGTCGCCGCGACCGGGTTCCGATCCGCCGGGCACTCGTCTCCGTGAGCGACAAGACCGACCTGCTGCCGCTCGCGCAGGCCCTCGCCGACGCAGGCGTCGAGATCGTCTCGACCGGATCCACGGCCGCGCGGATCCGCGAGGCGGGCCACGAGGTGCGCGACGTCGCGGACATCACCGGGTTTCCCGAGATGCTCGACGGCCGGGTGAAGACGCTCCACCCGAGCGTCCACGGCGGCCTGCTCGCCGACATCCGCCTCGCGCACCACGAGGAGCAGCTGGGCGAGTTCGGCATCACGCCCTTCGAGCTGGTCGTCGTCAACCTCTACCCCTTCGTCGAGACGGTCGCCTCCGGCGCCCAGGGCGACGTCGTCGTCGAGCAGATCGACATCGGCGGCCCCGCGATGGTGCGCGCCTCGGCGAAGAACCACGCCAACGTCGCGATCGTCGTGAGTCCCGCGTCCTACCCCGCCGTCATCGAGGCGATCGCCGCGGGCGGGACCACGCTCACCGAGCGCAAGGAGCTCGCGGCCCGCGCCTTCGCGCACACCGCGGCGTACGACACGGCCGTCGCGCAGTGGTTCGCCGAGGAGACGCTCGCGGGCGAGCAGCACCTCCCCGACCACCTGACGATCCAGGCCGAGAAGATCGACGACCTGCGCTACGGCGAGAACTCCCACCAGCGCGCCGCGATCTACAGCCGCGTCGGCGGGAACGGCATCGCCCAGGCGGAGCTCCTGCAGGGCAAGCCGATGTCGTTCAACAACTACACGGATGCCGACGCCGCGCTGCGCGCCGCGTACGACATGGTGCTGCCCGCCGTCGCGATCATGAAGCACGCGAACCCATGCGGCATCGCGGTCGCCGACCCCAAGGCGCTCGACCCGATCGCCAGCGCGCACCTGCGCGCCCACGAGTGCGACCCGCTGTCGGCGTTCGGCGGCGTGATCGCGGCGAACCGCACGGTCACCCTGAAGATGGCCGAGAACCTGCGCGACATCTTCACCGAGGTCATCGTCGCTCCCGACTTCGAGCCGGCCGCGCTCGAGCTGTTCGCGGCGAAGAAGAACCTGCGCCTCCTCAAGCTCCCCGCCGGGTGGAAGCAGGAGCGCATGGACGTGCGCCTCGTCTCGGGCGGCCTGCTGCTGCAGGACGCCGACCTCTTCCCCGAGGACGACTTTGCGTCGGTGGCGAGCGACTGGCGCGTCGTCGCGGGCGACGAGCCCGATGTGCCGCTCGCCGACCTCGTGTTCGCGTGGAAGTCGTGCCGCGCCGTGAAGTCGAACGCCATCGTTCTGGCGTCGGGCTCCGCGACGGTCGGTATCGGCATGGGCCAGGTCAACCGCGTCGACTCCTGCCGCCTCGCGGTCGAGCGCGCGGGCGACCGCGCGGCGGGATCGATCGCCGCCTCCGACGCGTTCTTCCCGTTCTCCGACGGCCCCGAGGTGCTCATGGACGCGGGCGTCAAGGTCATTATCCAGCCGGGCGGATCCGTGCGCGACGAGGAGACGATCGCGCTCGCGAAGGAGCGCGGCGTGACGATGATCTTCACGGGAGAGCGCCACTTCTTCCACTGACGCCTCGCGGATGCGGGCGGGAGCGCTCCGGCGCCCCGCCCGCTGTCGTATGCGGCGGGTTCATCGGGTCCTCGTCGCGCGCGCCCAGGATGACATAGGCTGGAAGGCTGTCGCGTCCGCGACCGCGTTCACCTGACGGGGCTGTGATGTCATCTGATACCTCCGGCGCGCCCGCGCGCCTTCCGCTGCACCGCGCGCTCGCGCGGCTCTTGCCGTTCGCGCGGCGCGACCTGCCGCGCATCGGCCTCGGCGGCCTCTCGGCGCTGGCCGCGTCGATCGTCGCGCTCGCGATCCCGACCGTGCTGGAGTGGGTGGTGGGCGGCCCCATCGCTTCCGGGACGACGCCCGCGGTCGTCTGGGGCGCCGTCGCGGTGCTCGGCCTCGGCCTGCTCGAGGCGCTCATGGTGTACCTGCGGCGCTGGTTCGTCTTGGCGCCGGCGACGGCCATCGAGTTCAACGTGCGCTCGGCGTTCTACAACCGCCTGCAGAAGCTCCCCATCGAGTTCCACGACCGCTGGCAGGGCGGGCAGCTCCTCAGCCGCATGATGCAGGACATCGGCCTCATCCGGCGCTGGATGGCCTTCGGGCTGATCATGCTCGTCGTCAACGTCCTCACGGTCGTGATCGGATCCGTGCTGCTGTTCCAGTGGCACTGGCTGCTCGGCACGATCTTCGTCGTCTCGGGGATCCCGCTGTGGATCCAGGGCTTCCGGTTCGAGAAGGTGTACGGCGTGCTGACGCGCCGGAGCCAGGACCAGCAGGGCGACCTGGCGACGAGCGTCGAGGAGAGCGTCCACGGGATCCGCGTGCTCAAGGCCTTCGGCCGCGGGCCGCACGCGCTCACGCGCTTCACGCGCCAGGCCGAGGGCCTGCGCGGCACGGAGATGCGCAAGGCGCGCGCGATCGCGGGCGTCGACTTCGTGCTCGTGCTCATGCCGGAGCTCGCGTTCGCCGTCAGCCTCGCCGCGGGCATCTGGCTGACCGCGAACGGCCAGATGGAGGTCTCCCAGCTATTCGCGTTCTTCGCGATGGCGACGATCCTGCGCTGGCCGATCGAGTCGATCGGCTTCCTGTTCTCCTTCATGCTCGACGCCCGGACCGCGACCGACCGCGTCTTCGAGGTCTTCGACGCCGTCGAGACGATCACGGATCCGGCGGAGCCCCGGAGCATCGCGGATCCGCGCGGCGCGCTCGCGTTCCGCGGCGTGCACTTCCGCTACCAGGATGCCCGGCCCCACGAGCGCGACCTGCTCGACGGCATCGACCTCGAGCTCGTCCCGGGCGAGACGCTCGCCCTCGTCGGGCTAACCGGCTCGGGGAAGACGACGCTGACCACGCTGCCGACGCGCCTGTACGACGTCACGGGCGGATCCGTCACCCTCGACGGTGTCGACGTGCGCGACCTCGCGCTCGTCGACCTGCGCACCCAGATCGCGACCGCGTTCGAGGACGCGACCCTGTTCTCCGCGTCCGTGCGCGAGAACGTCCTCCTCGGCCGCGACGACCTCGACGCCTTCTCGGACGAGGCCGAGCGCGTGATGCGCGAGGCCCTCGACGTGGCGCAGGCCGAGTTCGTCGCGGGCCTGCCCGACGGCGCCGAGACGATGATCGGCGAGGAGGGGATGAGCCTGTCCGGCGGCCAGCGCCAGCGGCTCGCGCTCGCGCGCGCCGTCGCCGCGCGGCCGCGCGTGCTCGTCATGGACGACCCCCTCTCGGCGCTCGACGTCGACACGGAGGAGCGGGTCCAGACCGAGCTGCGCCGCGTGCTCGCCGGGACGACGGCGCTCGTCGTCGCGCACCGGCCCTCGACGGTCGCGCTCGCCGATCGCGTCGCGCTCCTCGAGGACGGGCGCATCGCGGACGTCGGCACGCACAGCGCGCTGATGGCGCGCTCGGCCAGCTACCGGTCGGTCATCTCGAGCCTCGAGCGCGACGAGCGCGAGGAGAGCGCCCAGCGCACGGATCCGACCTCCGAGATCGACATCATCACCGAGAGGGAGGGCGCGTGATGGGTGCCTCCGTGCAGGGCGTATCCGGCGAGGACCGCAACGACTACACACGCGAGGAGAGCGCCGCGATCCGCCGGCGCTCCTGGCGGCTGCTCGTCTCGCTCCTCGCGCCGATGAAGTGGCGCGTGGTGCTCGTGGCGGTCGTCGTCGTCGCGCAGACGGGCGTGCGTGTGCTCGGGCCCGCGCTGCTCGGCATCGGCCTGAACGCGGCGCTCCCGGCCGTGCTCGACGGCGCCGACTGGGGGCCCACCTGGCTCGTGGCCTCGGCCTACGCCGTGACGGCCGTCGCGGGCGCCGCGCTGCTCGCCTGGTACGACTTACTCGCGGCGCGCGTCACGCAGAACGTGCTGCTCGACCTTCGCACGCGCGTCTTCCGCCACACGCAGCGCCTGAGCCTCGAGTTCCACGAGACCTACACGTCGGGGCGCATCATCTCGCGCCAGACGAGCGACCTCGAGACGATCCGCGAGCTGCTCAACGGCGGGCTCACCCAGCTCGTCAACGGAGTGCTGTACGGCGTGTTCACCTTCATCGCGCTCGCGATCGTGGACTGGCAGTCGGGGCTCGTGATCGTCGCCTCGCTCGTCCCGCTCGCGCTTCTCATGCGCTGGTTCTACCGGCGGTCGCAGGTCGCCTACCGGTCGACCCGCGTGATCAGCGCGCAGGTGATCGTGAAGTTCGTCGAGACGATGACGGGGATCCGCGCCGGCAAGGCCTTCCGCACGGAACCGCGCAACGAGAAGATCTTCGGCGGGCTGGCGTGGGACTATCGCAACGCCAACATGCGCGTCATCCGCTTGTTCGGCACCTTCGAACCCGCCCTCATGGCGATCTCGGCCTTCGCAATCGGCGCCGTCGTCCTCTGGGGCGGCGTGCGGATCACGTGGGGCGAGTTCTCCGTGGGCCTGTTGCTGTCGGTCGTCCTGTACGTCCGGAACTTCTTCACGCCGCTGCAGGAGGTCGCCATGTTCATCAACTCGTTCCAGGCCGCCTCGGCCGCGCTCGAGAAGGTGTCCGGCGTGCTGGAGGAGGAGCCGTCCGTGCCGGATCCCTCCTCGCCCGTCGCCCTCGAGCGCGCCCGCGGCCACCTGCTGTTCGACGACGTCGAGTTCGCCTACGCGAACGGGAAGACGATCCTGCCGGACTTCCGGCTCGACATCCCCGAGGGGCAGACCGTCGCGCTCGTCGGCACCACGGGCGCCGGGAAGTCGACGCTCGCGAAGCTCGTCTCGCGCTTCTACGACCCGACGCGCGGGCGCGTCGCGCTCGACGGCGTCGACCTGCGCGACCTCTCGCCCGCCGACCTGCGCCGCGCGATCGTCATGGTCACTCAGGAGGCGTACCTCTTCAGCGGCACGGTCGCCGACAACATCGCGCTCGGGCGTCCCGGCGCCTCGCCCGAGGAGATCGTGCGGGCGGCGAAGGCGGTCGGCGCGCACGAGTTCATCGAGCAGCTGCCGGACGGGTACGACACCGACGTGAACAAGCGCGGCGGGCGCGTCTCGGCGGGGCAGCGCCAGCTCGTGTCGTTCGCGCGCGCGTTCCTGGCGGATCCGGCGGTCCTCATCCTCGACGAGGCGACCGCCTCGCTCGACATCCCCTCCGAGCGGGCGATTCAGAACGCCCTGCAGACGCTCCTCGCCGATCGCACGGCGCTCATCATCGCCCACCGCCTGTCCACCGTGGCGATCGCGGACCGCGTGCTCGTCATGGAGCACGGGCGCGTGATCGAGGACGGATCCCCGGCGGAGCTCACGGCGGGGGAGGGCCGGTTCGCCCAGCTGCACCGCGCGTGGGAGGACTCGCTGGTCTAGGCGACACACGGCGCCCCTCCGGCCCGGGCCGGAGGGGGCGCCGTGTGCGTGCGCCGCGGTCAGAGGGCGATCTCGGCGACGACCTCGCCGTATTCGCTCTCGCCCGTCGGTCGGAACCCCACGCGGCGGAAGAACGCCTCGGGGCCGCCGTCGCCCGCCTCGTACACGACGGTCAGGCGCGAGAGCCCGCGCTTGCGTGCCTCCGCGATGACGGCGTCGACCGCGAAGCGGCCCGCGCCGCGCCCCTGGGCGTTCGCGTCCACGTTGATGCGCCACAGCGCCGCGCGCAGGTAGTCCGTCGGCGACTCGTCGTCGAAGTAGGCGCGCACGAACGCCACCACCTCGCGGCCGTCGAGCACGACGCGCTGCCAGGTCTTCTGCGGGTCGGCGACGACCATCGCCACGGCGTACGTGGTGGGCGCGATGAACTCTTCCTGGCCCGGCTTGAGGCTGAGGCTATTCGCCGCCACGATCGTGTCGGCCGACAGCTCTTCGACGTGCAGCTCGCTCATGATGTCACTGTAGAGGACGCCGCGCCCGCGCGGAACCGATCGGATCAGGCCCGGACGGAGACGGGCGAGCCGACCTGCAGGAACGAGTACACCCACTCGGAGGCGGAGACCGTGAGGTTCACGCAGCCGTGGCTCATGCGCGCCCCGGCGCCGAAGTTGTCGTGCCAGTAGGTGCCGTGGAAGCCCTGGTCGCCGTTGAAGTAGGTCGGGTAGGGCACGTCGGGCGTGCAGTAGTCGAACGCCCCGCCCTCGACGAAGTTCCCGTCCGCGTCGCACGAGCCCATGTTCTGGATCGTCAGCTGGCCGTACACGGTGAACTCGCCGACCTGGGTGTCGTAGCCCTCGCGGCCGATGGCGATGGGGAACGACTTCACGAGGCGCTCGTCGCCGCCGTCGATCGTCTCGTAGAAGTACGCCATACCCTCGCTCTTGTTGACGACGGCGCGACGGAACATCTCGGTGGTCTCGTGCGCGACCTTCTCGCCGGCCAGGGCGACCGGCTGCGCCTCGAGCGCCTCGAGGGACCCGGCGAGCTCCGCGCCGATGCCCTCGGTCGACGAGATCTGGTAGCCGTCCTGCCCCTCGACCTTCGACAGGAGCGGGTCGCCGGCCGCGTTCGTGACGACCTCCGCGTCGACCGGCTTCTGGTCGACTTTCTCGGGGAGCTCATCGACGTAGGCCTGGATCGCGTCGGCGTCGGCCGCGACGGTCACGTCGCCCGCGTCCGAGACCGAGACCGTGAGCCAGGAGGCGACGCGATCGGCGGGGGCGGCGTCGACGACGTCGTCGTCGAGGGTGAACTCGACGCCGGCGATCGTGTCGTTGAGCGAGGCCGCGGCGGCCTCGGCGTCCGCGGCGGTGAAGGCCGCGGCCTGCTCGACGACCTGCGCCTCGACGCGGATCGTCGCGTCCGCGGCGGGGGCCTGTCCGGCGCCCGCGGCGAGGGCCTGCACGTCCTGCGAGCGCGACAGCTCGCCTGCGACCTCCGCGGCCAGCGCGTCGACGTCGATCCCGAGGCCCGGCTCGTCGGCGACGACCGTGTACGCGCCGTCCGCGAAGGACAGATCGGCGTTGACGGGGGCCGCGTAGGCGTCGGGGAACGCCTCCTCCAGCGCCGCCGCCGTGACGTTCGTGTCGACCGCGAGGTCGGCGTCGACGGATCCGGGGTTCCAGGATCCGATCTTCCACAGCGGGTACTCCGCGAGGGTGTCGGCCGCGACCTGGCTCGCGTCGGCCGCGAGGCCGAGCTCGGCGCCCGTGAAGGTGGACGTCGCGCCGCCCGCCGTGACCTCGATCGGGGTCTCGGCGATGTGCTGCGCGATCGCGTCCTCCGCGCCGGCGGCCGTCGAGAGGCCGACGTCGACGCCGAGCGCGGTCGTGCCCGGCGCGATGAAGAAGGTCGACGCGACCGCGAGGCCCGACGCCGCGACGAGGGCCGCCGCGGGAATCCCGATGCCGAGCCACATGCGGCGGCGCGAGCGCCGGGGCGCTTCCGGCGGCATGACCCACTCGACGGTGGGCGTGCCAGCAACGGGCTCGTCGCCGCCCGAGGTTGGCTTCGTCGCAAGATCGGTCATGGTGGTCTCCCCTAAGAATTCCCGCGCGGGCGCGGATTCCTTCATGCTAAAGCGGCGAGGCGGGGCAGGGGGCGCCGTCCGATTACGAACCGTTCACGATGTGGCCCCGACCGCGATCCCCGACTCCCGGCAGAGGCGCTCGAGGCCCAGCGCGCGGGGCGTCCCGGCCGGGGCCGTGGGCGCCGCGCTCGCCGCGTCGGGCCGCCGGGCGGAGCCCGCCCCCGCGCCCGTGCCATCATGCTGAGGGGGCCGAGCATCGCCCGCGGTGACCGGAACCCCCTCCCACACGTCCCGAAAGGCACCCCCTCCATGGCTGAAATCGTGATCGTTCCCGATGCGCAGGCGGCGGGGGACCTCGCCGCCGACGCGATCGTCGCCCTCATCGAGCGCCGGGGCGACGCCGTGCTCGGGCTCGCGACCGGATCCACACCGCTTCCCGTGTACCGGGCGCTCGCGGAGCGCGCGGCGGGCCTCGACCTCGCGCGCGTGCGCGGATTCGCGCTCGACGAGTACGTCGGCCTCGACCCCGCGCACCCCGAGTCCTACCGCTCCGTGATCCGCCGCGAGGTGATCGAGCCGCTCGGCCTCACGCCCGAGCTCGTGCGCACGCCGCCGGCCGACGACCCGGACCTCCGGACGGCGGGCGAGCGCTACGACGCCGAGATCCGCGCCGCGGGCGGAGTCGACGTGCAGCTGCTCGGAATCGGCACCGACGGGCACGTCGGGTTCAACGAGCCCGGATCGTCCTTCGCGTCGCGCACGCGCGTGAAGACGCTCACCCGCCAGACGCGGTCCGACAACGCGCGCTTCTTCGACGACCCCGAGGAGGTGCCCCGGCACTGCCTGACGCAGGGGCTCGGCACGATCCTCGAGGCACGCCACCTCGTGCTGCTCGCGTTCGGCGAGGGCAAGGCCGAAGCGGTGCGGGGCGCGGTCGAGGGGCCCGTCACCGCGATGCTGCCGGCGTCGGCGATCCAGCTGCACCCGCACGTCACGGTTCTCGTCGACGAGGCGGCCGCCTCGCGCCTCGAGCTTGCCGAGTACTACCGCGACACGTACGCCGGCAAGCCCGCCTGGCAGGGCATCTGAGCCGCGCCGTCGCGCGCGGCCGTTAGCGCAGCGCGCGACGGCCCGTGAGGACGCCCACGACGACGCAGAACGCACCGACGGCGAGGCCGGCCCACGGCAGGTTCAGGTCCCACAGCGCGAGGGTCGCGCTCACGAACACGAGCACCTCGACGAGGGTGCGCACGACCGACGGCACCCGGAAGATCGCCCGCGGCGAGACGAACGCGGCCCACACGAGGATCGCGACAATCGGCGCGCCCAGGCCCCACACGACGGCCCAGGGCAGGGGCCACGCGAGAAAGCCCCACAGTGCGAGCGACGCGATCGCGAGGATCTCGCTCACGAGGCGCAGCGCGTCGAGGGCGGTGATGCGGGGGCGCGTCGCGTCGGGGGCGGGGGTCTCAGCCATGCCCCCAGTCTACGAACCGGCGCTGGGGATCCCCCGCGCGAGCAGATCTCCCCGTGCGCCCGGCGCCGCGGGTCAATAGGGTGAGAGGCGTCCGGTGCGCCGCGCCGTCGGGGTGCCGGCGCCGGGCGCAGAAGGGGAGAATTGTGAGTGGACTCTTTGCCGCCCTCGGCGGCGCCGGGATCGCGATCGTCGTGATCATCCTGCTCGTGGTCGCGGCCATCATCGCCCTCGTCGTCGTCCTGCTGATGCGCGCCTGGTACAAGGTGGCGCGCGCGGACGAGGCGCTCGTGATCGTCGGCCGGAGGCAGCGCAAGTCTGACGGGCAGACGTCGAGCATCGCGGTCATCCGCGGCGGCGGCGCCGTGGTCAACCCGATCACCCAGCGCGCGGAGACGCTGTCGTTGCGCGCGCGCCAGATCATGGTGCAGCCGACGGCGCAGTCGATCCAGGGCGTCACGGTGGACGTGACGGGCGTGGCGCTCGTGAAGGTCGGATCCGACAACCAGTCGATCGCGCGCGCGGCCGAGCGCTTCGTCTCGCAGGACAAGGCCATCGAGGTCTTCACGACCGAGCAGCTGGAGGGCGCCCTGCGCGGCGTCGTCGCCACGCTGTCGGTCGAGCAGCTCATGCGCGACCGCCAGGAGCTTTCGGACCAGATCGCGACGCTCATCAAGAGCGACCTCGACGAGCAAGGCCTCGTGCTCGACAGCTTCCAGATCCAGGGCATCACGGACGAGAACGGCTACGTGCACGCGCTCGGCGCCGAGGAGGTCTCGAAGGTCAAGCGCCAGGCCGAGATCGCGCGCATCGACGCCGAGCGGCAGATTAAGGCGCGCGAGATCGCGACGAGCGAAGAGACCCTCGTCGAGCAGACGCAGTTCGACAAGAACCAGGCCGCGGCGGCCTCGGACGTCGGCGAGGCGCGCGCCGAGGCGGAGCAGGCGGAGGCGCTGGCCCGCGCCCGTGCCGAGCAGGGCGTGCTCATGCAGCAGGCCGAGAACCGGCAGGCCCAGCTGGACGCCGACGTCAAGCGCGTGGCGGACGCCGCGCAGTACGAGGAGCAGAAGCGCGCCGATGCGCGCGCGTACTCGCGCATGAAGGACGCCGAGGCGGCCGCCGACGTGCAGCGCCGCGAGGCGGACATCAGCGAGTACGAGCAGCAGCGCAAGGCCGACGCCGACGCGTACGTGCAGATCAAGGCGGCCGAGGCCGACGCGCAGAAGGCCGAGCGCGAGGCCGAGGCGATCCGCGTGCAGGCCCAGGCCGAGGCCGACGCCGCCCGGGCCCGGGCCCAGGCCGAGGCCGACGCGATCCGCCTGGCCGGCGAGGCCCGCGCCGCGGCGATCCGCGCGGAGGCCGAGGCGCTCAAGCAGAACCAGGAGGCCGTGCTCGCTCAGCGCTCGCTCGACGTGCTCGTGCCGATGATGACGGAGTTCGCCAAGGGCTACGCCAACGTCGGCAGCGTCACGGTGCTCGCCGGATCAGGCGACGGCGGCGCGTCCAGCCACATGGCCGGCGAGGCCGCCATGGGCATGCGCGCGATGTTCGACACGGTCCGCGAGGCCACCGGAATCGACCTGTCGAGCGTCATCCAGGGCACGTCCGTGGGCCGCGGGATCGCGACGGGTCAGCAGCAGGAGGCGTCGGCCCCGGCCGAGCCGCAGGAGTAAAAGCGGGGCTCCCGCGCGGCCGTCGCCCGCGCGGGAGCCGTCCGTCAGCGCGTGAAGTCCACCACGAGCTTCCCGCGCACGTCGCCCGCGTCGAGCCGTGCGTAGCCCGCCGGGACCTCGTCGAACGCGAGGGTCTCGGTCGCGGGGCGCAGGCCCGTCGCCGTCACCATCCGGAGCATCGCCTCGAACTCGGCGAGCGTGCACCCGGTCGAGCCGACGATGCTCAGCTGCTGGTAGAAGACGCGCTGCAGCTCTGCCGGCGGCATGCCTCCCGTCGTGGCGCCGCACGTGGCGATGACCCCGCCGGGCCGCACGGAGCGCATCGAGTGCGCCCACGTCGCCTCGCCCACCGTGTCGATCACGACGTCGACGCGCTCGGGCAGGCGCGCGCCCGGCTCGAGCGCGACGTGCGCGCCCTGCGCCGCCGCGAACTCCCGCTTCTCTGCCGTGCGTGCGGTCGCGTACACGACCGCGCCCGCGGCGCGCGCGAGCGCGATCGAGGCGCTGCCGACGCCGCCCGCGCCGCCCTGGACGAGAACGCGGTGGCCCGGCGCGAGCCCGGCACGCGTGAAGAGCATGCGGTACGCCGTGCCCCACACGATCCCCAGCGCCGCCGCGTCGACGTGGCTGATCTCGGCAGGCTTGTCGACGAGCATCTCGTCGGGGACGATCAGCTCGTCGGCGAGCCCGCCGTCGAATGTCTCGCTGAGGATGGCGCGGCGCGGGTCGAGCGTGACGTCGCCGCGCGACGGGTCGCCGGAGACGGGATGCACGACGACCTCGCGGCCGTCCTCCGTGACGCCGGACGCGTCGCAGCCGAGGACGATCGGGATCCGCTCCGCCGGGTGCCCGACGCCGCGGAGCGTCCACACGTCGTGCGGGTTGAGCGAGGCGGCGTGGACGCGGATCCGCGTCCACCCCGGGCGCGGGGCGGGGCGCGGGTGGTCCTCCACGAGGGCGAGGCCCGCGAGGGGATCTTCGGCGGACTGAGCGACGGCGACGGCTGCGCGCATGAAGACTCCTTATCGTTGTCATGCCAGCCTGTCACGCCCGTCAGGACGTGAGGGCGAGGGCGAACGGAAGCACGGCGCTCGCGCCGGCCCGGCGGAGCTCGCGGGCCGCGAGCGTCAGCGTCCAGCGCGAGTCGACGAGGTCGTCGACGAGGAGCACGGGCGCGGGCGGCACCGCCAGGCCCGCGGCGGAGAAGCGGCCGTCGAGCTCGGCCACGCGGAAGGCGCTGTTGCCGGCCGGCCCGCGGCGCGCCTCGGCCGGCGCGGCGTGGAGCGGCCCGAGGTAGGGCAGCCGGCCGACGCGCGCGAGGCCGGTCGCCAGCGAGTCAATCAGGACCGGGCGCCGGCGGGAGGGCACGCTCGCGACCGCGGCGGGGCGCGCGTCCCAGTCCCATTCGGCCAGCACCCGCACGCACGCGGCCAGGACGGCCTCCGGCACGGGCGTGTCGGGCGCGCCCTCGGCGAACAGCTGCCGGAGCGGCCCGCCCCAGCCGAGGTCGGTGAGGCGCGCGAGGCCGCGGCCCGCCGCCGCCTGCTCCTCGGCGGGGAGGCGCCCGCGGTGGGGGACGCCGAGGCGGTCGAGCCCCGTCGGCCACTGCCGGCGCGGCTCGATCGGCACGCCGACGCGGTCGAGCGACCGGGCCGCCTCCGAGACCCTGCCCGCGTCGATGCCCGCGCCCAACCACGCGCCCGCGCACACGTCGCATCGCCCGCAGGGAGCGGCCGTGTCGTCGTCGAGGCGGCTCTGGAGGAATGCCATGCGGCACTCGTCGCCGCGCTCGTAGGCGAGCATGTCGGCCTGCTCGGCCCGGCGGGCCGCCGCGATCCGCTCGTAGCGCTCGACGTCGTACGCCCAGCTCGCGCCCGTGGCCTCCCAGCCGCCGCGCACGCGCCGGACCGCGCCGTCGACGTCGAGCACCTTGAGGAGCAGCTCCAACCGGGTGCGCCGGATGTCGACGGCCGCCTCGATCGCCCCGGTCGACATCGGGCGGCCCGCGTCGCCCAGCGTGTCGAGCACGCGCCGCGCGTGCTCGGCGTCGGGCATCGAGGCGGTGGCGAAGTACCGCCAGATCTCCTCGTCCTCCGGCCCGGGGAGGAGGACGACGTCGGCGGACGCGGTCGCGCGCCCCGCGCGGCCGACCTGCTGGTAGTACGCGACGGGGGAAGAGGGCGCGCCGAGGTGGAGGACGAAACCGAGGTCGGGCTTGTCGAAGCCCATCCCGAGCGCGCTCGTGGCGACCAGCGCCTTGACGCGGTTGTCCTTGAGGAGGCGCTCCGACTCGGCGCGCTCGTCGGCGTCGGTCTGGCCCGTGTAGGCGCGCACCTCGTGCCCCTGCTCGCGGAGCAGCCGGGCCGTGTCCTCGGCGGCCGACACGGTCAGCGTGTAGATGATGCCGGATCCCGGGAGGTCGTCGAGGTGGGCGAGGAGCCAGGCCAGGCGCGACGCGGCATCGGGGAGCCGGATGACCCCGAGGCGTAGGGACGCGCGCGCGAGCGGGCCGCGGATCGTCGTGACGCGATCCGCGCCGAGCTGCTCGACCACGTCGCCGACGACGCGCTCGTTCGCCGTCGCGGTCGTCGCGAGCACGGGCACGCCATCCGGCATCCGCGCGATGAGGTCGCCGAGGCGCCGATAGTCCGGGCGGAAGTCGTGGCCCCAGTCGCTGATGCAGTGCGCCTCGTCGACCACGAGCATCCCCATCTGCTCGACGAGCCGGGGGAGCTGCTCGTCGCGAAACGCGGGATTGTTCAGGCGCTCGGGGGAGAGGAGGAGCACGTCGACCGTTCCCTCCGCCAGGCGCGCGGTCACGTCCTCCCACTCGTGGGCGTTCGTCGAGTTGATCGCCACGGCGCGCACCCCGGCGCGCGCGGCCGCCTCGATCTGGTCGCGCATGAGCGCGATGAGCGGCGAGACGAGCACGGTGGGCCCCGCGCCCTGATCGCGCAGCAGGCGGGTCGCGACGAAATACACGGCCGACTTGCCCCACCCCGTGCGCTGCACGACGAGCGCGCGGCGCCGCTCGCCGACGAGCGCCGCGATCGCCTCGAATTGGCCGTCGTGGAACGCGGCGTCCTCCCGCCCGACGAGTCGCCGGAGCGCCGCCAGGGCGCGGGTCTCGAGATCGGTGTCGGCCATGCCCCCAGCCTGTCACGGGGCACCGACACGCGCGCGAGAGCCGTGCCCCGGGCGGGCGGCGCGCGGCAAGGTCCCACGGACCCCTAGACTGCTCGCGACGGCGGGAGGACGCGGCATGGGGCGACGGCACGGCGCCGCGATCGCGATTCTCGCGCTCGCGGCGGGGCTTTCGGGGTGCGGGAGCGCGCCCTGGGCGGCGCCCGGCCAGACGGCGGCGCCCACTCCGACCGCCGAGCGGACCTTCGGCCAGGGGACGACCGCCGCCGAGCCCGCCGCGACTCCGTCCGCGACGCCCGTCGCGAGCGACCTCGCGGCGGGGAGCCTCGAGCGCACGCTGACGGCGGGGGCGGTCGAGATCGACGTGACGTACTGGTCCGATCTCGCGATGGACGAGTGGACCGCCGGATCCGCGAAGCCGCTGAGCCTGTCGCTGACCGCCTCGATCGACCCCGACGACGGCCAGGGGATCTACCTCCAGCGGGCCTCGGTCGCCGTGCAGACGGCCACGGGAGAAAGCGGTGCGACCGCGGAGGACACCGCGACCGAGAGCCCCGGCTACCTCATCGGCGCGCCGTACAGCTACTCGCAGTCCTTCGCCCTCGGCGCGGTCCCCGAGGGGACCGCCTCGATCACCGTGTCGCTGCGCTACGAGCTCCTCGTGCAGACGACGCCGACGTCGGACGAGTACGCCAAGCAGACCGCGACCGACACGCTGACCATCGCGCTCGTGGGCTGAGGGCGCCGGACCTCAAGGACGCCGCAAGACTCGCGCAATTGTCGCCCCGGGCGGCCGATCTGCCCGCCCGGCCGTGCTTGCATAGTCACGTCGCCTCGCAGGGATGCGGGCGACGGCGCGCCGCCCGAGGCGCGTACCCTCCCCCTCGCGCCCTGGCGCGGCCACCGCCTGCGCGCCCGAACCCGATTGGGCGCGCAGGCTCCTTCCTCTCGGAGCACCCATGCACGCACGCCCGTTCGCCGCCGCCCTCGCGCTGGTCGCCGTCCTCGCCGCCGCCGGCTGCGCCCGCATCGAGGGCGCCGTCGACGCGGCGCTCGCGCCCGCCGAGCCCACCGAGACGGCCACGGCGTTCGCGTCGGACTTCACGACGGACGGATCCGTCCTGCTGACCTCCGACGTCGCCGATGCGCTCGAGGTCCGCCTCGAGGCGTGGGCGGTCGACTCGAAGCGGACGTCGGAGTGGACGCCGGCGGCGGCCAACACGTTCGGGTTGGCGGTCAACGTCGCCGACTACCGCGCGGAGGAGCGGGCGGTGCTCGCCGACAAGCGCCGCGTGTACCTCGCGGACATCGCGATCGCCTCGACGCTCGCACCGTCCGGCGCCGCCGGTCCGCTCGCGTTCCAGGCGGATCCGCGCACCCTCGTCCCCGCCGACACGACGCGCTCCGACCGCGGCCTGCTGCTCAACAGCTACCAGGGCGGGCTTCTCCTGCCCGAGACGGCGCTCGGCGCCGTTCCCGCGGACACGACGGGCGTGACGCTCGAGGTGACCCTCACGCTGGCGATCGAGGGAGCCGCGGACGGCGGAGACTTTCAGACGGTGACGCTCGACCAGGAGATCCCGATCGCCATCTTCCCCGCCGGCTGAGAAACCCTTTAGCGGATCTTGCGCCCACCTCGCGGCGGGGCGAGAGGTTCGCCCCGCAGAATCGACCTGCACCCCCTCCACCGCACTGATCGGACGGCTCATGGATCGCGACTCGCAGGCGCTCGTGCCCTACCCGGGCGCCACCGACCCCGCCCTCGTCGACGACTTCTCCGCCGTCCTCGAAGACGTGACGGGGCATCGCTCGACGATCGGGTGCGTGATCCCGGCCTACAACGAGGAGGAGTCGATCGGCGACGTCCTCCGCGCGCTGCTCGCGCAGACGCGGGTTCCCGACGTGATCCACGTCGTCGTGAACAACTCCTCGGACGGCACCGTGCGCGTCGCCTCCGAATTCGCCGGCCCGCACGAGGTCTCGACCCCGCTGGGCGACCAGTTCACCGAGGTGTTCGTGCACGACATTGGCAAGAACCCGGACAAGAAGGTTGGGGCGCTGAACTACGGCTACGCGCTCGTGGAGGGGTGCGAGTACCTGCTGGGCGTCGACGGCGACACCGTCGCGGATCCGCGCGCCGTGGAGCACCTGGAGAACGAGGCCGTCGCGGACTCCCGCATCGGCGGGATCTCGGCGATCTACTCCATCGACGACCGCGGGACGCACGGATCCATCGCGCGGTTCCTCATCGCCGGGCAGCGCACGCAGTTCGCGGCGTTCAATATGCAGAACCTCCTGCGCGGGCGCAACATGGCGGTCCTCGGGGGGCAGTTCTCCATCTTCTCCACCGCGGCCCTCCGGCAGGTCATGGCCGAAGGGCACCAGTCCACCCCGTGGGTGCGCGACAGTGAGGTGGAGGATTCGCTGTTGTCCCTCCAGATCAAGAGCGCGGGGTACCTCACGAAGATCAGCCCGTTCGCGCGCGCCGACGTGGGCGGCATGACGACCCTGCGCGCCTACGACGCGCAACAGGTGAAGTGGACGTACGGCGCCATCGAGCTGATGTGGCCCGGCCAGCGCGGCGACACGAAGGGGCAGCCGTTCCACCCCAATCTCCGCCTGCGGTGGCTCGAGAACCTGTCGATGCTCATGAACCTCTTCGTGCGGCTGGCGTTCGTCGTCCTGCTCGCGGGCTCCCTCTCCATCGACGCCTTCGTGTTTTCCGCCTGGTGGCTGATCCCGCCCGCCGTCGCGACCGCGCTGAACCTCCGCATCGCGCGCAGCATGCGGACCCGCACGGCGCGCGACTACCTTTTCGCGGCGCTCCTCGTGCCCGCAGAGCTGTTCATGTGGGTCCGCCTCAGCCACTTCGCGCGCTCGTGGACCCGGTTCCTCTCGCGCAAGAAGGTCGACAACTGGGCGATGCAGGCGCGCGCGGAGAAGGGCGGGCGCAGCACGTATTGGCTGCCGTTCGTGCTCGTCGCGGTCGTGATCGCCGCCGCCGCGGTCATCTGGTCGATGCTCGGGCCGGTCGTGCAGTCGTCGATCCTCTGGGTCGGCTGGCCGATCCTCGGCGTCGTCACCGTGCTCCAGACCGTGACGATGCTGTTCTCCCTGCTGCGCCGGCACCAGGGGTACGAGGTCTGAGCCCTCAGGCCGCCTGCGTCGCGTCCGAGGTGAGGCGGTACCCGACGCCCCGCACCGTCTCGACGTAGCGCGGGGCCGCGGGGCTGTCGCCGAGCTTGCGGCGCAGGTTCGTCATGTGGGCCTCGATCGCGCGCTTGTCCGCGTCGCCCACGAGGTAGTTCGTCACGTAGGACTCGCCGCGCAGGACGAGCGTCAGGTCGGCCTTGCTGCGCACGCGGCGCTTCGACTCCATGAGTGTCGCGAGCAGGTCGAACTCCGTCCGCGTGAGATCGAGGTCCGCGGATCCGATCCGGGCTATCCGGCTCTCCGGGTCGACCAGCAGGTCGCGGTGCACCATCGTGTGCGGGCCGAGGCCGGTGGTGGGGAGCGTCGCGGGCGTGGGCTCGGCGACGCGGACGACCTCGGCGACCGGAGCAGGCGCGACCGGTGCGGGGATCGTCGCGCGGGCGGGGTCCGGCGGATCCTCGGGGGCGGGCGGATCCGCCGAGGCCGGGCGAGGCGCGGGGAACGATGGGCCCGACGCCTCCTGCCTCGGCGCGGCCTGCGGCGCCGCCTGGCGCGGGCGGCGCAGCATCGCCTCGATGCGCGCGCGCAGCTCGCGCGGGCGGAACGGCTTGTTGAGGTACTCGTCGGCGCCCGAGCTCAGCCCGAGCACGACGTCGGCCTCCTCGTCGAGCGCCGTGAGCATGATGATGTAGGTGTCGCTCGCCGCGCGGATCCGTCGCGCCGCCTCGAAGCCGTCGATGCCCGGGAGGTTCACGTCGAGGGTCGTGATGAGCGGCTGATAGGTCGCGACCGCGCGCACGCCGTCGATGCCGTTGCCGACCGAGACCGTGGAGAACCCGGCCGACTCCAGGACGTTCTCGAGCAGGTGCCGGATGTCGGGGTCGTCCTCGACGATGACCGCGGTCTTCAGCGCGTCCGCCGTGCTGCTCATTCCGTCCCCCTCACGTCGTGTCGGCCCATGATATCGGCGCCGGGAGCGAGCCCGCGCCGCGTCACGACGCACCCCGCGTCAGCGCGATCGCGGCCTGGGGCCACCAGGCTCCGGCAGGCGGCCCGCCCGCGCACTGCCCGTCGCTCTCGCCGGGCGGCTTGATCCAGAGATTGCCGTCGACGACCGCGTCGGCGAGCGTCGCCGGATCCTCGCCGACGAGGCGCCCCGGGGTGTTGCACCACGCGGTCGCCGACGTCTCGCCGCCGTTGCGGGAGGTGTCGATCACGGCGTGCAGGCCGCCCGTGAGCGCCGAGACGGCGTGCGCGTAGGCCACCTCGTCGGCCGTGGCCCTGTGGTTCGCGACGTTCGTCGCGAAGCCGCGGATCGCGCCCGGCGCGTCGACGCCGGCGAGCAGCGCGGCCATCTCCTCGGGCGGCAGCCAGCCGCTGTGCCCGCCGTCGAGGTAGACCCAGGCGCCCGCGTCCGCGAGGAGGGAGGCGGCCGCGGCGAGATCGGCCTGGCGCTCGCCGAGGTGCGCGCACTCGCGCGCGAGCCCGAGGCTGTCCGGCTCGAGGATCGCGACCGTCGGTGTGCGGCGGGGGTCGAGGGCGCCCGCGATCTCCGCGACCCACGCGCGGTACGCGGCCGCGTCCAATCCGCCCGCGGAGTGCCCGCCGCAGTCGCGGTCGGGAATGCCGTAGACCACCAGCGCGAGCGCGGCGCCCTCGTCCGCCGCCTCGTCGACGAGCGCGGCCACGGCACCGGCGACGGATCCGGGCGGCGCGGCCTCCGGGGTCAGCCAGCTCGCCGTCGGCCGGTCGGCGAGGTAGGTCGCCGCGCGCTCCTCCTCGGGCCCGGGATCGGCCGCGAGCGCGGCGCGGGCGGAGGACCCGGACGGGGCGAGGAAGGCGTCGTCGGACCAGGGTGGGGCGCCGTCCCCGGGGGCCATCGGCGCCGCGGCCGTCGGCGTGGGGCGAGGGGATCCGGGGTGCATCGCCCGCTCGGGCGCGGCCTGGCACCCGACGAGGAGCGCGAGCGCGGCGGCGAGGGCCGCAACCGCGCCGCGCCGCCGCGGGCTCACACCACCCCGGGCGCGGCGTCGCACGGCGCGGTCGTGCGCTCCCAGCGGTCGCCGCCCTTCGCGCGGGCGATGCTGGCGGCTTCGGTCGCGGCGGCGCGCAGCGCGTCGAGCTCGTACCCGACGATCTGCGCGGGCGCCCACCCGATGCTTGCGGAGACCCGCAGCGGCAGGCGGCGCTCCGGATCCGGGAGGGAGACGCGCTCCAGGATCGCGATGACGAGTCGGCGCACGGCCTCCTGAGACCGGGGCACGAGGACGACGAAGGTCGTCTCGTCGACCTCGGCGTAGTCGGCGTCGGCGGGCAGCTCGGCCAGCACGTCCGCGCGGAAGCGGCCCGCGACGCGCGCGAAGGTGGATTCCCCGAGCGCCGTGCGGATGTCCGCGGGGTCGTCGAGGCGCACTTCGACCACCGACCACCACTCGTCGGCCGCGGCGCGGGCGCGCACGAGCCGCGCGCGGGCGATCTCGTCGAAGCCGCCCGCGGATCCGGACGCGGCCGGCGCGTCGTGCCGCGCGAGGAGCAGCAGGCTCACGACCGCGCAGAAGAGGTACACGCCCGTGCCGACGCTGTTGACGCTGCGCACGTCCGCGAGGTCATCCGCTGCCGTCGTGCCCGACAGGGCACGCATGACGCCCTCCAGGATCCCGTAGACGGCAAAGACGGGGAACAGCGCGCCCGCGAGCATCATGGGCAGCACGACGTCGCGGTAGGTCGGGTACATCCGCACGAGCTCCACGACGATCAGGGCACCGAAGACCGCGGCGACCGCGAAATCTGCGCGGAACGTCACGGAGTACGCGTTCGTCCCGGCCGTCGCGATGAGCGCGACGGGGGAGACGACGAGGTAGGCGACGGCGACTTGCCACAGCGTGCGCCGACGTCCCGCCGCCGCGCGGAGGCCGACCCAGATGAGGGCGTTCGCGGGCAGGAAGATGCCGGATCCGAGGCCCCGGAGGAGCGCGGAGTCCGCCGGCCCCGCGGCGAGGAAGGCGTAGGACGCGAGCGTCCCGAGCGCGAAGGCGAACGACCACATCGCCGTGGCGACCGACGGGCGCGGGAGGAAGCCCAGGCCGATCATGAGGACGCACGCCAGCGTCGTGATGGCGATGAACGGGACGTCGGGGGTCTGGATCATTCGGGCAGCTCCTTCGCTCCGCGTCGGGGGAGGGTGACGGTGGCGGTGGTGCCGCGCGCGAGCACGCTGCGCAGGTCGAGGCGCCCGCCGTGCTGGGCGACGATGTCGCGCACGACCCCCATGCCGATTCCCGTGCCGGGGATCCCGCTGTCGCGCGCGCTGTTCGCGCGGAAGTACGGGTCGTAGATGTGGGCGATCTCGTCGCTCGCGATGCCGATGCCCGTGTCCGAGACGGTGACGACGACCGCGTCGGCGTCCGATTCGACGCTGACGTCGACGCGGCCGCCGCGGGGCGTGTACTTCACGGCGTTTCCGATGAGGTTGTCGATGGCCTGCCGCAGGCGGAAGCCGTTACCGAGGATCGCGGCGCCGTCGCGCGCGGCGAGGTCGAGGGCGGTCCCCGCGGCGGCGGCCGCGGGGGCGAAGCCCGCCACGGACGCCCGCACGACCTCGCCCACGTCGACGACCGTGTCGTCCTCGGCGGGGTCGCGCCCGGGATCCTGCAGGATGCGGGCGATCATCTCCTCCATGCGCTCCGCGGCGCTCTCGATGACGGTGAGCTGCTCGCGCGCGCCGCGGGGCAGATCCGGTCGCTCGAGGAGCAGGTCCGTGTGCCCGAGCACGGCGGTCAGGGGGCTGCGCAGCTCGTGCGAGACCACGCGGGCGAGCGAGCGGCGCTCGTGCGCGGCCTCGGCCTCGGCCGTGACGTCTTCCGTCACGATGATCATGCCGTCCATGCGGTAGCGCGCCGCAACCTCCAGGACCCGCCAGCGGCCGACGACGTCGAACAGCCACACCCGCACGCCCGAAAACGTCTCGCCGCGCGCGGCGCGCGCGATCACCGTCTCCTCCGCGGGCACCGGATCGCCCCGCCGGTCCCGGTACTCGACCGCGCGCGAGGGGTGGAGCTGCGGCACGGCGTCCAGGCCGTACATGCGGCGATATGCCGCGTTGGACGCGCGAATCGTGCCGTCGCGCTCGACCTGCGCGACCCCCGTCTGCAGCGTGTCGAGGAGCGCCGTGCGGCGCTGCTCTTCCTGGCGCGCGCGCTCGAGCATGCGGGAGAGCTGGCCGGACTGCCGGCGCAACAGGCGCGCCGCCGCGCGCGTGCGTGCGGATCCGCGCTGGATCGTCATCCCGATGAAGCCGAGCGGGATGGTGAGGATGAACAGGCGCAGAGCCTGGTCGGTCGGGAACCCCACGACGAGGCCACTCGCGAGCACGATGACACCGACGGAGCAGATCGCCGCGACGAGCCACGCGAGGCTGTAATACGTGGCGATCCACGTGACGGGGAAGACCCACAGGAATCCCAGGCGGACGTCGCTCGAGTGTGACAGGAATCCGATCGCGACGATGTCCAGGAAGGGGATGACGGCGAGCCCCGCGCGGGGGACCCGATGCCACGGCACGGCCATCGTCCCGACCGTGATCGCGACGATGAGCGCGAGGCCGACGACGAAGGGCGCGCCCGTGAACAGGAGCGGATCCAGCAGCGCGATCACCGTGGCGATCGCGACCGTGCTGACGGCGAGGACCAGTTGCCGTCGCCACACGGATCGGGTGCGGTCCCCGGCCGGTCGTTCGGCCCGGCGCGTGGCGTCCGCGCGCTCGTCGCCGTCGTTCACACTCGCGAGTGTAGCGAAGGCGCCGCGACACGACCTCGCCCCCGGACCGACGAGGATCCGGGGGCGAGGAAATGGCGGAGGATGGGGGATTTGAACCCCCGAGGGCTTGCACCCAACACGCGTTCCAAGCGTGCGCCATAGGCCGCTAGGCGAATCCTCCTCGGCCCGAAATCGGGCCTCGAGCCATGTTACCCGCGATGCGCGATCGTGCCCAATCGGGGCGGCCGGACCAGCGAGCGCGGCAGGATGGCGGCCGCGGCCCGTGCGGGGGCGGAGGTGGGGCGGATCCCCCGCGTGACGGCGTCGAGCGGGCCCGAGAGGTCGCCGGAGGGCGCGGGATCCCGGGCGAAGACGGTCGCCTCGAGCGCCGCGGCCAGAGCGTCGGCGTCGGACGGCGGTGCGCCGGCCTCGGCGAGCCGGGCCGCGACGCGCCGCGGCGTGTCGGCCGGGGCCACGGGAATCCCGGCGTCGACGGCCGCCGCCAGGGCCTCGCTCCAGGCGGCCCGCGCGTCGCCCCCGCGCGCGGCGGCGCGGCGCCGGGCCGCCAGCGCGCGCCGGGCGATCGCGGGCGCGGCCGCCACCAGCGCCGCGGCGAGGAGCGCCACGAGCGCCCACGGCGCCTCCCGAGGCGCCTGGCCGCCGGCGGCGTCGTCCTTCGCGTCCTCCGCGGGGGCGGCGGCCGGCGGGGTGGGCGTCTGCGCGGCCTCCGGCTCGGCCTCCGCGCTCGGGGCGGCCTCGGGGGCCGCACTCGGCGCGGCGCTGGCTTCTGCCGCCACGACGCCCTGGGCGGTCGCGACGCCGGGCGTGGGGTCGAACGCGACCCACCCGACCCCGACGAGATAGGCCTCCGGCCACGCGTGCAGCTGGCCGCTATCGACCGAGAAGACGCTGAGCCCGTCGACGCGGCCCCCCGTCGGCGTGCCCGGGAGATAGCCGACCGCGACGCGGGTCGGGATCCCCTCGGCGCGCGCCATGAGCGCGAACGCCGAGGCGAAGTGCACGCAGTACCCCTCGCGCACCTCGAGGAAGCGGGCGATGGCGTCGGCGTCGGATCCGTCGAATCCCTCGTCGACGGGGGTGCTCAGGGAGTAAGTGAACGCGTCCGAGCGCAGCCAGTCCTGGAGGGCGAGCAGCGCCGCGTAGGGCGTCCGTGCGGATCCGGCGACCTCGCGCGCCGCGGCGCCGATGGGGCCCTCCACGACGTCGTCGTCGACGGTGGCGAACGCCGCGGCGGCCTCGGCCTCCGCGACCGAGATGCCCGCCGCGTCGCGGGTCCGGAGGCCCTCGGAGGCGTCGCGGAGCCAGGGGGAGTCGTCGAGCTGGGCGCGCGTCGGATCCGGGGTCTGGGCCACCGCGCGGTAGGTCTCGCCGGCGGCCGGTCGCCCGGAGGTCGCCGTCCGGTCGTCGCGCGCCGCCCAGGCTCCGGCGCTCTGCCCCGTCACCGCGACGACGCCCGCGGGGAGCGGCAGGTACCCGTTCTCGAGCGTCACGTCCGACACCCAGGTCGATTCCTCGGCGACGGGGACGTCCCCGGCCGCGCCCGAGACCACCGGTGCGGCCAGGCCGTCCTCGAGCGGTCCGATCTCGGTCGACGAGCGCTCCCACGCGCCGCCGGCGAACGCCCCGTGGGTCGCGAGGCGCAGGTAGGGCGCGGAGGCCGCGTCGGTGCGGACGCGGAGGATCTCGGTGCCCGCGGCCGAGCGCAGGTCGTCGCCGAGGTCGAGGTCGACGTCGACGCTCGTCCCGCGCGCGAACAGCCCGGCGTCCGCGGCGGGGACCACCGGGAGCGCGGGCCCCAGTGTCGCGCCCGCGGCGACGGCGACCGCGACGGTGCTGGCGGCGACGACGCGCGGCCCGATGCCGCGGCCCGGCGTGGCGCTCCCCGCCTGGACCATCAGCAGCGCGCACGCGGCGAAGAGCACGGCCTCCGCGACGTGGTCGCCGCGCGGGACGGCGAGCTGAGGCAGGACGAGGATTAGGGCGAGGGGGAGGACGGCCAGGACCGGCAGGCGCGCCGCGACGAGCGCATTCACCGCGACCATCGTGAGGGCCGTCGCCGTGACGAGGAGGAAGCGGAGCGGCGGCTCGACCGCGACCGGCGCGACCCCGTCGACAAGCTGCCGCGTGGCGGCCGCGACGACGGCGCCGAGGGTGGGCCCGGGGAAGGCCCACCAGGCCGCGAGGAACGCCGCCGCGAGCTGGCTCACGGCGCCCACCCAGCGGCCGCCGAAGGATCCGATGGCGCCCGCGATCGCCACGGCCGCGGCCGCCGCGCCGGCGGCGACGAACCACCCCGAGCTCAGCAGGCTCATGAGCGGCGCGAGCGCGGCGATCACGGACGCGAGCGCCGCGGCCCGCGCGCCGAGCCTCGGGCGCCGGCGGGGCGCTGGCCGGCGGGGCGCGGGGTCCGTCATGCGCGGCCGCCGACGGCCCCGGCCCACGCCGCGGCGGTGCCTGCGCGGAGGTCGCCGCCGCGCCACCCCCGCCCGCCGCGGCCCGTCGGGGCGAGGTGGATCGCGAGGACCGCGCGCGGCGTGGCGGGCGGATCGCCGCCGACCCAGACGATCGCGCCCGCGTCGCGGGGGACGGCCGCGGGGTCGCCCTCGGCGCGCTCCGCGCTCGCCAGCAGCGCCCACGCCGCGGCGCGGCCCGCGCCCTGATGCGCGTCGGGCACGCGCGCGGCGCCGACGATGAGGTCGGCGGCGTACCCATCGGCGGCGAGGCGCGCGAGCGCGGAAACGGCGGCGATCACGCCCTCCTCGAACGCGCTCGCGTCGCCCCACGCGGAGTCCCGCGTGTCGAGGGCGACGGCCGCGCGCGGCGCCTCGTCGCGCTCCTCCTCGCGCACCATGAGGTCGCCGTGGTGCGCGGACGCCCGCCAGTGCACGCGCCGCATCGCGTCGCCGTGCGCGTAGGGGCGCGGGATGAGGTCGTCGGATCCCTGGCCCAGGCGCGCCCGCACGGGCGTGCCCTCGGCGGCGTGCGCCGCGCGGTCCCGCGTGGTCGAGAGGGGAACGGCGGCGGGAACGGCGAGCAGCGTGGCGGGCGCGCCGCGCAGCGCGCTCCGGCGCGCGGCGCCGAAGGGGCCCACGGCCCGCAGCTCGACCGGCCCGACGCGGTGCGCGCCTCGTCCGAGCGGCGTGAGGGCTCCTGCCGCGACGCCGCGATCAGTCACGCGAACGCCCGCGCCCGCGCGCAGGATGGCGGCTTCGGCGAGCGGGCCGCGCCCGGAGAGATCCGCCTCGGCGCGGGTCGCGTCGCCGACCGCGACGACATCGTCGGCGAGGCGCACGGCGGCGACCCGCGGGAGGGGCAGCGCCCGCACGACGAGGACCGCGCACGCCGCGCCGGTGACGAGCGCCGTGCCGACGACCGCGAGCTCGGGCCGCGCCAGCAGCGCCGCCGCGGCCGCGAGCGCCGCGCCGAGGGTGAGCATGCCCCACCCCGCGGGGGTCAGCCGCGTGCGATCGGCGGCGGCTCGCGCGCGCCTCATCGGTCCGCGATCGGCACCGGGACGCTCCCCAGGACCTCGTCGACGATCTCCCGCGCGGCGTCCGACGCGCGGCGTCCCGCGGGCGCGCGCGCCGGGATCAGTCGATGGACGAGGACCGGGCGCGCGAGGTGCGCCAGGTCGTCGGGGACGACGTAGTCGCGGCCGCGGAGGGCCGCCCACGCCTTGGCCGCGCGCACGAGCTGCAGGGTGGCGCGCGGGCTCGCGCCCAGGACGAGACCGGGATGCGTGCGCGTAGCCCGGGCGAGCGCGACGGCGTACTGCTCGATGGCGGGGGAGACGTGCACACCCCGCGCGAAGGCGATCATGCGCGCGACGCCCTGCGGTGACACGACCGGCTCGAGCGCATCGAGCGGGTTGCCGGCGTCGCGCTGGCGCAGCATGAGCGCCTCGGCCTCGGCGTCCGGGTACCCGAGCGAGAGCCGCATCATGAAGCGGTCGACCTGCGCCTCGGGAAGCGCGTAGGTGCCGTCCATCTCGAGTGGGTTCTGCGTCGCCACGACGAGGAACGGCCGCGGCAGCGCGTGGCTCCGGCCGTCGACCGACACCTGCCGTTCCTCCATCGCCTCGAGCAGCGCCGACTGCGTCTTAGGCGATGAGCGGTTGATCTCGTCGGCGATGACGATATGGGCGAACACGGCGCCGGGGGAGAACTCGAACTCGCGCGCGGCCGGGTTGAACACCGACACGCCCGTGACGTCGCCGGGCAGGAGATCCGGGGTGAACTGGATCCGCCGGACGTCCGCGTCGATCGACGCGGCGAGCGCGCGGGCGAGGGCGGTCTTGCCCACGCCCGGCACGTCCTCCAGGAGGAGGTGGCCCTCCGCCAACAGCACGACGAGGGCGGACCGGATCGCGTGGTCCTTGCCGTCGATGACGCGGCGGACGTTGTCGGCGATCCGCGTCGTCGTCTCCCGGAACTCCTCGGGGGACAGGGGAACGGAGGACACGGCAGCTCCTTCGTCGCGGTCGGGTGGCGCCAGCCTAGCGACGGGTGGCGACGCCGCGGCGGGTGCGACCCCGGTCCGATGGCCTGTTAGGCTGGTGTCAGCTCTCCGCGTGACGGCATCCAGGCCAACTCCCCCAGGACGGAAACGTAGCAAGGGTAACCGGGCTCTGCCGGGTACGCGGAGAGTCTTTTCTTTTCGCGGGCGTCGCCCGTGTGAGGGGGAACGCATGGCCACGGATCCGCACCGCGCCCCCGACCTGCGCATCTCGATGGCGCTCCCCGTCCGCTTTCCCTTCGACGCGCCGGGGCTGCTCTCCTGGTTCGCTCCCCGCGCGGTCGCGGGAGTCGAGCGCGTCACGTCGTCCGCCTTCGAGCGCACCCTCCGGCTCGCGCACGGTCCCGCCTGGTTTCGCGTAGACCTCGCGGACGGCGTGCGGCTCACGGCCGAGCTGACGGATCCGCGCGATCGCGCAGCGCTCGCCTGCCGCGTCCGGCGCCTGCTCGATCTCGACGCCGACCCGCTCGCGATCGACGCGGCGCTCGCCGCGCACCCCGAGCTCGCGCCGCTCGTCGCGCGCACGCCGGGGATCCGGGTGCCCGGGGCCTCCGATCCGCACGAGATGCTCGTGCGGGCCATGGTCGGGCAGCAGATCTCCGTCGCGGCCGCACGGACGCACCTCACCCGGCTCGCGGACGCGCTGGGGGAGCGGATCCACCTGGCCGGCGAGGAGCGGATCCTCTTTCCCACGGCGGTCCAGATCGCGGAGCGCGGCGGCGAGGTGCTGCGCGGGCCGGCCCGCCGCGTCGCGGCCATCCTGGCGGCGGCGACCGCGCTCGCGGACGGCACGCTCGCGCTGCGCGAGGACGACGACCCGGAGGACCAGCGGCGGGCTCTCCTCGCCCGGCCGGGGATCGGCCCGTGGACGGCCGACTACGTGCGCATGCGCGTCGCGAAGGATCCCGACGTGATCCTGCCGGGCGATCTCGTCCTACGCGCCGGGGCGCGGAGGGCGGGCGTCCCCGCCGACCCTGCCGGCCTCCGCGCGTGGGCCGAGCGGCTCGCCCCCTGGCGCTCCCACGCAAGCGCCCACCTCTGGGCCCACGCCCTCGAACCGGAAGGCTGAGATGCCCGACATCTGCACGATCGACACGCCCGACGGGCCGTTCTCCCTGCTCGCCGACGACGACGGCGCCGTGCTCGCGTCCGGGTGGACGGCGAGCCACGACGCGCTGCGGGCGCGGCTGCGCGCGCCCGCTCCCGCGGCGCGCGAGCGCGAGAGCGCCGCGGCCGACGCCGTCCGCGCGTACTACGCCGGCGACGCCCACGCGATCGACGGGGTCGCCGTGCGGCAGGAAGGCACCGCGCTGCAGCGCGAGGGGTGGGACGCGCTCCGGCGGATCCGCCCGGGCCAGCCGCTCACGTACACGGAGTTCGCCGCGTCGCTCGGGCGCCCGACGGCCGTGCGCGCCGCGGCCTCGATCTGCGCGCGCAACGCCGCCGCGCTCTTCGTGCCGTGCCACCGGGTGCTCCGGGGCGACGGATCCCTCGGCGGATTCGCGTGGGGCGAGCCCGTGAAGGCCCGCCTCCTCGCGCGGGAGTCATCGATCGGCTGAGAACCCGCCCGGATGTCGGACGTGCTCGGTAGGTTGGGAGCCGTGGCGAGAAGCATCTACATCACGTCCGCGGAGGGGCACTCCGGCAAGTCGACGATCGCGCTCGGGGTGCTCGATTCGCTGAGCCGCGTGACCGCGCGCGTCGGCGTCTTCCGCACGATCGCGCGATCGACGACCGAGCGCGACTACGTCCTCGACATGCTGCTCGACCACGACGGCGTCGACCTCGCCTACGAGGACTGCGTCGGGGTCACCTACGACGACGTCCGCGCCGACCCGGAGCGCGCGCTCGCCGACATCGTCGACCGCTTCGGGCGCTTGGAGCGCCAGTGCGACGCGGTCGTCGTGCTCGGCAGCGACTACACCGACGTGGGGAGCCCCGCCGAGCTCGCGTACAACGCCCGCATCGCGGCGAACCTCGGCACCCCCGTCCTGTTGGTCCTCGGCGGCCGCCACCTGCAAGGCGACACGGAGGCCCTCGGCGTGACGACCGCGCGCTCGCCCGAGCAGATGGGTCAGATCGCCTCGCTCGCGATCGGGGAGCTGGGTCGCAGCGCGACGCGCCTCGCCGCCGTCATCGTCAACCGCGCCGACGGCGAGCGCCGCGACGAGATCGTGGACGCCGTGCGCACCGTGGCGGGAGATTCGCCCGTGTGGGCGCTGCCCGAGGACCGCCTCCTCGTGGCCCCCACGATGGGCGACATCCTGCGGTCCGTCGACGGCGAGCTCCTCACGGGCGACGAGGCACTCCTCGGGCGCGAGGCGCTCGGGGTGACGGTCGCGGCGATGTCGATGGTCAACGTCCTCCCGCGGCTGGAGGAGGGCGACGTCGTCATCATCCCCGCCGACCGGAGCGACGCGCTGCTGGCGACGCTGATGGCGAACAGCTCGGGCACGTTCCCGTCGCTCGCGGGCGTCGTCCTGAACGGCGACTTCCCGATCCCGGAGGTCATGCTGCGGCTCATGGAGGGGCTCCACTCCGCGATCCCCATCATCCGGGCGGCCGGCGACACCTACGCGACGGCGGTGCGGATCATGCGCACGCGCGGTCGGCTCGCCGCCTCGAGCGCGCAGCGCTACAACCGCGCGCTCAGCCTCTTCGACCAGAACGTCGACATCGCCGAGCTCACGCGCGTCCTCGGCGTCGCGCGCGCGACCGTCGTCACCCCGCTGATGTTCCAGTACCAGCTACACGAACGCGCGCGGGCCGATCTGAAGCACATCGTGCTCCCCGAGGGCGGCGACGACCGGATCCTCCGGGCCGCGGCGATCCTCCTGGAACGCGGGGTGGCGCGGTTGACGATCCTGGGCGAGCCCTTCGAGGTGCGCGCGCGGGCGATCGAGCTGGGGCTCGACATCGCGGCCGCCGACGTGCTCAGCCCCTTCGACGCGGTCCACGTCGACCGGTTCGCGACCGAGTACGCGCGCCTGCGCGCCCACAAGGGCATGACCTACGCGAAGGCGGCCGACCTCGTCACCGACGTGTCGTACTTCGGCACGATGATGGTCCACATGGGCCTCGCCGACGGCATGGTCTCGGGGGCCGCGCACACGACGGCGCACACGATCCGGCCGTCGTTCGAGATCATCAAGACTCGGCCCGGGGTCTCGGTCGTCTCGAGCGTGTTCCTCATGGCGCTCGCCGACCGGGTCCTCGTCTACGGCGACTGCGCCGTGATCCCGGATCCGACGAGCGCGCAGCTCGCCGACATCGCGATCTCGTCCGCCGAGACGGCGCGGCGCTTCGGGATCGAGCCGCGCGTGGCGATGCTGTCCTACTCGACGGGGGAGTCGGGCTCGGGCGCCGACGTCGACAAGGTGCGCGAGGCCACGGCGTTCGCCCGCGAGCGCGCGCCCCAGCTGCCGATCGAGGGTCCGATCCAGTACGACGCGGCCGCCGACGCGGCCGTCGCGCGCGCGAAGCTCCCGCACTCCGACGTCGCGGGGCGCGCCACGGTGTTCGTCTTCCCCGACCTCAACACGGGCAACAACACCTACAAGGCGGTGCAGCGCGCGGCCGGCGCGGTCGCGATCGGCCCCGTGCTCCAGGGGCTGAACCGCCCCATCAACGACCTGTCGCGCGGCGCGCTCGTCGACGACATCGTCAACACGGTCGCGATCACCGCGATCCAGGCGCAGGAAGGCTGACCCATGAGCGTCGCGCTGGTCGTCAACAGCGGATCCTCCTCCTTCAAGTACCAGCTGCTCGACATGGGCACGGAGCGGGTGCTCGCGTCGGGTCTCGTCGAGCGCATCGGGGAGCAGGAGGGCCACGCGGTGCACACCGTCCGCCCGCAGGCGGATCCCGGGACCCCGCAGGTCACGCTGGCGGCCGCGACGCACGAGGCACACCGGCAGATCGCCGACCACACGGCGGGCTTTCAGGCCATGCTCGACGCCTTCGCGGTGCACGGCCCCTCGCTCGCCGCGCACCCGCCGGCCGCCGTGGGGCACCGCGTCGTGCACGGCGGGGCGCGCTTCTTCGACGCCACGATGATCGACGACCTCGTCGAGATCAACATCGACGAGCTGTCCGTGCTCGCGCCCCTGCACAACCCGGGGGCGCTGCAGGGGATCCGCGCGGCGCGGCGCGCGTTCGCGGACATCCCCCACGTCGCGGTGTTCGACACGGCCTTCCACCAGTCCATGCCGCCCGCGGCATACACCTACGCGATCGACCGCGAGCTCGCGCGCCGGCACCGGATCCGCCGGTACGGGTTCCACGGCACGAGCCACAAGTTCGTGAGCCAGGCCGCCGCGCACCACCTCGGCCGGGATCTCGCGGAGCTCCGCCAGATCGTCTTCCACCTCGGCAACGGCGCGTCGGTTACGGCGATCGACGGGGGCAGGTCGGTCGAGACGTCCATGGGGTTCACGCCGCTCGAGGGCCTCGTCATGGGCACGCGCTCGGGTGACCTCGATCCCGCCGTGCTCCTCCACCTGCAGCGCCGCGCGGGCCTCGACGTGGACGGCGTCGACCAGCTCCTCAACTCGCGCAGCGGCCTCGTGGGCCTCGCGGGCGTCGGAGACATGCGCGATCTCCTGTCGCGCGCGGACGCGGGCGACGAGGACGCCCGGCTCGCCTTCGACGTCTACGTCCACCGGCTCCGCGGCTACGCCGGCGCCTACATCGCGCAGCTGGGCGGGGTCGACGTCATCTCGTTCACGGCGGGCGTCGGCGAGAACGTCGCCCGGGTGCGCGCCGCCGCGCTCGCGACCCTCGGCGCCTTCGGTGTGCGCGTCGACCCGGCGAAGAACGCGACGGTGCCGCGGGGGGAGATCACCCGCATCTCGCCCGACGACCAGCCCACGGCGGTCCTCGTCGTCCCGACGGACGAGGAGCTCGAGATCGCGCGCCAGACGCTCGACCGCGTCGCCGCCGGCTGAGCGCGCGCGGCGAGGGCCGCGGGATGCCCTACGCTGGCGAGGGAACCGGCCCCCGGACCGATCGGAGAACCCGTGACACGGAGCACCGACCCCGCCCGCGCATCCGTTCCGGCGCTCGCCGACTACGACGCCGTATTGTTCGACCTGGACGGCGTGCTCACGCCCACGGCCCAGGTCCACATGCATGCGTGGCAGGTAATGTTCGACGAGCTCTTCGCCGCGTGGGACATTCGCCCGGCCTACTCCGAGCGCGACTACTTCGCGCACCTCGACGGACGCAAGCGCTACGACGGCGTCGCGGCGCTCCTGCGCAGCCGCGACGTGGAGGTGCCGTGGGGGCGCCCGGACGACGACCCGAGCGCCGACACGGTGTGCGGCATCGGCAACCGCAAGAACGTCGTATTTACGCGCGTGCTGGAGGAGGAGGGCATTGCGGCGTACCCCGGATCCCTCGCCGTCCTCGATGTCCTCGAGCGCGGCGGCGTCGCCGTCGCGGTCGTCTCAAGCTCGAAGAACGCGCGGCCCGTCCTGGCCGCCGCTGGCCTGACCGAGCGCTTCGCCGTCGTTATCGACGGCGTGGTCGCCGAGCGTGACGGCCTGCCGTCCAAGCCCGCCCCGGACGTCTTCCTGGCGGGGGCGCGGGCCCTCGGCGTGGATCCCGCGCGCGCCGCCGTGATCGAGGACGCCGTCTCCGGTGTCGCCTCGGGGGCGGCGGGCGGCTTCGGCCTCGTGGTGGGGGTCGACCGCGGCACGGGCGCCGCCGGCCTGCGCGACGCGGGCGCGCACCTCATTGTGACCGACCTCGACGACCTCTTGGAGAACGACGCATGATCGATCGCGACCGGTACCCGACGGATCCGTGGCGCCTGGTGGAGACCCGCTTCAGCGAGGAGGATCTCGGCGTCTCCGAGACGATCTTCGCGATCGGGAACGGCTATCTCGGCATGCGCGGCAACTTCCCCGAGGGGCGCCACGCGCACGAGCACGGCACGTTCATTAACGGCTTCCACGAGACGTGGCCGATCCGCCACGCCGAGAACGCGTACGGCTTCGCCGAGGTCGGGCAGACCATTGTGAACGTTCCCGACGCGAAGACCATGCGCGTGTACATCGACGACGAGCCGATGTCGATCGACATCGCGGAGATCGTCGAGTACGAGCGGTCGCTGGATTTCCGCGACGCGACGCACGCGCGGCGGATCCGCTGGATCACGCCGTCCGGTAAGGACGTCCTGCTGGAGTCGCGCAGCATGGTCTCGTTCGAGGACCGCCATCTCGCGGTCCTGCAGATGACCGTCACGGTGCTGAACGACGACGCCCCCGTCGTCGTGAACTGCCAGCTGATCAACCGCCAGGACGGCGAGGACGTCTTCAGCGGGCGCCCGCCCGCGGCGCGCAAGGCGCAGGCGGCCGGCGGGTTCGACCCGCGCAAGACCGACCGCATCGCCGAGCGCGTGCTCGTGCCGCAGGAGTATTGGCAGGACGGCACGCGGTCGGCCCTGTCCTACCGGACCGCGTCGAGCGGCATGTCGATCGCGGTCGTCGCGGACCACGTCGTCGAGACCGAGAACGATTTCGAGACGCGTAACCTCCTCGATCCGGACATCGCGAAGAACGTCGTGCGCGTGAACGCGCGCGCCGGTGTCCCCGTGACCGTCACGAAGCTCGTCAGCTACCACACGTCGCGGGGCGTCCCGGCGACCGAGCTGATCGACCGGGCGCGCCGCACGCTCGACCGCGCCGGCGCGGCGGGGGCGGACGCCGCGTTTGCCCGCCAGCGCGCCTGGCTCGACGAGTTCTGGGAGCGCTCGGACGTGCGGATCCCCGGGCACGACAGCTACCAGCAAGCCACCCGGTGGAGCCTCCTCCAGGTGGCGATGGCGTCGGCCCGGGCCGACGGCTGGGGCGTTCCCGCCAAGGGCATGACGGGATCCGGATACAGCGGTCACTACTTCTGGGACACAGACATCTACGTGCTCCCGTTCCTCGACTTCACCTCGCCGTGGTGGGCGCGCAACGCGCTGCGGATGCGCACGGGGATGCTGCCGGCGGCGCGGCGCCGCGCCCAGCAGATGAGCGAGGGCGGCGCCCTGATTCCGTGGCGCACAATCAACGGTGAGGAGGCCTCGGCCTACTACGCCGCGGGCACGGCGCAGTACCACATCAACGCCGACGTCGCCTACGCCCTCGTGAAGTACGTCGAGGCCACCGACGACGTCGAGTTCCTCGCGCGCGAGGGCATCGACCTGCTCGTCGAGACGGCGCGGCTGTGGAGCACGCTGGGGTTCTGGCGCACGCGTGGCGGGTCCGACAGCTTCCACATCCACGGCGTGACGGGGCCGGACGAGTACACGACCGTCGTCAACGACAACCTGTTCACGAACGTCATGGCGCGTTTCAACCTGCGCGCCGCCGCGAGCGTCGTGCGGAAGATGGCCGAGCGGGCGCCCGCCGCGTACCGCGCCATGGTCGAGCGGCTCTCGCTCCACGCCGAAGAGCCCGAGCGCTGGGAGCGCGAGGGCAACGCGATGTTCATCCCGTACAGCACCGAGGCGGGGATCCACCCGCAGGACTCGCTCTTCCTGAAGAAGGAGGTGTGGGACCTGGAGAACACCCCGCCGGAGCAGCGCCCCCTGCTCCTGCACTTCCACCCGCTCGTCATCTACCGGTTCCAGGTGCTCAAGCAGGCCGACGTCGTGCTCGCCCAGTTCCTGCAGGGCCGCCACTTCACGGCGGCGGAGAAGCGCGCGGACTTCGACTACTACGACCCGCTGACGACGGGCGACTCCACGCTCTCGGGCGTCGTGCAGTCGATCATGGCCGCCGAGGTCGGGTATCAGGACCTCGCGCTGACGTACTTCGAGCACTCGTTGTTCGTCGACCTCGCCGATCTGCACCGCAACGCGTCGGACGGCGTGCACATTGCCGCGGCGGGCGGCGCGTGGACGATGCTCGTGAGCGGGTTCGGTGGGATGCGCGATCACGGCGGGACGCTGAGCTTCGACCCGCGGCTGCCCGCCGACTGGCCCGAGCTGTCGTTCCCGCTGACGTGGCGCGGGACGCGCCTCGACGTCCGCCTCACGCGCGACGAGATCGCCGTGACGGCGCGCGCGGGCGGGCGCACGGAGGAGGTGCCCTTCTCCGTGCGCGGCCGCGAGCTGACGGTGCGCACGGGCGAGAGCGTGGCCGTGCCCCTGGCCGATCAGGGCCCGCGCCTGCCCGGTCGCCCCGCCCCGCACGGGCGCCTGACGGACGACGGCGGGGGCTCCGAGCCGACCCTTCCGCCCGCGACCGACCTCATTCCCGTCATCGGCCAACCGGCCGACACGAGCCAGTCGGGAGCTCTCGGGGAGTCCACGAGCTGACGGGCGGGTCCGTTGTCGGACGTCCCCCGTAGGCTGGGGGAGTGAGCACAGCCCTGTACCGCCGCTACCGGCCCGAGAGCTTCGCGGAGATGATCGGTCAGTCCCAGGTGACCGAGCCGCTCATGACCGCGCTGCGCTCGGATCGGATCGGGCACGCCTATCTGTTCTCCGGTCCGCGCGGGTGCGGCAAGACCACGTCGGCGCGGATCCTCGCGCGGTGCCTGAACTGCGCCGAGGGCCCGACCGACACGCCGTGCGGCGTGTGCGACAGCTGCGTCGAGCTCTCCCGCACGGGCGGCGGGTCGCTCGACGTCGTCGAGATCGACGCGGCCAGCCACAACGGCGTCGACGACGCGCGCGACCTCCGCGAGCGGGCGATCTTCGCCCCGGCGCGCGATCGCTTCAAGATCTTCATCCTCGACGAGGCGCACATGGTGACGGCGCAGGGCTTCAACGCGCTGTTGAAGCTCGTCGAGGAGCCGCCGGCGCACGTGAAGTTCATCTTCGCGACCACCGAGCCCGAGAAGGTCATTGGCACGATCCGGTCCCGCACGCATCACTACCCATTCCGCCTCGTGCCGCCGGCGGCGATGCTCGAGTACACCGAGAAGCTGTGCGCGGAGGAAGGGATCCGCCCGGACGGCGGCGTGCTCCCGCTCGTCGTGCGCGCCGGCGCGGGCTCGCCGCGCGACACGCTGTCGATCCTGGATCAGCTGATCGCGGGATCCGAGGGTGACGCGGTCTCGTACGAGCGCGCCGTGGCGCTGCTCGGTTACACGCACGCCGAGCTCCTCGACGAGGTCGTCGCGGCGTTCGCGTCCTCCGACGCGGGCGCGGCGTTTGGCGCCGTCGATCGCGTCGTGCAGACCGGGCAGGATCCGCGCCGCTTCGTCGACGACCTGCTTGAGCGCCTGCGCGACCTCATCGTGATCGCCGCGACGGGGCCCGCGGCCTCGGCCGTGCTGCGGGGCCTCCCCGCCGACGAGCTGGAGCGCATGCAGCACCAGGCCGAGGTGTACGGCACGGCGCGCCTGTCGCGCACGGCCGACATCGTCAGTGCCGCGCTCGATCAGATGACGGGGGCCACGTCGCCGCGCCTGCAGCTCGAGCTCATGATCGCGCGCGTCCTGACGGCCGACGAGCCCCCCGTCGCGCCCGCGGTCGCGGGAGGCCCACCCGCCCGCCGCGACGCGGCCGCGGCGGCATCGAGCGCGCGCCCCGCGCCCGTGCCGCCCGCTGCCGCGCCCGCCGCGGCTTCTCCGGGCGTGCCGACTCCCGCCGCGACGTCGGCAGCATTTGGAGCTTCGCCGGCAACCCGTTCGGCGACTTCGCCCTGTCGAACACGATTGCCGATGACCCGA
>NZ_WMEE01000116.1:0-279 GCF_009709595.1 Microbacterium sp. ZXX196
CCCACGGCCGCCGCCCAGGTGCCGGATTCGAAAGTTTCCGCCGCCGTGGTCCCCATAAATGGCATTTCCAGGGGGGTATGAGGGTCGATCCCGCCGGGGATCACATAGGCGCCCTCGGCATCAATATATTCATCGCCCTTCAGATCCTCGCCGATCTGTTTGATCTTTTCACCCTCGATCAGAACGTCGGCTTTCCATGTCCGGTCAGCGGTGCAAACGGTTCCGCCCTTGATCACCTTGGTCATGTCGTAACTCCCTGTCTTATCTGTTGGCGCGGCG
>NZ_WMEE01000117.1:0-279 GCF_009709595.1 Microbacterium sp. ZXX196
CGGATAGGCGTTATTCGCGACCTGTTTGGGAATGATCCTGAAGTCAATAAAGTGATGGATCAAGTGATTGCGGACATGGAGGCGCTTGGAGCAGAAGTGTTCGAGGTAACAGTTCCCAGCCTCCGTCCAATTCTATCTTATCCAAGCTTAAGCGGATACGAATTTAAATTTCAGTTAAATGATTATTTGGCTGGCCTTGGGCCGGATGCACCAGTAAGAACATTATCAGATATTATAGATAGCGGGAAATTCCATCCAAGCTTGGAAAGTGGATTAAAA
>NZ_WMEE01000118.1:0-279 GCF_009709595.1 Microbacterium sp. ZXX196
ATTATTATTATTATGGCCCCCACAAGAATGAAAATAAATACCTATGTGATGTATTATGGGCATGGAAAACACCTTACCATTTGTATTACCATGATAGGTACTTAGGCATTATAAGATGTAAGGATGAATAAAATGAAATATGTTGAATAAGATTTGGAAGAGGAAATGATATATAATGCTAGAAACATGATGAAAATGATATGAAATTTGAAAGAGATTGTTATATCGTATGAGGCATGAGAGAAATATGAATTTAATATGAGATTAAGAGAAGTGTAA
>NZ_WMEE01000119.1:0-278 GCF_009709595.1 Microbacterium sp. ZXX196
CCAGGCAGCCTCTGATGACATTATTCTCAGACTGTTAGAGGACGGAGTTATTTCGGAAAGAGAAGCTAAAATGATGGTGAGTGTAATGGATCGTTCAGTGCTCTATATTGATTTGCCCGAACGGGATGAACTAAGAGCCAGAATGATGAAAGCAATGCTCACATCTTTAAAACTAAAGTAAGAGGGTGAAAAGATTGATTTGTCAAGAATGCAATGAGAGACCGGCCACTTTTCACGTTACGAAAGTTGTTAATGGAGAAAAACAAGAAGTTCATATT
>NZ_WMEE01000120.1:0-278 GCF_009709595.1 Microbacterium sp. ZXX196
TGTTGATGAGTCAATTCAAATTTTACAAGGGTTACGAGACCGTTATGAAGCGCATCATAGAGTATCAATTTCTGATGAAGCGATTATTGAAGCAGTAAAATTATCTGACCGCTATATTACAGATCGTTTCTTACCAGATAAAGCGATTGATGTAATAGATGAAGCTGGTTCAAAGGTTCGTTTACGTAGCTTTACAACGCCACCAAACTTAAAAGAATTAGAAGTAAAATTAGAAGAAGTTCGTAAAGAAAAAGATGCCGCAGTTCAAAGCCAAGA
Source organism: Microbacterium sp. ZXX196 (assembly GCF_009709595.1). Classification (NCBI taxonomy): domain Bacteria; kingdom Bacillati; phylum Actinomycetota; class Actinomycetes; order Micrococcales; family Microbacteriaceae; genus Microbacterium; species Microbacterium sp. ZXX196. Next base: position 277 of record NZ_WMEE01000120.1, read on the forward strand.
AT
>NZ_WMEE01000121.1:0-278 GCF_009709595.1 Microbacterium sp. ZXX196
CCGAGCCACGTCAACATGCAGCAGGGCACACCCGACATGGACGTCATCGGCTGCACGATGACCGCCGGTTCGTCCGGCGGCGGCTGGCTCGACAACCACAACGGCAAGCTGACCCTTGTGTCCAACACCTCTCTCACTGGCCCTGGCCACACCATGCTGGGGGGCCCACATTTTGGGCCCCGAGGCACAGCAGGTCTTCGAGGCCATGAGCCGCAAGTTCGCCAACGAGTAAGCGAATGGGGCGCGTTGGCGCCCAGAAAGGGCATGGCGGGCCCTAC
>NZ_WMEE01000122.1:0-278 GCF_009709595.1 Microbacterium sp. ZXX196
TCATCGGAGCTAGTCCAGAAAGTTTGGTTTCTGTCAAAAATGGCATCGTGACAACCAATCCGATTGCAGGGACGCGACCAAGAGGGGCTACGGATGAAGAAGACAAGGCCTTGGCGACTGACCTCCTCTCTGATGAGAAGGAAACAGCAGAACATCGAATGTTGGTAGACTTGGGGCGTAACGATATTGGCCGCATCTCTGAAACGACCAGTGTCCAAGTCACTAAGTATATGGAAGTGGAGCTCTTCCGCTACGTCATGCATTTGACCAGCGTAGTC
>NZ_WMEE01000123.1:0-278 GCF_009709595.1 Microbacterium sp. ZXX196
AAGCATTTCCTCATATACACCGCTTTCAAAATCATCTTCGATCATATAGGAAATGATAAATTTTGATTCTCCCCAATCCGCAGAATCGAATTTTTTCCAAAACTTTTCATTCACCTTTTTTATAGCTTCCAGATCCGTATCTCCGCCCAGGAACTTCAATACATCCAGTGACGTGGGATATCCGCCGGGACGGGAATATTTCTCATTCGCGGCCACATTGCCGATTCCTGCCAGTGGTTTCATTAATACCAGTGCGTGCGGCCGGATATCGCAGCCAT
>NZ_WMEE01000124.1:0-278 GCF_009709595.1 Microbacterium sp. ZXX196
GATGGGCATCCACGACCTCAGCAATGAATACGCCGCGGGCTTCGAGAACCACCTGAAGGACGCCGGCGGCACCGGGCGCACCGTCCTCCACGACTCGGCGGAGAGCCTGATCCGCAACAGCGACCTGGTCGTCTTCGCCACCGTCGCGGGCACTCCGCACGTCACCAGCCCGGCGTGGTTCGCGCACAACCCGGTGGTGCTCCACGTGTCGCTGCGCGACCTGGGCCCGGAGGTCATCAAGGCGTCGTCCAACTTCGTGGACGACGTCGAGCACGTAC
>NZ_WMEE01000125.1:0-278 GCF_009709595.1 Microbacterium sp. ZXX196
CATTAACCGTACCTGAAAAATTTACGGAAACAACTTTTGAAGAAGTAGACAAAACACTCCTGAAATATCTCGGAAAGGAGCATCTGATCACGCCTGACATGGTGAGAGGTAAGTTTGAAACGCTTGAAGCGGCAGTGCTTCAAAATAACTGGCCAACGCTGAAAGAGGCAAAAGGTAAATTCGTTTTTGTGTTGGACGATAAGGAGAGTAAAAGAGCACTGTATATCGCCGGGCATCCTTCACTGAAAGGGCGCGTGTTATTTGCCGACGCCGATCCC
>NZ_WMEE01000012.1:0-58976 GCF_009709595.1 Microbacterium sp. ZXX196
CGCGGCCCGGGCCCCGTCAGTTGCCGCTGGCTCCCGCGTCGCCGCGCCCCGCGAAGGCCTCCTGGGTCGCGAGCGCGTGGAGCCGCGCGAGATCGGCCGCGACCTCCTCCCCCGCGTCGCCGTGCGCCTGCGACTCGGCGCGCAGGCCGGCCACGAGGAAGCGGAGCTGGCGCGCGGCCATCGCGGTGCGGGCGGGCTCCGGGAGCACCGTGAGCACGCCGAGCTGCGCGACCATCGCCACGAGGTCCACGGCGGTGGCGTCGGTGCGCAGCGCGCCCTCCTCCTGCGCCCGCCGCACGTGCGCCGCCAGGCGCGGCTCGAGGTCCTGCCCCAGCGCGGAGCCGGGGTCGATGCGCGCCATCCGGCGGGCCGCGGCCGCGTACGACGGGTGCGCGTTGCTCATGGCGACGGCCCGCTCGAGGTAGCCGACCACCCCCGACCAGCCGTCGGGGGCGTCCTCCAGCGCGTCGAGAATCGCGACGAACCCCGCGTAGGCGCGCTCGTGCAGCGCGCGCACGACGTCGTCGTGCGACGCGAAGCGCCGGTAGGTGGTGGCGACGCCGAGGCCGGCCTCGTGCGCCAGCTCGTTGAGCGAGAATTCCAGCCCCTGGCGGAGGAACAGGGCCTCGGCGGCGTCGAGCAGCTGGCGCCGCGAGCGCGCGATCTCCGGGCGCGGGGCCCTCGTACCGGTCATGGCGTCCGAGCGTAGCGCGCGAAGTTTTGCCGGGGCTCAGGATCCGTCATCGCGCGAGAAGGTGCCGAGCCCGTGGGCGTCGAGGGTGTCGAAGCGCACGGATCCGTCGGCAAACGTCGCGCTCGCGAGCGAGCCGTCCGGCGCGTTCTCGCCCCGAGGCGCGTAGGCGAGCACGGGACCGTCCCACGGCTCGAGCGCCAGCTCGACGCCGGACGGGCCGACCTCGGCGACGTAGCCGTCGCCCGCGCGGCGTACCGTCACCGCGCCGAAGTAGGCGTTGGTGTACGTGCCCGCGAGGTCGTCGGGCGCCGGCGCGCCGCCCGCGGGGCGCGCCGCGCCGACGAGGTCGCCCACGGGCGCGGTCAGCGGCGCCATGGCGCCCGCGTACGCCGCGGTCCACTCGCGCGTCTCGCCCCCGAACTGGAGCACGTCGGCGAACGCGGCGTTCACGGCCTCGGGGACCCCGACGGGCGCGCCGTTCGTGAGGGTGACGATGCCGACGTCGAGCGAGGGGATGAGCTGCACGTTCGTCGCGGCCCCGAGCACGAAGCCGCCCGAGTGCGAGACGGCGACGCGCCCTCCCGCGAGCGTGTCGACGTTGAACCCATATCCGTACGTCGCGGCCCGCTCGCCGAGCCCGGCCCCGCGCACGACCTGCGCCGACATCGCCTCGGCGAGCGCCCCGCCCGGCTCGGTGGCGAGGAGGAAAGACACCCACGACGCGAGGTCCCGCACGTTCGAGGACACCCCGCCGGCGGGCGCCTGCGCGTCCGCGTCGCGGTCCGGGCCCGCCCGGAACGCGCCGTCGACGATCTCGTGCAATACGGCCCGATCCGCGCGGCCGAGGTAATCGGCGTGGCGCGCGGAGGACGACCCCATCCCGAGGGGGTCGAAGACGAGCTCGTCCACGACGTCGGCCCAGTCCTGACCGCGCCGGGTCGCGACGCCTTCCGCGCCCCACGTGAACCCGAAGTTCGAGTACGCGTACCCCGCGCGCAGCCCCGTCACCGGCACCTGTTCCAGGCGCGCGAGGATGTCGTCGCGCCCGAACCCGACGTCCTCCAGGTCGTCGCCGGCGCCGGTGGGCAGGCCGAGCTGGTGGCTGAACGCGTCGCCGAGCGTCGCGTCGGCGGTGCCCCGCGGATCCGCCAGCGCGAACCCCGGGTCGAGATCGACGAGCCGCGTGTCCCAGGACAGGTCCGGGTCCTCCTCGATCGCGAGCGCGACGGCGGTCGCCGAGAGCGGCTTGGACATCGACGCGATGGGGAAGACGGTGTCGGCGGTGACGGGCTCGCCCGTCCGCAGGTCCCGGACCCCGAAGCCCTCCGCGAGGACCACCTCTCCCCCGTGGACGACCGCGACGGCCGCCCCGGGCACGCCGGATTCCTCGAGCGCGGCGCGCACGATGTCCGGGAGCTGCGAGACGGCGTCGTCGACGGCATCGGGGGCCACCCGGACGGCGTCCGCCGGCGGCGCCTCGCCGAGCTCCACGGCGGCCGACGAGGCCTGGCACCCCGCGAGGCCCAGGGCCGCCACGACGATTCCCGCCACCCACGCGCGCCTCATGTGGATAGATATTATCGGATAATGGCGCGCCGCGCCGGAAACGCCGAACGGCCGCCCCGAGGCGGGACGGCCGTTCGCGCGGGCGGGATTACTCCCACTCGATGGTTGCCGGCGGCTTCGACGTGACGTCGAGCGTCACGCGGTTGACCTCGGAGACCTCGTTCGTGATGCGGTTAGAGATCTTGGCGAGCACGTCGTAGGGCAGGCGCGTCCAGTCGGCCGTCATGGCGTCCTCGCTCGAGACCGGGCGCAGCACGATGGGGTGGCCGTAGGTGCGGCCGTCGCCCTGGACGCCGACGCTGCGGACGTCGGCGAGGAGCACGACGGGGCACTGCCAGATCTCCTGGTCCAGGCCGGCGGCCGTCAGCTCCGCGCGCGCGATCGCGTCGGCCGCGCGCAGCGTCTCGAGGCGGTCCTTCGTGACCTCGCCGATGATGCGGATCCCGAGGCCCGGCCCGGGGAACGGCTGGCGGCCGACGATCGCCTCGGGAATCCCGAGCTCGCGGCCGATCTGGCGCACCTCGTCCTTGAACAGCGTGCGCAGCGGCTCGATGAGCGAGAAGTCGAGGTCTTCGGGCAGGCCGCCGACGTTGTGGTGGCTCTTGATGTTGGCCGTGCCGGATCCGCCGCCCGACTCGACGACGTCAGGGTACAGCGTGCCCTGCACGAGGAACTTGATGGGCTCGCCCTCGGCCTTGGCCTCCTCCACGAGGTCGCGCTGGACCTTCTCGAACGCGCGGATGAACTCGCGGCCGATGATCTTGCGCTTGGCCTCCGGATCCGTCACGCCGGCCAGGTGGCCGAGGAACGTCTCCTCCGCGTCGACCGTGATCAGCCGCACGCCCGTCGACTCGACGTAGTCCTTCTCGACCTGCTCGCGCTCGCCCTGGCGCAGGAGGCCGTGGTCGACGAACACGGCGGTCAGCTGGTCGCCGATGGCGCGGTGCACGAGCGCGGTGGAGACGGCCGAGTCGACGCCGCCGGACAGCGCGGAGATGACGCGGGCGGATCCGACCTGCTCGCGGATGCGCGCGACCTGCTCCTCGATGACGTTGCCGCTCGTCCAGTCCGCGGGCAGGCCCGCCGCCTGGTGCAGGAAGTTCTCGATGACCCGCTGGCCGTGGTCGGAGTGCTTGACCTCGGGGTGCCACTGCACGCCGTAGAAGCAGGCCTCGGCGTTGCCGAACGCGGCCACGGGTGTCGAGGCGGTCGAGGCGAGCACCTCGTAGCCCTCGGGCGCCTTCGCGACCGAGTCACCGTGACTCATCCACACGTTCTGCGACGCGGGCGTGCCGCCGAGGAGGACGCCGCCGTCGCCCGCGACCGTCGCGTCGGTCGCGCCGTACTCGCGCTGGCCGGTGTGGGCCACCTCGCCGCCGAGGGCCTGCGCCATGACCTGGAAGCCGTAGCAGATGCCGAGGGTCGGAATCCCGAGCGAGAACACCTGCGGGTCGAACGCGGGCGCGCCCTCGGCGTACACGGAGGACGGGCCGCCCGAGAGGATGATCGCGACGGGGCGCTTCGCGGCGACCTCGTCGGCCGTGATGGTGTGCGGGACGAGCTCGCTGAACACGCCGGCCTCGCGGACGCGGCGCGCGATGAGCTGGGCGTACTGCGCGCCGAAGTCGACGACCAGGACGGGTCGCTGGGCGGTGTCGGTGCTCATCGAGCGGCCTCCTCGGTAGGCGGGGTGGGGGCGGCGGCCGCGGCCGCCTTCTTCTCGGCGAGGCGCTCTTCGCGCCCCGAAAGGTATGCCTTCACGTCGCGCGCGACGATGAACTCCATGATGAAGGACAGGAACGGGACGACGCCGCCACCAAACAGCATGATGAGGCGCCAGAACGGCCACCGCATAAGGCTCCACACGCGGAAGCACGCGAGGATGTACACGACGTAGAACCAGCCGTGCGCGATGAGGATCCCGAGCGAGAGGTTCAGCCCTTCACCCGTGGAGACCCACTCGTCGCCCTGCAGCACGACCTCGCGCCAGGCGAGGAAGCCCTGGGGGTCGTTCAGGAAGAGCTCGACGTGGAAGCCGTACTTCATGACCATCTCGGCGCAGAGCAGCAGCAGGCCGACACCCGTGATGACGCTCGTGATCTGGTAGAAGCGGACGGCCCGTCGGATCTGCGGGAAGGTGGCGATCCGGGGCTGGGGCATGGGGACCATTCTACGGTGCGCCGCCTGGGCCCCCGCTACGCGTCCTCGTCGGGGTCGGCCCCGGTGAACTCCTCGACCTCGCGCTCCCACGCGTCCTTCGCCAGGCGGTACCAGAGGTAGAAGGAGAAGCCCGCGAAGATCGCCCACTCGGCCGCGTAGAACAGATTGAGCCAGTTGACGGATCCGGATTCCTCCGGCGCCGCGGAGGAGATGGCCGAGAGCCCCGCGTCCGCGATGCCGCCGGTCGGATCCATCGACGTGAAGTACACGCGGTAGACGTCGCCCGTGACGCCCGTCCACTGTCCAAGGAGCGCCGCCGGCGACATTCGGGTCATCTCGAACGGGTCGTCGCCCGTGGCGACGGCGGGGCCCTCGTCGGAGATCACGCGGCCAGTGAGCCCGACGACCTCGCCCGTGGCCGCGGCCTCGAGCTCGGCAATCGCGTCCTCGGCCGCGCCCGGATCCTCGGCCCACCCGATCGCGACGGCGAGCGAGTCGCCCGCCTCGGTCACGAGGCGCCCCGTGACCCACGCGCCCTCCGCGCCGTCGTTTACGCGCTGGGTGACGACGAGGAAGTCGTCCGGGTCCCACACGCCCTCGACGTCGACCCGCTGGCCGACGTAGGGCCCGGCGAGGTAGGCGCCCGGCTCCACGACCTCGGCGATCGGGCGCACCTCCTCCGTCACGCCCTCGGGGAGCGGATCCGTGTCGATGGCGCGCGCAAGCTGCCACTGCAGCAGCCACGCGAACACCCCCGCGACGACGAGGCACAGCGCGAGCATGCCGAGCCAGCGCGGGCGCAGCATCACCTCGCGTAGCGTCGGCGGGAACTCCGGCGCGTCCGGGTCGGGGGCGGGCTCGGGCGTCATTCGTACGGCGTCACGACGACGTCGACGCGCTGGAACTCCTTGAGGTCGGAGTATCCGGTGGTCGCCATCGACTTGCGCAGCGCGCCGAGGAGGTTCGTCGTGCCGTCCGCAGACTGCGCCGGGCCGTAGAGCACCTCGCTCATCGTGCCCACCTGCTCGACGGGCACGCGGCGGCCGCGCGGGAGCGACGGGTGATGCGCCTCGGCGCCCCAGTGGTACCCGCGGCCCGGCGCGTCCGTGGCGCGCGCGAGCGCGACGCCGAGCATGACGGCGTCGGCGCCCATCGCGATGGCCTTGACGATGTCGCCCGACGTGCCGACGCTGCCGTCCGCAATGACGTGGACGTAGCGCCCGCCCGACTCGTCCATGTAGTCGCGGCGCGCGCCCGCGACGTCGGCGACCGCCGTAGCCATGGGCGTATGGATCCCGAGGGCCGTGCGCGTGGTCGACGCGGCGCCGCCGCCGAAGCCGACGAGGACGCCCGCGGCGCCCGTGCGCATGAGGTGGAGCGCGGCGCGATAGGTGCCGGCGCCGCCGACGATGACGGGGACGTCGAGGTCGTAGATGAACTGCTTGAGGTTCAGCGGCTCGTCCACGCTCGAGACGTGCTCGGCGGAGACGGTCGTGCCGCGGATGACGAACAGGTCCACGCCGGCCTTCACGACCGTCTCGTAGTGCTCCTGCGTCAGCTGCGGCGAAAGCGCGCCCGCGACCACGACGCCCGCGTCGCGGATCTCCGCGATGCGCTGCGTGATGAGCTCGGGGCGGATGGGCTCGGCGTACAGCGCCTGCATGCGCTGGGTCGCCGACTCGGGCGGCAGCGACGCGATCTCCGCGAGGAGCGGCTCTGGATCCTCGTAGCGCGTCCAGAGGCCCTCGAGGTCGAGGACGCCGAGGGCGCCCATCTTCCCCAGCGCGATCGCCGAGGCCGGGCTCACGACCGAGTCCATGGGCGCGCCCAGGATCGGGGTCTCGAACGTGAAGGCGTCGATCGACCAGGTCGTCGACACGTCGCTCGTCGCGCGCGTGCGCCGCGAGGGCACCACCGCGATGTCGTCGAAGGTGTACGCGCGGCGGGCGCGCTTGCCGCGCCCCAACTCGATTTCCATGCTCACCGTGATCCGCCTCCTCAGCGCGTGTAGTTCGGCGCCTCGACGACGATCTGCACGTCGTGCGGGTGGGACTCCTTGAGCCCCGCGGGCGTGATGCGCACGAAGCGCCCCGTGCTCTTAAGCTCGTCGACCGTGCGCGCGCCGACGTAGAACATCGACTGGCGCAGGCCGCCCGTGAGCTGGTAGGCGACCGCCGCGACGGGTCCGCGGTAGGGCACCTGGCCCTCGATGCCCTCGGGGATGAGCTTGTCGTCGCTCGGGACGTCGGCCTGGAAGTAGCGGTCCTTCGAGTAGGACGTCTGCTTTCCGCGCGTCTGCATGGCGCCGAGGGATCCCATCCCGCGGTACTGCTTGAACTGCTTGCCGTTCTGGAAGACGAGCTCGCCCGGCGACTCGTCGGTGCCCGCGAGGAGGGATCCGAGCATGACGGTGTCCGCGCCCGCGACGAGCGCCTTGGCGATGTCGCCCGAGTACTGCAGGCCGCCGTCCGCGATGAGCGGGACGCCCGCCGCGCGGCAGGCCAGCGAGGCCTCGTAGATCGCCGTGATCTGGGGCACGCCCACGCCCGCGACGACGCGCGTCGTGCAGATCGACCCCGGGCCCACGCCGACCTTGACGGCGTCCACGCCCGCGTCGATGAGCGCCTGGGCGCCCTCGCGCGTGGCGACGTTGCCGCCGACGACGTCGATGTGCGCGAAGGTCTCGTCGGCCTTCAGGCGCCCGACGATGTCGATGACGCCCTGCGACTGCCCGTTCGCCGTGTCGACGATGATGACGTCGACGCCCGCGTCGCGCAGCGCCTCGGCGCGCTCCCACGCGTCGCCGAAGAAGCCGATCGCGGCGCCGACGCGGAGGCGGCCCTGGTCGTCCTTCGTCGAGTGCGGGTACTGCTCGGTCTTGTCGAAGTCCTTGATCGTGATGAGGCCGACGAGCGCGCCGGATCCGTCCACGAGCGGCAGCTTCTCCACGCGGTGCTTCGCGAACAGCGCGAGCACCTCCTCGCCGCCGATCCCGGGGTAGCCCGTGACGAGGCCGTCCTTCGTCATGACCTCGGACACGCGCGTCGAGGCCTTCTTCTCCTCCGGCACGAAGCGCATGTCTCGGTTCGTGATGATGCCGACGAGCGTGCCCGCGGCGTCCACGACGGGGAGCCCCGAGATGCGGTACTCGGCGCACACGGCGTCGACGTCGGCGATCGTCGCGTCCGGCGTCGTCGTGATCGGGTCCGTGACCATGCCCGACTCGCTGCGCTTGACGCGGTTGACGGCGGCTGCCTGGTCGGCGATCGACATGTTGCGGTGGAGGATCCCGATGCCGCCCTGGCGCGCGAGCGCGATGGCCATCCGGCTCTCGGTGACGGTGTCCATGGCGGCCGAGAGCAGGGGCAGCTCGACGCGGATCCGCTTCGTGAGCTGCGACGACGTGTCGGCCTCGCTCGGGATGACGTCGGTGTGCCCGGGCAGGAGCAGCACGTCGTCGTAGGTGAGTCCGATGAAACCGAAGGGGTCGTGGTCCGTCATATCTGATGGTCTCCTGCGTGGCGCTCGGGGGTGCTCGGCGGCGCGGAAAGATCGGCGCGTGCGCGTTCCTCCCGCCAGACGATTCTAGGGCGCGCGGGGCCGCGCCGGATCCACCCGGATCCGCGCGGGCCGCACCCGGAATACCGCATAAGGGATACACACAGGAAACAAAGGGGTCACATCCAGCTTCTAGCGTCGCCTTCGATACCGGCGAATCGACGATGCGCCGGGCGCCGAACGGAGGCTTCATGACCCGCAGCTGGGCACCGTCACGCGGGCGATCCCCGCGCCGGGCGCGCGCAGGGTGGCTCCTCGCCGCTCTCCTCGCCGTCGCCGCGATCGGAGGGGTCGCCTCCCCGGCCTCCGCGGCCGAGGGCGATCCGTACACCGTCTCCGGCAACGTGCAGCTCGACGGCGAGCCGCTCGAGGGGGTCGATCTCGCGATCGACGGCCCCGGCGGCGAGCAGCAGGTGACGACCGACGCCGAGGGCCAGTGGCGGGTGTGGGTGCCCGAGCGAGGCGAGACCTACACGGTCACCCTCGACGAGGAGACCCTCCCCGAAGGCATCGCCGTGATCGACGAGACGGGCGAAGACGACACCCCGAACATCGTCGAGGGGGAGATGGGCCAGGGCGGCCGGCTCGCGGTCAACTTCTTTATCGGCGAGGGCGAGCGCAACACAGTCGGCTTCGTCGACCAGCTCGTCCAGCGCATCTTCCAGGGCCTGAACTTCGGCCTCATGCTTGCGCTCGCGGCCGTCGGCATCTCGCTCGTCTACGGCACGACGCGGCTGTCGAACTTCGCGCACGCCGAGATGGTCACGTTCGGCGCCGTCGTCGCGTACGCCCTCGCCTCGCCGGCGACGCTCGCGTGGCCGCTCTGGATCGCGCTGCCCGCCACGGTGATCCTCTCCGCGGGCATGGGCCTCGCGCTCGACGCGGGGCTGTGGCGCCCGCTCCGGCGGCGCGGCACCGGCGTCGTCCAGCTGATGATCGTCTCGATCGGCCTGTCGCTCGCGATGCGCTTCACCTTCCAGTTCTTCATCGGCGGCGGCACGCTCCAGCTTCCGGAGCTCGCCCCGACCGCCAAGATCCCGCTGTTCGGGGCGGTCGCCATCAGCCCCATGGAGATGATCTCGATGGCCCTGGCGCTCGTCGTGCTCGTCGCCTTCGCCGTGTGGCTGACCTACAGCCGACTCGGCAAGGCCACGCGCGCCATCAGCGATAACCCGCAGCTCGCGTCGGCCACCGGCATCGACGTCGACTTCGTCGTGCGCGTCGTCTGGATCGTCGCGGGCGCCATGGCGGGCCTCGCGGGCATCCTCTACGCGTACTACCGCCCCGGGATCCGCTTCGACATGGGCATGCACATCCTCCTGCTCGTGTTCGCCGCCGTGACGCTCGGCGGTCTCGGGACGGCGTACGGCGCGCTCGTGGGCGCGCTCATCGTCGGCGTCCTCACCGAGATCTCGAGCCTCTGGATCCCCGCCGACCTCCGATACGTCGGCGCCCTCATCGTCCTCATCCTCGTTCTCCTCGTCCGGCCGCAGGGCATCCTCGGCCGCCGAGAGCGGATCGGCTAGGAGCGCACCGACATGGACTGGAACCTCATCATCGAGCAGTCGCTCAGGTCGCTGCTCTCGACCGCGACGATGGCCTACGCGCTCGCGGCGCTCGGCCTCGCGCTGCACTTCGGCTTCACGGGCCTGCTGAACATGGGCGTCGCCGGCTTCATGGCCCTCGGCGCCTACGGGTACGCGATCTCCGTACTCACGTTCGGCTGGCCGTGGTGGGCGGGCATCCTCGTGGGGCTCGCGGCGGCCGCGGTGTTCGCCCTGATCCTCGGGATCCCCACCCTCCGGCTCCGGGGCGACTACCTCGCGATCGCGACGATCGCGGCCGCCGAGGTCGTGCGGCTGTTCTTCCTCACGACCGCCTTCGACGCCGTGACGGGATCCGCCGACGGCCTGAGCGGCTACCACGGCTCCCTGCGCTCGGCGAACCCCATCCCGCCCGGCACGTACGGCATCGGCCCGTTCACGTACAACGAGACGGGCTGGTGGACCCGGATCCTCGGGCTCATCGCCGTCGCCGTCGCGACCGTGTTCGTTCTCCTCCTCACCCGCAGCCCCTGGGGGCGGGTCCTCAAGGGGATCCGCGAGGACGAGGACGCCGTGCGCTCCCTCGGCAAGAACGTCTTCGCGTACAAGATGCAGGCGCTCGTCGTCGGCGGCATCATCGCCGCCCTCGGCGGGATCGTCTGGGTCCTGCCCTCGGCGGTCAACCCCAACACGTACATGACCTCGACGACGTTCTTCGTGTGGACCGCGCTCCTCCTCGGCGGCGCGGCGACGGTCTTCGGCCCGCTCTTGGGCGCCGTGCTGTTCTGGTTCGTGCGCACCCTGCTCGGCGTGCTGCTGCCGGAGATGGTCGACGCCGGGCTCCTGCCGTTCATGAGCTCGATCCAGGCCGCGACGCTGCGGGACATCCTCGTCGGCGTGGCCCTCATCCTCCTCGTGGTCTTCATGCCGCAGGGGATCCTCGGCAACAAGAAGGAGCTGACCTTTGCCCGCTGAGACCTCGCCCTCGCCCCGCCGCGCCGCGCCCGTGAAGACCACGGGCCTCGCCGCGGGCCCCGCCGCGCCCGGCGTCGCGAAGACCGACCCGATCATCGTCGCCGACGGCGTCACGCGGCACTTCGGCGGCATGACGGCCGTCGACGTCGCCCACCTCGAGATCCCGCGCGGCGCCATCACGGCGCTCATCGGCCCGAATGGCGCGGGCAAGACGACGCTGTTCAACCTCCTCACGGGGTTCGACCAGCCGAACTCCGGCTCGTGGTCCTTCGAGGGCCGCTCGCTCGCGGGGGTCGCCGCCCACCGCGTCGCCCGGCGCGGGCTCGTGCGCACGTTCCAGCTCACGAAGGCGCTCGGCCTACTGACGGTCATGGACAACATGAAGCTCGGCCAGACGGGCCAGCGCGGCGAGGGCTTCTGGTCGAGCCTCGTGCCGGCCCTGTGGCGGAAGCAGGATCGGGAGATCGAGGCCCGCGCGCTCGAGCTCCTGGAGCGCTTCCGGCTGGCCGAGAAGAAGGACGACTTCGCCGCGTCGCTCTCCGGCGGCCAGCGCAAGCTCCTCGAGATGGCGCGCGCGCTCATGACGGATCCGACCCTCGTCATGCTCGACGAGCCCATGGCCGGCGTGAACCCGGCGCTCACGGAGAGCCTCCTCGACCACATCGTGGACCTCAAGCACCAGGGCATGACCGTGCTGTTCGTCGAGCACGACATGCACATGGTCCAGCACATCGCCGACTGGGTCGTCGTCATGGCCGAGGGGCGCATCGTCGCGGAGGGGCCGCCCGACACCGTCATGGCGGACCCCGCGGTGGTGGACGCCTACCTCGGCGCGCACCAGGACGTGGACCTCGGCGTCGTGACGGGGCGGATCCCCGTCGTCTCCCCCACCGCCCAGGCCGACGCCGACAGGATCATCGCCGAGGCGCAGGCCGAGGCCGACGAGGAGGACCCGCGATGACCGAGAACGAGCGCGAGATCGTCGTCGACGTCGACACCGTCACGGCCGGCTATCTGCCGGGCGTGAACATCCTCACGGACTGCAGCCTGCGCGCCTATCAGGGCGAGCTCATCGGCATCATCGGCCCGAACGGCGCGGGCAAGTCGACCCTCCTGAAGGCCATCTTCGGCCAGGTGCACGTGCGCAGCGGATCCGTCACGCTCGCGGGCGAGAACATCACGAACCTGCGCGCGAACAAGCTCGTCGCGCGCGGCGTGGGCTTCATCCCTCAGACGAACAACGTCTTCCCCTCGCTGACGATCGAGGAGAACCTGCAGATGGGCGTCTTCCAGAACCCGAAGCTGTTCTCCGAGCGCGTGGGCGTCGTCACGGAGATCTTCCCCGACCTCGCGGGGCGCCTGAAGCAGCGCGCGGGCGGGCTCTCCGGAGGCGAGCGCCAGATGGTGGCGATGGGGCGCGCGCTCATGATGGATCCGAAGGTCCTGCTCCTCGACGAGCCCTCGGCGGGCCTATCCCCCGTCCGCCAGGACGAGGCCTTCCTCCGCGTCAGCGAGATCAACAAGGCGGGCGTGACGTGCATCATGGTCGAGCAGAACGCGAGGCGCTGCCTGCAGATCTGCGACCGCGGGTACGTGCTTGACCAGGGCCACGACGCCTACACGGGGTCGGGGCGCGACCTGCTCCACGATCCCAAGGTCACGGAACTGTACCTCGGTACGCTCGGCGCGGAGCAGAACGCGCCGCGCGGCTGAGATTCAGGCGCGCGGGACGCGGTCGGCGAGGATCGCGACCCGCGCGTCCCCGACGCGCGCGAGGATCAGCGTCCCCTCCTCCGGGCCGCGCAGCTTCAGCTTCTGGCGGAGGGCGGCCGGGTCCACGTCGACGCCGCGCTTTTTGATCTCGAGCCGCCCGATGCCGCGCTCGCGGAGCGCGCGGGACAGGGCCTTCGGATCCGCGGGCAGCTCCTCGCGCACGCGGAAGCTCTGCACGAAGGGGCTCGTGACTTCGGCGTCGCCCGTGAGGTAGGCGATGCGCTCGTCGACCGGGCCCGCGCCGAGCGCGCGCGCGACGTCGCCGACGAGCCGCGCGCGGATGACCGCGCCGTCGGGCTCGTGCACGAAATCGCCAAGGCCCCGCGCGGGCTCGTCCGGGGTATCGGCCGGGGCCGTGAGCTCGTGCGCGGCGCCGCCGCGGATCACGAGCGCCGCGCGGCCGACGCCGGGCCGCGCGAGCGCGCCCGACCAGCACACGAGCTCGAGGGTGGATCCGTCCACGCTGATCCACTGCGCCTCGCCGCCGGCGGGGAGCGCGTCGCGGTCGTGGGCGGGGCCGAGCTTGATGCCGGTGGGGAGGCGGCCGGCCGCCTCGTACGCCCAGTCGAGCGGGGGCGAGTAGTCCTCGGAGCGCACGCGCCGCGTCTCGGCGTGGCCGGCGGTGCGACGCGCGGGGTCGAGCCACAGCCCGTCGAGGCCCGCGAGATCCTGCTCCTCGGCCCGCCCGTGGACGACGCGCGTGCCGACGTCGCGGAACGGCGCGAGGTTGTACGCGGCGAGCGCAGCGGTCACCTCGTCGGCCTCGACGGCCGTGACCGCGATGCCGAGGGAAGACAGCGCGAGCGCGTCGCCGCCGATGCCGCACCCGAGGTCCGCGACGCGGGACAGGCCCGCCGCCCGGAACCGCCCCGCGTGGTGCGCCGAGACGGACATGCGCGTGGCCTGCTCCAGGCCCGCGCGCGTGAAGAGCATCCGCCGGGAGAACTCGCCGAACTTCGCCTCCGCGCGGCGCCGCAGCCGAGCCTGCCCGACGACGGCAGAGACGAGCTCGGGCGCGTGGCCCGCGCGCCGCAAGCGCGACACGGTGCCGGCCACGTCGGCCTCCGCCGCGCCGGCGTCGAGCTCGTCGAGCAGGCGGAGCGCGGCGGGCGTCAGGAGGGCGTCGAGCTCGGCGGAGTCCATCTCCCCAGCGTAGGCGGGGCGCGCTGGCACTCACGTTGCATGAGTGCCAGCGAGCCGCCTAGACTGACCATTAGCACTCTCGGGGTGAGAGTGCGAACCTTACGTCTTCTGTCAGGACAGGAAAGCAGAGGTACACCGTGTCGGTTTCCATCAAGCCGCTCGAGGACCGCATCGTCATCAAGCAGGTCGACGCCGAGCAGACCACCGCAAGCGGTCTCGTCATTCCCGACACCGCCAAGGAGAAGCCCCAGGAGGGCAAGGTCGTGGCGGTCGGACCGGGTCGCATCGACGACAACGGCAACCGCGTCCCGCTCGACGTGGCCGTCGGCGACGTCGTTCTGTACAGCAAGTACGGCGGAACCGAGGTCAAGTTCGGCGCGGACGAGTTCCTCGTGCTCTCGGCCCGCGACGTTCTCGCGGTCGTCGAGCGCTGAGGCTGACGATCTCCTCGGAACCCCGGATGCGTGGCATCCGGGGTTTCGTCGTTTCCGGCCGCGGGTTCGCGAAACGTCGGCGGCCGTCCCTACGCTGGACGGCATGGATGACACGATTACCGACGACATCGCCGAGGCGGTGACGACCAACTTCTGGACGGCGTGGGCCGCGGTCCTCATCGCCGGGGTGTCCGCCGTCCTGATCGGCTTCGCGCTCGCCTGGCTGTTCCGGTTCATCATGACGCGCCTCGGCCGGCGCCACGCCGCCTTCCGCGAGCTGGCGGCGCGCTTCCCGAAGGCCGTGTTCGCCGTGGTGACGGTCATCGCGTGGCGCGCGACGATCCCCGCGTTCATCCCGGACGGCTATGACGGCATCGAGACGACCGCGCGCTTCGTCCTGAACCTCGCCGTCATCGGCGTGGTGGGCTGGATCCTCGCGAAGGTGGTGGTTTTCCTCATCGACGGCGCGATGCGTCGCCAAGAGGCCACAAGCGCGGATCCGTTCGTTCTGCGTCGCCGCCGGACCCAGATCCGCATGCTGCGCCGCCTCGTGATGGCGATCGTCGCGGTGCTCACGGTCGCGGCGATGCTCCTCACGATCCCGGGCGCCAGCGCCTTCGGGGCGTCGCTGCTCGCCTCCGCCGGTGTCGCCTCGATCGTCGCCGGTCTCGCGGCCCAATCGACCCTCGGCAACCTCATCGCGGGCATGCAGCTCGCGTTCTCCAACGCCCTGAAGGTGGGCGACACGGTCGAGGTCGACGACGAGTTCGGCACGGTCGAGGAGATCACCCTCACCTACGTCGTCGTCCAGATCTGGGACGACCGGCGCCACGTGCTGCCCTCGACGTACTTCACGACGACGCCGTACACAAACTGGACGCGCAGCCAGACGGCCGTCACGGGCACGGTGTTCGTCGAGGCCGACTACACGGTCGACGTGCCCGCCGTCCGCGCCGAGCTGGAGCGGATCCTCGACTCCTCCCCCGACTGGGACCGCCGCAGCTGGGGCCTCATCGTGTCCGACGCGACGGGCGGCGTCGCGCAGCTGCGCGCGACCATGACCGCCGCCGACGGCGACGCGATCTGGAACCTGCGCTGCAAGGTGCGCGAGGAGCTCGTGGCGTTCCTCGCGACCCAGCGCCCGCAGGACCTCTCGCGCACGCGCTACGAGGTCGGCCCCGGCGCCTGATCCGGCAGAGGAGCGGGCGCGGGGGCGGGCACCCCTAGGCTGAGGCGGTGACCACTCGCCCCGCGCCCGCGCCCGCCGTCCCGAGCGGATCCGCGTCCGGCGTCGCGTACGGCTTCGGCGCGTACCTGCTCTGGGGCGTCCTGCCGCTCTACTTCGTGCTGCTGGCGCCCACGGGGGCGTGGGAGATCCTCTCCTGGCGCGTGCTGTTCTCGCTCGTGCTGTGCGCGGCGCTCCTCACCGTCACCCGCGGCTGGGGGCGGCTCGTCGCGGTCGTGCGCTCGCCGCGCCTCGCGCTGTGGGGCGGGGCCGCGGGCCTCTTGATCTACATCAACTGGCAGGTGTTCCTCATCGCGGCCACGACTGACCGCGTGCTCGAGGCGAGCCTGGGGTACTTCATCAACCCGCTCGCGACCGTCCTCCTCGCCGTCCTCGTCCTCGGCGAGCGGCTGCGGCGCCTGCAGTGGGCCGCGCTCGGGGTCGCGGGCCTCGCGGTGCTCGTGATCTGCGTGTTCTACGGATCCGTGCCCTGGATCTCCCTCGTCCTGTCCGCATCCTTCGCGCTCTACGGGCTCGTGAAGAAGCAGTACCTCGGGGCGCACGTGGACGCCGTGAGCGGGCTCACCCTCGAGACGGCGTGGCTCGCGCCCCTCGCGGCCGTCCAGCTCGTCATCGTCGGCGCGACGACGGGGATCACGCTCGGCCAGCACGGCGCCGGGCACACCGCGCTCCTCCTGCTCGCCGGGGCCGTCACGGCCGTGCCGCTTCTGCTGTTCGCCTCGGCGGCCCGGCGGGTGTCCCTGACAACGATCGGGCTGCTGCAGTTCGCGGCCCCGATCCTCCAGTTCCTCGTCGGGGCGTGGATCCTCGGCGAGCACATGCCGCCCGAGCGCTGGGCGGGATTCGCCCTGATCTGGGTGGCGTGCGCGCTGCTCGCGGCCGACCTGGTGCTCCACGGGCGGCGCGCCCGTGCGGCGCGCGCCGCAAACCGCTACATGCCGTGACCCTCCCGGAAACACGCCGGTGACACGGGGTCAGTAGTTTCGCCGCAACCGCGCGCGCATCACAGCACACGGCGCGCGCGACCCGACGAAAGGACGGCACCACCATGGCTCGATCCCGCTTGCTCGTCAGTTCGGTCGCCCTCGCGGGCGTCGCCGCACTCACTCTCGCCGGATGCTCCAGCGAGACCTCCTCGGACGAGGACGACACCGCCGCCGCGCCGATGGAGGGCGGCGACCTCGCCCTCACGATCGGCACGGCGCTCCCCCAGACCGGCGACCTCGCGTTCCTCGGCCCGCCCGAGGAGGCCGGCGTCGCGTACGCGCAGAGCCTCATCAACGAGTACACGGAGGAGACGGGGCTCGACCTCGAGATCGTGTGGGGCGACTCGGGCGACCTGTCGAACCGCGCGTTCGAGACGGAGATCCCGCGCCTCTTGGGCGAGGACGTGTCGGCCATCGTCGGCGCCGCGTCCTCGGGCGTCTCGCTGCAGTTCATCGACGAGGTCGTCGGCGCGGGCGTCATCCAGTTCTCCCCCGCCAACACCTCCGACGCGTTCACGACGTACGAGGACGACGGGCTCTACTTCCGCACCGCGCCGAGCGACGTGCTGCAGGGCGAGGTACTCGGAAACTTCATCGCAGAGGAGGGGCACCAGACCCTCGGCATGATCGTCCTCAACGACGCGTACGGCACGGGCCTCGCGAACTACATCACGGAGGCCTTCGAGGCCGCCGGCGGCGAGGTCGTCGCAGCGCCCACCTTCAACCCGGGCGACACGACGTTCACGTCGCAGGTCTCCGAGGTGCTCGCGGAGGATCCGGACGCGATCGTCGTGCTCACCTTCGACCAGGCCAAGACCATCGTCCCGAACCTCGTCGACGAGGGCGTCGCGGCCGAGCAGATGTACTTCGTCGACGGCAACCTCGCCGACTACTCGGCCGACTTCCCCGAGGGCACCCTCGAGGGCGCGAAGGGCACCTACCCCGGCCCGACGCCCGAGCAGGTGCAGGCGTGGGTCGACGACCTCAACGTCTTCGTGGAGGAGGACGGCCGCGACGCGCTGACCGATTACACGTACGGCCCCGAGTCGTACGACGCGGTCAACCTCCTCGCGCTCGCCGCGCTGCAGGCGCAGTCGACGGATGGCGCGGCCATCGCGGCCGAGCTGCAGGAGATCTCGGGCGGCTCGGGCGAGGGCGAGACGTGCACGACGTTCGCGGACTGCGCGGACATCATCCTCGGCGGCGGGACGGCCGACTACGACGGCATCTCCAGCCCCGTCACGTTCGACGACGTGGGCGACCCGACCGAGGGCATCATCAACATCTACGAGTACGGCGCCGACAACACCTACGCGGCGTACACGGGCTAAATTCTGCGCACGGCGGCGGGCGCGTCCTTCGGGGCGCGCCCGCCGTTCGCGTTCACACCGCGAGCTGCGGCAGGATCCACAGGAGCCAGCTGGCGCTGAAGGCGATCGACACGAGGCCCAGGGCGATGCCCCACGCGGGCGGCGTCCGGGTGCCGCGCCGGAGGATCAACGCGAGCGCGCCGAGGACGAGCCCGACGACGCCGAGCGCGGCGCCCCACGGCCCGAACCACGACACCATCAGGCCGAGCGCCGACAGCGCGAAGGACGTCAGCCCGAGGCGCGAGGTGTGCGGGCGGAGCTCGCGGCGCGTCGGGTGGTGGGGCTCGACCCATCCGAACGTCTCGGAGGCGAGCAGGGGCGCGGGCCCCGTCTCGGGCGCGGCGACGGGCTCGCCCGCCGGATCCGCGCGCTCGTCGCTCACCGCTCGGCGCCCTCCCGCTCGGCCACCTGGATCTCGGTCACGGGCAGCGTCGAATCGGCCCCGAAGGCCAGGGTAGAGGGCGCCCGGCCGCTCGCGATGAGCTGGGCCGCCAGCGCGGCGATCATGGCGCCATTATCGGTGCACAGGGTGAGGGGCGGGATCCGCACGGTCACGCCGCGCTCCGCCGCGCGCTGGAGCGCGACCTCGCGCAGGCGCCGGTTGGCGATGACGCCGCCCCCGAGGAGGAGCCGCGGGACGCCGCGCTCGGCGCACGCGTCGAGGGCCTTCGTCACGAGCACGTCGACGACGGCCTCGCGGAAGCTCGCGGCGACGTCGGCTGTGGGCAGCGGCTCGCCCGCCGCCTCGTGCTGCTCCACCCACCGCGCGACGGAGGTCTTCAGGCCGGAGAACGAGAAGTCGAAGCGGTGCGCCGCCATGTCGCTCGCGCGGGACAGCCCCCGCGGGAAGCGGATCGCGCGCGGGTCGCCGCCCTCGGCCGCGCGGTCGATCTGCGGTCCGCCGGGGTAGGGCAGCCCGAGGATCCGCGCCACCTTGTCGAACGCCTCGCCGGCCGCGTCGTCAATCGTCTCGCCGAGGAGCTCGACATCGGTCGTGAGGTCGCGCACGTGCAGCAGCGAGGTGTGCCCGCCCGAGACGAGTAGCGCGATCGTGGGGTATTCGAGGGGCTGGGAGTCGGGGGTCACGACGTCGGCGGCGATGTGGCCGACGAGGTGGTTGACGGCGTAGAGCGGCACTCCCAGCGAGACCGCGAGGGCCTTGGCCGCGCCGACGCCGACCATGAGGGCGCCCGCGAGCCCCGGCCCGCTCGTCACGGCGACGGCGTCGAGGTCCTCCAGGCGCACCCCCGCCTCGGCAACGGCCTGCGCGATCGCGGGCCCGAGCGCCTCGAGGTGGGCGCGGGCGGCGACCTCGGGGACGACGCCGCCGTAGCGCGCGTGCTCGTCCATGCTCGAGGCGATCGTGTTCGAGAGCAGCGTGCGCCCCCGGACGATGCCGATGCCGGTCTCGTCGCAGCTCGTCTCGATGCCGAGGACGAGCGGATCCGTGCGGTTCATGTCGCGGCTCCCGCCTCCGTCGGCCGCGCCCCGTCCGCCCGCCACGCGGCGAGGTCGAGGCGCATGACGACGGCGTCGACGTCGTCGGGCTGGTAGTAGCGCGGGCGGCGGCCGATCTCGACGAACCCCTCGGAGGCGTAGAGCGCGTGTGCGCCCGGGTTGTCGGCGCGGACCTCGAGGAACACCTCGCGCGCCCTCCGGCGGCCGGCCTCCGCGAGGAGCTCGGCGAGGAGGAGGCGGCCGAGCCCGCGGCCGCGCGCGGACTCCGCGACGGCGATCGTCTGCACGTCGGCGTCGCGGCCGCCGGCGAGGTGGCGGAGGCCCGCGTACCCGACGACGGCCCCGCCCTCCTCGGCCACGAGGTAGCGGCCGTGGGGCGAGGCGAGCTCGGCGCCCATGGCGTCGGCGCTCCAGGCGTCGGTGGGGAAGCTCGCCCGCTCGAGCGCCATGATCGCGTCGAGGTCGTGGGGGGTCGCGGTGCGGATCACGTGCTCACCCGCTTCACGGCGCCCGGGACCTTCGCGTCGGGCGCGCGCAGGTACAGCGGCTCGGCGAGGTCGGGGATCCGCCCCGCCCGCAGCTGGCGCCCCGCGAGCACGCCCAGCGCGCCCGCGGGGATCCGGGTCGTGAGCGCGGGTACGGGGCGCGCGGCGCCGGGCGCGGTCTCGGGGGCGCCGGGCGCGATGTTGGAGAGGGGGCGCGCGGCGCCGGGCACGGCCTCGGAGGTACTGGGCTCGGGATTCGACGGCGCCGCGGGCGCGAGGGCGGGGCCGGAGACGCGGGCGGGGATGCCGTCGGCGTCGAGGCCGCGATACGTGGACACGGCGTGCTCGCGACGGCGGGCGTCCGTGACGACGACGAGGTCGGGGCCCTCGAGAGCCTCGAGGGCGTCGAGCGCGACGGCGTCGTGGCTGACGACGGGAACGACGTCGATGCCGCGGCCCGCGGCGAACGCGCGCGCGGCGGCGATGCCGATCCGGAGGCCGGTGAACGGCCCCGGGCCCATGCCCGCAGCGACGTGGGTAATGTCGGCCGGTGCGGCGCCCGACGCGGCGAGCGCCTCGAGGATGAGGTCGCCGATGACCTCCGCGTGGCCGCGCGTCTCGGCGCGCTCGGCGACGCCGCGCACGTCGCCGTCCGTCGTCACGACGGCGACGCCGGATCCGAGGGAGGTGTCGATGGCGAGGATCACGTCCCCAGGGTATCGAGCCTCGCCTCGGAAGCCTCTGGCGACGCGGGACGACCGCGTGCATCAGGCGACGCGGGACGTATCCGCTCCTCAGGCTGCGTGGCGGGTGATCGCGACGGTGCGGGGCGCGTCGAGGTCGAGGTTCTCGGGGTCGTCCACCGCGTCGCCCACGGGGCGGGCGATCTCGATGTCCCACCACGCGTCGGCGATGTGCTCCACGGATCCGCGCCCCCACTCGACGATCGTGACGGACGCGTCGAGGTCAAGGCCGAGGTCCTCGAGCTCCGCGGCGTCGCCGAGCCGGTAGGCGTCGGCGTGCACGAGGGGCGGGCCGTCCGTGACGGAGGGGTGCGTGCGGGCGATGACGAACGTCGGGCTCTGCACCGGGCCGCGGACGCCGAGGCCGTCGGCGATGCCGCGGGTCAGCGTCGTCTTGCCCGCGCCCAGGGGTCCGGTCAGCACGATCACGTCGCCCGCGCGGAGCCCGCGCCCGATCCGGCGGCCGAGCTCCTCCATCTCCCCCGCGGTCGCGATCGCGTACTCGCCCAGCATCTCGTCCGGCACCATGGGTCCATTCTCCCCCGCCGCGCCCGCGCCATGCCCCCCAACACAACGCAGTCAATTTTTCAGCCGACGGCCCCGGATCCGCGGAACTCGCGCGCCAGGGGCGAAATATGACGGCGTTGTGTTCGGCACGACGGACGGGGCGGGCCGCGGGGGCCGCGTCACCCGACGACGGTGCGGCGCACGCGGGCGCCGATGCGCGTGACGATCTCGTAGTTGATCGTCCCCGCGGCGGCCGCCCAGTCCTCCGCCGTGGGCGCCCCGGACTGCGGGTCCCCGAACAGCACGGCCGGGTCGCCGACCGCGACGGGCGTGTCCCCCACGTCGACGACGAACTGGTCCATCGCGATCCGGCCGGCGACGCGAAAGCGGGCGCCGCGGATCCGCACCGGCCCGGATCCGGACGCCTGGCGCGGTATGCCGTCCGCGTACCCGAGGGGCACGAGGGCGAACGTCGTCTCGGCGTCGGCGCGGTGCGTGTAGCCGTAGGACGCGCCGTGGCCCGCGCCCACGCGGCGCACGGCGGCGACGGGAGCACGCAGGGTCATCGCGGGCCGCAGCCCGAGCGACGCTGAGGTGCGCCCCTCGAACGGCGAGAGGCCGTAGATGCCGAGCCCCACGCGCACGGCGTCGAACCGAGCCTCCGGCAGGTCGAGGGCGGCCCCGGTCGCCGCGAGGTGGCGGATCCGCGGCTGCAGCCCCGCCGCCGACGCCGCCTGGATCGCCTCGCGGAAGCGGGCGACCTGCGCGAGGTCGTCCGGACGGCTCGTGCCCGACAGGTGGCTGAAGAGGCCCTCGACGCGGATCCGCCCCGCCTGCTCGAGCCGCGCGGCCTCGGCGAACAGCGCGCCCCACTCCTCCGGCGCGGCGCCGTTGCGCCCGAGGCCCGTCTCGACCTTGAGGTGGACGGCGGCGGGCCCCGCGGCCGCGGCGCGCGCGAGCTGGGCGGATCCGGACACCCCGATCTCGATGCCGCGGGCGACGGCGGGCGCGAAGTCGGCGTCGGGCGCGTGTAACCAGGCGATCAGGGGCGCGTCGATGCCGCCGTCGCGCAGCGCGAGGGCCTCGGCGAGGTCGGCGACACCGAGCCGGCTCGCGCCGCCCGCGAGCGCCGCGCGCGCGGCCGTAAGCGCGCCATGACCGTACCCGTCTGCTTTCACGACCGCGATGAACTCGCGGCTTCCCGCCGCGGCGCGCAGGGTGCGCACGTTGTGCTCGATCGCACCTCGATCGATGAGCGCCTCCCGCGCGACGCCGGCGGGGAAGGTGCCGCTCACGCGTCACCCTCGAGGATCGCGTAGGCGAGCGCCAGCCCGCCGTCGTGCGAGAGCGAGAGGTGGTGCCGCGTGACGCCGCGGCCCGCGAGGGTCCGCTCGGTGTCGCCCGTGACGATGTAGGCGGGCGCCTGCCGCTCGCCGAGGCGCGGCACCTCGATCTCCTGCCAGCGCACCCCGTGGGATCCGCCCAGCGCCTTGATGAGCGCCTCCTTCGCGGCGTACCGGGCGGCGAGCGACCGCAGTGGCAGCTCGCGCTCGTGCGGCGTGAACAGGCGCTCCATGAGGCGGGGCGAGTGCGTGATCTGGGCCTCGAATCGCTCGATGTCGACCATGTCGACGCCGATCCCGACGATCACGCCTGCCGCCTCGTGCCCATGCGTCAAGTCTAGGCGCCCCGCGCCGCGGGACTCGGCCGGACGGCCCCGCCCCCAACACAACGCAGTCAAAATTTGACGCGGGACACCCGGATCCGCGATCGGCGCTCAGGCGATCGGGAGCACGCAGTTCGGCGTCGGGTGCTCGACCCGGTGCCGCACGCGACCGACGGCGCCCGTGCGGGAGTCGACGCCAAGCGAGACGATCTCGTCCGAGCCCTGGCCCGCGACGAGCAGCGTGTCCCGCACGAGCACGTGGTGCCGGGGCGTCGTGACGCCCGCCTCGGCGACGCCCACGAGCTCGAGCCTCTCCCCCTGCCCGGCCACGCGCACCGCGGCGATGCCGTCGCTGCCGCGCAGCCCGGCGTAGAGGAAGGAGCCATCGGCGGATCCCGCGAGCTCCGCCGCCGTGTCGCCCGCGATCGCGCCGGTCTGGACCCCCGCGACGAGCGCCCAGCGCCCGTCGCGCCCCGGCGCGAGGACGAAGATCTCGCACGTGAACTCCGTCACGACGTACAGGTGGCCGCTCGCGTGCAGAGACATGTGCCGCGGCCCCGTCCCGAACGGCAGCGCCACCTCGTGGTCGAGCACGAGGCCGTCCGTCCCGACGCGCCAGATGCGCACAAGGTCGTAGCCGAGGTCCGTCGTCGCGATTCGTCCGTCCGGGAGGAAGCGTGCGGCGTGCGCGCGGGTCGGGCGGGGACCCTGCGGAGCCTCCGCCTCGCGCAGCACGCCCGCGGGCGAGGCATCGAGGATCGCCCGGACCGCGGGGTCGTCGAACGGATCCGCGGACCCGCCGCCCAGGAGTGCGCGCAGCTCCGCCGCGGGATCGGACCCGTCGTCGGTGCCGGCGAGCATGGCCGCGAGGCGCGAGGGATCGGATCCGCCGTCCACGAGCGCGCCGAGGTCGACCGCGCCGGAGAAGTCGGTCACGGGGGCTTCAGGTTCCGGCGCATCGCCCGCGAGGAGCTGCCGCGCGATGCGGGCCGCATCGTCCTCCGGTTCGGCGGGGGCGGCGGCCTCGGGCGCGGCGTACGGGTCGCGTGCTGGAGCCGCCACGCGCGGCGCGCCGAGGGCGCCGGAAGAGCCGAGCGGCACCTCCACGACGCGGCCGTCTCCCCAGCACGAGGCGACGAGCCGGCTCCCATCGGGCGCGACGGCGATGTGGCAGACGGCCGAGCCGGCCTCCACCGGATCCCCGAGGGGCTCGAGCGCGGTCTCGCCCGCGCGTCGGAAGGCGGCGACCCGGCCGGATCCCTCGAGCGCCGCGTAGACCACGCCGCCGCGCGGGTGGCGCGCGAGCCACGTGGGCGACGGGGCCTCGGCCGCGAGCCCGCGGTCGGTGAGCGTGCCGCCCGCGAGCGGGGAGTCCGGCTCGCCCGCCGCGACGATCCCGATGCCGGCGCCGTTCGCGCCCATGTCCGCCCCGCGCCCGCCGATCCAGAACCTCATGGATCCATCATGGCGGACGCCTCGGTGCCGCGCGCCCTACTCGACCGTGACGGACTTCGCGAGGTTGCGCGGCTGGTCGACGTCGAGGCCCTTGGCCGTGGCGAGCCCCATCGCGAAGATGTGCAGCGGCACAACGGCGAGGATCGGCTCGAACAGCGGGCTGGCGAGCGGGATGCGCAGCACCTCGTCGGCCTTCGGCAGCACGGCGGAGTCGCCCTGCTCGGCGATCGCGATCACGCGGGCGCCGCGGGCGCGGACCTCCTCGATGCTCGAGATCACCTTGGCGTGCATCGTCGCGGCGCCGCGCGGCGACGGGACGACGACGAAGATCGGCTGACCGGGCTCGACGAGCGCGATCGGCCCGTGCTTGAGCTCGCCGGCGGCGAAACCCTCCGCGTGGATGTAGGAGATCTCCTTGAGCTTCAGCGCGCCCTCCAGCGCGATGGGGAAGCCCACGCCGCGCCCGAGGAACAGCACGGAGCGCGTGTCGGCCATCCAGTGCGCGAGCTGGTCGACGCGCTCCTGCTCGTTGTCGAGGATCCACTGGATCTTGCCGGGCAGGTCCTCGAGCTGCGCGATGGCGTCGGCGGCGACCGCCTCCGGCAGCGTGCCGCGGACCTGGCCCACGTGCAGGGCGAGCAGGTACAGCGCCGTGATCTGCGCGACGAACGCCTTCGTCGATGCGACGGCGACCTCGGGGCCGGCGTGCGTGTAGACGATCGCGTCGGACTCGCGCGGGATGGTCGCGCCCTGCGTGTTGCAGATCGAGAGGGTCTTCGCGCCGAGGCGCGCGGCTTCCTTGACGGCCATGAGCGTGTCCATCGTCTCGCCGGACTGGCTGATGGACACGACGAGGGTGCGGTCCGAGACGATCGGATCCCGGTACCGGAACTCGTGCGCGAGCTCGACGTCGACGGGGACGCGGGCCCACTGCTCGATCGCGTACTTGCCGACGAGCCCCGAGTAGTACGCCGTGCCGCAGGCGAGGATCACGACGCGGTCGATGTCCGTGAAGAGCGCGTCGAGGCCGTCGAGCTCGGGGATCGTGATGCGGCCGTCGTGGATCCGCCCGCGCACCGTGTTGGCGACGGCCTCGGGCTCCTCCGAGACCTCCTTCGCCATGAAGCTCGACCAGCCGCCCTTGTCGGCCGCCGCCGCGTCCCACGACACCTCGAACGGCGTCGCCTCGACGGGGGCGCCCGCGAAGTCGGTGATCGTGACGCTGTCGGGCGTGATCGCGACGATCTGGTCCTGCCCGATCGCGAGCGCGCTGCGGGTGTGCTCGACGAACGCGGCGACGTCGGATCCGAGGAAGTTCTCGCCCTCGCCCAGCCCGATCACGAGGGGCGAGTTGCGGCGGGCGCCGACGACGAGCCCCGGGTGGTCCTCGTGCATCGCGAGCAGCGTGAAGGCGCCCTCGAGGCGGGTCACGACGGCGCGGAAGGCGGCCTCGAGGTCGCCCGTGCGGCGGTATTCGCGCCCGATGAGCGCGGCCGCGACCTCGGTGTCGGTCTCGCTGCGGAAGACCACGCCCTCCGCCTCCAGCTCGGCGCGCAGGACGCCGAAGTTCTCGATGATGCCGTTGTGGATGACGGCCAGGCGGTCGTCGTCGGCGAGGTGCGGGTGCGCGTTCTCGTCGGTCGGGCCGCCGTGCGTCGCCCAGCGGGTGTGACCGATGCCGGTCGTGCCGGCCGCGAGCGGGGCGTCCGCGAGGGAGTCGCGCAGCCGCGCGAGCTTGCCGGCGCGCTTGCGCATCCCGAGGTGTCCCTCGCCGTCCACGACGGCGATGCCGGCGGAGTCATACCCGCGGTACTCGAGGCGGGCGAGGCCCGAGATGAGGATGTCCTGGCTCGGACGGGGACCCACGTATCCGACGATTCCACACATGGGATTCATCGTAGGCGGGCGCCCCTGACAATCCCGCCAGGAGCGCGCCGACGGATCCGTCAGAGCTTGCGCAGGAGCACGCGCTCGACCGCGTGGTCGGCGCCCTTGCGCAACACGAGCGTGCCGCGGTGCTTCGTCGGCTCGACGTTCTCCACGAGGTTCGGCAGGTTGATGTCGCTCCAGATGCCGCGCGCCGTCTCGATCGCCTCGGCGTCGGAGAGGTGCTGGAAGACGTTGAAGTACGAGGCGGGGTTGCTGAACGCGCCCTCGCGCAGCGCGAGGAAGCGGTTGACGAACCACTGCTCGATGTGGCTCGTCTCGGCGTCGACGTAGATCGAGAAGTCGAACAGGTCGCTCACCGCGACGTCGTTCGGCGAGGGCGGGGGCTGCAGGACGTTGAGGCCCTCGACGATGAGCACGTCCGGGCTGCGCACGACGACCGACGCGTCGGGCATGATGTCGTACTTCATGTGCGAGTAGAACGGCGCCCGCACCTCGGCCTCGCCCGACTTCACGCGCGCGACGAAGTCGACGAGCGCGCGCCGGTCGTAGGACTCGGGGAAGCCCTTGCGGCTCATGATCCCGCGCCGCTCGAGCTCGGCGTTCGGGTACAGGAATCCGTCCGTTGTGACGAGCTCGACGCGGGGGGTGTCCGACCACCGGCTCATGAGCTCGCGCAAAAGGCGCGCGACGGTCGACTTGCCGACGGCGACGGATCCGCCCACACCGACGACGAAGGGGATCCGCGGCTGGGCCTCGCCGAGGAAGTCGCCGACCTCGGATCCGATCTGCCGCACGCCCCGCGCCCACCCGCTGAGCAGGCGGCTGATCGGGAGGTAGACGTCGCGCACCTCCCCGACGTCGAGGCGGTCGCCGAGGCCGCGGATCTGCACGATCTCCTGCTCGGTGAGCGGCTGATCCATTCCGCGCGCAAGGCGCGCCCACTCCGCCCGCGGAATGTCGCGGTAGAGGGAGAGGCGCAGGGATCCGGGCGCAGGAGTCATCCGCGACATCATACCGGCGGGCCGCCCGCCGCCCGGACCGCCGCTAGGGTGAGGCGCATGCGCCTCGGGGTTCTCGATATCGGATCCAACACGGTCCACCTGCTTGTGGCCAACGCGCAGCCGGGCGGGCGCCCGCTCGCCGCGACGAGCGAGAAGTCGGTGTTGCGCCTCATGCGCTACATCGACGACCGCGGCGCCATCACCAAGGAGGGCACGAAGGCGATCGTCAAGGCCGTCCGCAGGGCCAAGAAGGTCGCCGAGAAGGAGGGCGTCGTCGAGCTGCTCGCGACCGCGA
This sequence comes from Microbacterium sp. ZXX196, assembly GCF_009709595.1. Lineage (NCBI taxonomy): Bacteria > Bacillati > Actinomycetota > Actinomycetes > Micrococcales > Microbacteriaceae > Microbacterium > Microbacterium sp. ZXX196. The sequence goes on from NZ_WMEE01000012.1 coordinate 26,950, forward strand.
CGTCGGCCGTGCGCGAGGCCGCGAACGGCGCCGAGGTGATCGCGCAGATCGAGGACGCGCTCGGGCAGAGCCTGCAGGTGCTCGGCGGATCCGACGAGGCGCGCTTCACCTTCCTCGCGGTGCGCCGGTGGTTCGGGTGGTCGGCGGGCCAGATCCTCATGTTCGACATCGGCGGCGGATCCCTCGAGGTCGCCGGAGGATCCGAGGAGCTGCCGCAGCTCGCCGAGTCCGTGCAGCTGGGCGCGGGCCGGATGACGATCGGGTACCTCCCGAACGATCCGCCGGGCGACAAGGCGGTCGGCAAGCTCGCCGCGCACGCGGAGGAGGTGCTCGAGCCGCTCGCGAAGCGCTTCTCGCGCCTGCCCGCGCCGGACCACGTTGTCGGATCTTCCAAGACGATCCGCTCGCTCGCCAAGCTCGCCGGCTACAAGCGGCCCGGCTGGTCGGGCATCGAGCGCTGGATGCTGCCGCGCGCCGCGCTCGGCGCGTGGATCCCGGTGCTCTCGCGGATCCCCGCCGAGTCGCGGCAGGAGCTGCCGGGCATCACGTCGGACCGCACCTTCCAGATCACGGCCGGCGCCGTCGTCCTGCACGAGGCGATGCGGGCGCTCGACGTGAAAGAGCTGGAGGTGAGCCCGTGGGCGCTGCGCGAGGGCGTGCTCCTGCGCTACATCGAGGACATGGGGTGGTAGCCCCAGCCGGTACGGTGGGCGAATGACCAACGCCACCGACGCCGCCGGGTGCGGCTGCGGGTGCGGGATGCCGGGGCGCGCGCAGTTCGTGCCGCTCGGATCCGCACCTTCCCGCCCCGATGTCCCCGACACCGCGGCCGCGCACGGCATTGAGCAGGCGCGGATCCCCGCGGGCCGCTTCGCGATGGGCGACAGCTCGGGCGACCGCAACCCGGCCGACGGCGAGACGCCCGTGCACGAGGTCGCGCTGAGCGCATTCGAGATCGACGCGACGAGCGTGACGAACGAGGCGTTCGCGCGCTTCGTCGACGCGACCGGCTACGTCACGGAGGCCGAGTCGTTCGGGTTCTCGGCGGTGTTCCACCTCGCGGTGGACGCCCCCGACGGCGACATCATCGGCCAGGCCCCGGGCACCCCGTGGTGGTACGGCGTCAAGGGCGCCGACTGGCGGCGCCCGCTCGGCCGCCACTCGGGCATTGACGACCGCGCGGACCACCCCGTCGTCCACGTGAGCTGGAACGACGCGCAGGCGTACTGCGCCTGGGCCGGACGGCGCCTGCCGACGGAGGCCGAGTGGGAGTACGCGGCGCGCGGCGGCCTGGACGCGGCAAAGTTCCCATGGGGCGACGAGCCCGTGGACGACGGCGGCTGGCGGGCGAACATCTGGCAGGGCGTATTCCCCACGCAGAATACGCTGGAGGACGGCTTCCTCACGACGGCGCCCGTGCGCTCCTTCGCGCCCAACGGATACGGCCTCTGGCAGCCGATCGGGAACGTGTGGGAGTGGTGCCAGGACTTCTTCGATCCCGGCTACTACCGCCGCTCCCCCGCCGCGGATCCCGCGGGCCCCGACACGGGCGGGTCCCCCCGGATCCTGCGCGGCGGCAGCTACCTCTGCCACGACTCGTACTGCAACCGGTACCGCAACTCGGCGCGGTCGCAGAACACCCCCGACTCCTCGATGGGCAACGCCGGCTTCCGCACGGTGGCGCGGGTGGCCTCGTGAGCGAGAAACGCTTCCCCCGTCGGGTGTACCGCGAGGGAACCGAGCCGGATCCGCGCTTCAGCCTCGCGAACGAGCGCACCTTCCTCGCCTGGCTGCGCACCGCGCTCGCGATGTACGCGGGTGCCTTCGCCCTCGAGGCGCTGTCGCTGCCGGAGCCCGTCGCGTGGCGCTTCGCGGCGGCGGCGGTCTTCCTCATCCTCGGGACGATCGCGGCCATCCAAGCCTGGATCGGGTGGGCGCAGACCGAGCGCTCCCTGCGGCGCGGCGAGCCGCTGCCCGGCCTCGCGGTCGGGGGCCTCATCGTCGTCGGCGTGGTGGTCGCCGTGGCACTCGTCACGATCGGCATCTTCGTCTGATGCCGAGCGGCGAGGTGTTCGACCCGGGCCTGCAGCCCGAGCGGACGCTCTTGGCCTGGCGCCGCACGTGCCTCGCGTTCGCGGTGGCGAGCCTCGTGGCCGCCCGCTTCACGCTGGACGAGTTCGGGCTCCTGTCGATCTTCCTCGGGCTCGCGGGTGCCGGGCTCGCGGCCGGCGCGTACTTCGCGGCCGCGCACGGCTACCGCCGCGCCCACGACGCCCTGCGCTCCCGTGGCGAGGCCGGCACGAGCGGCGTCCCCGTCGCGCTCGGCTCCGCCGCCGCCCTCACGGTCGGCGCCGCCTGCGCGGCGTTCGTGTTCTCCGGCGGACTGTAGGGGGTCGGGCGCCGGGCTTAGATGCTGAGGCGGGCGCGGACGACGTCCGCGAGGCGCTCGCAGGCCGCGAGCGCGGTGTCGCTGTCGGCGGCCTCGACCATGACGCGAACGAGGGCCTCGGTGCCGGAGGGGCGCAGCAGCACGCGGCCGGTGTCGCCGAGCTCGGCCTCGACCGCGGCGACGGCGGCGCGGACGCCCTCGTCGTCGTGTGCGCGTGCCTTGTCGACGCCCGTGACGTTGATCATCGTCTGGGGCAGGATCGTCATCGTCGCCGCGAGCTCGGCGGCCGTCTTGCCCGTGCGGGCCATCTCGCTCGCAAGCTGCAGGCCGGTCAGGAGGCCGTCGCCCGTCGTGGAGTGCTGGCCCATGATGACGTGGCCGGACTGCTCGCCGCCGAGGGTGAAGCCGTCGCGGTTCATGACCTCGAGCACGTAGCGGTCGCCGACGGCGGTCTGCACGACGCGGATCCCGCGCTCGCTCATGGCGCGGACGAGGCCGAGGTTGCTCATGACGGTGGCGACGAGGGTGTCCTGCGCGAGCTCGCCGCGCTCGTGGAGGCTGGCGGCGAGGATCGCCATGATCTGGTCGCCGTCGATCGTCTGGCCGTCGGCGTCGACGGCGAGGCAGCGGTCGGCGTCGCCGTCGTGCGCGATGCCGAGGTCGGCGCCGTGCGAGACGACGGCGGCGGCGAGGGGCCCGAGGTGGGTGGATCCGACGCCGTCGTTGATGTTCATGCCGTCGGGATCCGCGCCGATCACGGTCACGCGGGCGCCGGCGTCGGCAAAGAGCTGGGGGGACACGCCCGAGGCGGCGCCGTTGGCGCAGTCGAGGACGACGTGGAGGCCGTCGAGGCGCGCGGGGATCGTGCCGAGAAGGTGGAGGAGGTAGCGATCCTCCGCGTCGGCGAAGCGCGCGATGCGGCCGACGTCGGCGCCGGTGGGGAGGAGGCGGTCGTCCTCCTCGAGGTAGCGCTCGATGCGCTCCTCGACCACGTCGGGCAGCTTGACGCCGCCGCGCGCGAAGATCTTGATGCCGTTGTCGGGCGCCGGGTTGTGCGACGCCGAAATCATGATGCCGAAGTCGGCATCGAAGTCGTTCACGAGGAACGCGAGGGCGGGGGTGGGGATCACGCCGGCGTCGTACACGTCGACGCCGCTCGAGGCGAGGCCCGCGGACACGGCGGCGCCGAGGAACTCGCCGGAAATGCGCGGATCCCGCGCGATGACCGCCTTAGCGCGCCGGCCCTCGGCGCGGCGCGCCTCGGCGGAACGCCCCTGGCCCAGGACGACAGCAGTCGCCTGGGCCAGGGAGAGGGCAAGGTCGGCGGTGAGGGTGCCATTGGCCAGCCCTCGGACTCCGTCCGTGCCGAAGAGACGCATCAGCGCTCGATCAGCGCTTCGAGAACTGCGACGCCTTGCGGGCCTTCTTGAGACCGGCCTTCTTGCGCTCGATGACGCGAGCGTCGCGCGTGAGGAAGCCGGCCTTCTTGAGGGCGGGGCGGTTGTTCTCGCGGTCAATCTCGTTGAGCGCGCGCGAGATCGCGAGGCGGAGCGCACCGGCCTGGCCCGAGGGGCCGCCACCGTTGATGCGCGCCGTCACGTCGTAGGCGCCCGTGAGGCCGAGGAGCGTGAAGGGGTCGGTGATGAGCTGCTGGTGCAGCTTGTTCGGGAAGTACTCCTCGAGCGTGCGGCCGTTGACCGTGAAGGAGCCCGAACCCGGGTTGAGGCGCACGCGGGCGATGGCCTGCTTGCGGCGACCCACGGCGGCGCCGGGGACGCTGACGACGGGGCGGACGGCCTCGACCTGCTCGGCCTCGGCCGGGGTCTCGGTGGTGAAGTTCTGAACGTCAGTCACTGGATGATCCTTTTCGCCTCGGCGCTTACTGGGCGACCTGGTCGAGCGTGTGCGTCTTGGGCTGCTGCGCGGCGTGCGGGTGCGCACCACCGGCGTACACCTTCAGCTTCGTCGCCTGCTGGCGGCCAAGGGTGTTCTTGGGGAGCATGCCGCGAACGGCCTTCTCGACGGCGCGAACGGGGTTCTTCTCGAGAAGCTCCTCGTAGCTGACCGACTTGAGTCCGCCCGGGAAGCCCGAGTGGCGGTAGGCGCGCTTCTGCTGCGCCTTGTTGCCGGTCAGGACGACCTTGTCGGCGTTGACGATGACGACGAAGTCGCCCATGTCGACGTGGGGGGCGAAGGTGGCCTTGTGCTTGCCGCGCAGGAGCGCTGCGGCGTGCGAGGCGAGGCGACCGAGAACGACGTCGGTGGCGTCGATCACGAGCCACTCGCGCTGGGCGTCACCGGCCTTCGGGGTGTAAGTGCGCGTCACGATAGTGCTGCTTTCTTGTCGAACGGAGGTGTTCGTGAATCCCGCTCCGGGGCGGTTGCCGGCGAGGCCGGACAACGCAGCCGGTGGAGGGCTCACGTTCGCGGTGGGCACACGCGTGCACACCAAAGGACAAGACTACACGATGGGATCCCGGTGCGCCATTCGGGACCGGGGCGCTCCCAACATGTTCGCTCGACATGACTCACGCCACGCACCGCCAGCGCGCCCGGCGGCAAATGCCGCCGGGCGCGCTGGTCGTTCCGGGAGGACTTAGGCGGTCGCTGCGAAGCTCGCGATCTTGCCCGCGTTGCGGTGGTACACCGCGCGGTCCTCCTCGTCGAGCTCGACGGGCACGCCGCCGGCGACGAGGTCGTAGAAGCCAGGGATCCCGGACTCCTCCGGCTGCGAGCCGAGGTCGTTCGCCATGATCGTCACGGCGTACAGGCGCTCGGTCGTCGAGGTGTTCTTGATGTGGTGCACCGAGGTCGCCGGGAGCACGAGGATGTCCCCCGCCGCGACCTCGACGCTGTGCTCGTCGCTGAAGGCGACGCCGGAGCCCTGCACGAAGAAGAAGACCTCGACCGACGCGGGGTGCGAGTTGTCGGGCTGGACGCCCTCCGGGTCCCAGATCTCGAAGAAGACGCTCGTGGGCGAGCCGTCGATCGGGCCGGTCAGCGGCACGAGCCGGACGGTGTCGTCCGCCGTGATGCGGTAGCAGGTGAGGTCGCGGGTGTCCTTCAGGGTGGGTGCGTCAGCCATGGTGCGTTGCCTTTGTTGCGAAGTGGAGCCGGCGGCGGGATGGCCGGTCGGCGGTTGAAACGTATGCACCCGATGTTTCGGACGCATGTCGACGTGAGTCGATTCGGTTACGGCTTCCCTCCCGCGCGCAGCCGCGGCAGGCGCTCGTGAATCTGCCGCGCGGCCTCCGTCGCGAGGGGCGATACGGCCACCCCGTCGGCGACCACGCGCTCGCCCCCGACCCACGTCTCGCGCAGATTTCGGGTGCCGCAGGCGAGGACATACGTGCCGATCGGATCCCACACCGGCCCCACGTCGGGACGGCGCGGATCCACGACCACGAAGTCCGCGCGCTTGCCGATCTCGAGCGTCCCGATCTCGTCGCCGACCCCCATCAGATCCGCCGCGCCGATCGTGTGCATGCGGAACACGTCGGCCGCGCCGAGCGCGGTCGGGTCCTGCGCCGCCGCGCGCACGGCGTACAGGCCCATGCGCATGTTCTGCCACGGATCGGCGAGGTCGGTGCAGGCCTGGTCGTCGATGCCGAGGCCGATCCGCGCGCCGTGGGCCCGCCATGAGCGCACGTCGGCGATCCCGGATCCGAGCCGCCCGTTCGCCGTCGGCTGCCAGGACAGGCCCGCCCCCGCCGCGGCGGCCTCGCGGATGATCTCGTCGCCGGCGTGCACGAAGTGCCCGAAGAGCATCCGCGGGCCGAGCGCGCCGGCGTCGCGGTACCACCGAAACTTCTCGCGCTGCAGGTCGATCCGCACGGGGGTCTCGAGCAGGTGCGACTGATTGAGGATCCCGTGGCGCGCCATGAGGCCCGCCTCGATCTCGGCCGTGCGCGGGGAGGCGGACCACTGCTGGCCGCCCGCGATCGCTGCCCCCAGCACGCGATCCGACAAGGCGCCGCGGACGTCGGCGAGCGCCTCCTCGAAGCGGGCGATCACCTCGGCCTCGTCGCCGTGGCCCTCGTCGAGGTAGATCGCGTGGATGAACCGCAGACCGGCGTCGAGCTTCGCCTCCAGCTGCCGCCGGAGGAAGGCCGGCTCCCGCAGGCGCCCGGGCGCCGCGCGGCCACCCTCGACCATGGGCTCCCACGTCGAACGCTTCTCCGTGAAGTCCCACGCGGTCGTGATGCCCGCGCCGAGCACGTCGAACGCGCCGTGCAGCGTGCACCAGTAGACGTCCTCCGGCCCCGCATCGCGGGTGACGCCGTACATCTGCTCGCACCAGCCGTAGAGCGGTTCGTCGTTCGCGAGGCCCCGGGATCCGCTCGTCGCGAGGTGCGAGTGCGAGGACACGAAGCCGGGCGCGACGAAGGCCCCCGCGACGTCGTGCACGGGCGCGGAAGTGGCGGGCGGGGCGCCCACGCCGAGGTCGGCGACGCGGCCGTCGCGGACGGCGAGCCAGGCGTCCTCGCGGACGTCGTCCGCGGTCGAGATGAGGCGCGCTCGGGTGACGAGGAGATCGAATTCGGGCATGCCGAGCACCCTAGCGACCCCGCGTTTCGGACCCGCGCTGGTCGTCGCGGATCACTCCGCGCACCTCCTCGAGGTGTCGGGCCATCGCGGCGGCCGCCCCCGTGCCGTCGCCGGCGCGGACGGCGGCGAGGATGGCGCGGTGCCCCGCGAGCGCGACGGCGCGCCCGTTCGCTGTGTCGTGCGCGGGGGCGACGCCGGCCGCCGAGGCGCCCGCGAGGCCGCGCGCGGCGGCGGACACCAGGGGGTTCGCCGCCCCCTCGGCGAGCGCGAGGTGGAACTCCGCGTCGGCCGCGGCGGACGCCCCGGGGTCGCCCGCGGCCTCCGCCTCGGCGACGAGATTCTCGAGCCGCCGCACGCTCGCCTGCGTGGCGCGGCGCGCGGCGCGCGAGGCGATGCCCGGCTCGAGGATGTCCTCGAGGTCGGCGACGTCGCGCCACGTGCCCTCGGCGCCGGCGAGCGCTCCGCGCACGGCGTCGGCGCCCTCGGCGGGCTCGGCGACGATCGTGCCGCGCCCGTGATGCCGGGTCACCATGCCGCGGGCCTCCATCTCGGCGAGCGCCTGCCGCACGGTAGTGCGCGAGACGGCGAGCGCGTCGGCTAGCGCGCGCTCGGAGGGCACCCGCGCGCCGGGCGGGAACTCGCCGCGGCCGATCAGCGAGGCGAGGTGCGCGACGACGTCGGCGCTCAGGCCGCGGGAGCGGTGGGGCAGGTCGGGTATGGCGGGCACAAATCCTCCAACTGGTCGAGTGGTCTGACCAATACTGTGCCGCAAACACGCGAAAACCGACGTCGATTCACGTTTCAGGCGTGTGAAATCTGTGTCACCAAACGATTGAATGGCAATTTTTTCGCGAAATCCCGGCCTAGTGTCGTCGCAGGTCCCTGGTCGGACCACCCACAGCCCCACGACGCAAGTAGCCCCACATGACACTTATTGGTCCTACCACTTCGGCGACGGAGTACCGGCTCGACGCCGACGCCCCGCTCCCGGAGGGCCTCCTGGCCGCCTTCGAGCGATACGAATCCGCCCTTGCGACCAACGACGTCGACGCCCTCGACGACGCCTTCGAACCGTCCGACTTCTCGCTGCGCGGCGACGGCAGCCACATGCTCCGCGGCCGCGACGCGATCAGCTCGTTCCGCGCCGCCCGCGGCGGCGTCCCGGGCCGCGCGATCGAGACGCTCCACGTCCGCGTGCTCTCGGATGAGCTCGCGATCATCATCGCGATGCTGCGCTCCCCCCGCGGCGGCCGCGGCCAGCAGACCCACGTGTGGCGACGCCGCCACGGCGCCTGGCGCATCGTCGCGGCGCACGTCTCCTCCACTTCCTCGCGCCCCCTCGACACCACGCTGTGGACGGCGGCGGGGGATCCCCTCCTCCCCCCGGCCGGCACCGGCGCCCTCGACGGCGTGACGGTCGCGGTGAAGGACCTCTTCGACGTCGAGGGGCACCGCGTCGGCGCGGGCGTCCCCGCCTTCCGCGCCGAGCAGTCGCTCGCCGATCGCAACGCCGCCGCCGTCCAGGCGCTCGTCGACGCGGGCGCCTCGGTCGCGGGCATCGCCCACTCGGACCAGTTCGCGTACAGCCTCTCCGGCATCAACAGCCACTACGGCACCCCGACGAACCCCGCGGCGCCCGACCGGATCCCGGGCGGATCCTCGAGCGGACCCGCCGCGGCGGTCGCCCGCGGCCACGCCGACCTGGGCCTCGGCACCGACACGGCCGGATCCATCCGCGTCCCCGCCTCGTATCAGGGTCTGTGGGGCCTGCGCACGACGCACGGCGCCGCGAGCCTTGCGGGCACCGTCCCGCTCGCGCCGTCCTTCGACGCGATCGGCTGGCTCGCCCGCGACGCCGAGACGCTGCTCTCCGCAGCCCGCGCGGCGCTGCCCGCGGCCGGTCCCACCGCGCCCGCCCGGCTCGTGCAGATCCACGAAGTCTCGGCGCTCGCCTCGACGCCCGTCCGCGCCGCGTTCGACGAGGTCGCCGGCGCGCTCGGCGCCCAGTCGATCGCGCCGGGATTCCCCCTCGAGGAGTGGTTCGCCGCGTTCCGCACGCTCCAGGCCTGGGAGGCCTGGCAGGCCCACGGATCCTGGATCGCCGCGCACCCGGGCCAGCTCGGCGCCGACGTCGCCCCGCGCTTCGAGGCAGCCGCTGCGGTCACGGCCGCCGAGGCGGATTCCGCTCGCGCGGTCGTCGAGGCGGCGCGCGCAGAGATCCGCGAGGCCCTCGCCGGCTCGACCCTCATCCTCCCCTCGACCGCGAACCCGCCCATCCGGCTCAACGCGGTGCAGGAGGCCATCGACGCCGACCGCGCCCACACGCTGCGGCTGACGTTCCTCGCCTCCCTCGCGGGCCTGCCCGCCCTGTCCGCCCCCCTGCTCGACGTGGACGGCCTGCCCGTCGGCGTCTGTTTCGTAGGCCCCGCCGGATCCGACGTGTCCCTGGTCGAGACCGCGCGGGACCTCACCCGCTCCACCCCCGTGCACCACCCGAACACCATGGAGATCTCATGACCCTTCGCTCCCCCCGGCGTCGCCTGGTGGCCTTCGCCGCCCTCGGCCTGACCGCCGCCCTCCCCCTCGCCGCCTGCTCGTCGTCGTCCTCGGACGAGGCCGCGTCGTCGGACGAGACCACGTCGCTCGACATGGTCCTCGCCTGGTACCCCGACCCCGAGAGCGGCGGCTTCTACGCGGCCGAGGCTGCGGGCGCCTACGACGAGGCCGGCATCGACATGACGTTCACGCCCGGCGGCCCCAACGTCTCGGCAACGCAGATCGTCGCGAGCGGCCGCTCCGAGTTCGGAATGACCGACGCCGCGGGCATCCTCGAGGCCCGCGCCGAGGGGATCCCCGTCGTCGCGATCGCCGCGATGTACCAGATCAACCCCGTCGGCGTCATGGTCCACGCGTCGCAGAACATCGACGGCTTCGAGGACATGACCGACATGACCTTCATCTCGCAGACGGGCCAGGCCGGCCCCGAGTGGGTGGGCCGCGAGCTGGGCGTCGAGCTCCAGACACAGGCGTACAGCGGATCCATCGCCAACTTCATCAACGACGACTCGCTCGTCCAGCAGGGCTGGCCGACGAACGAGGTCTACCAGGCGCTCGAGCAGGGCGTCGAGACCGACTTCTTCCCCTACGCCGAGGCGGGCTTCAACCCGTACAACGACGTCATCTTCACGACCGAGGACTTCCTCGCCGAGAACCCCGACGTCGTCTCCGACTTCCTCGAGGTCTCGATGCAGGGTTGGTCGGACTACATGAGCGACATCGACGCGGCCACGGCCGGCAACGACGCGCTCCTGGCGGCCAACGAGGAGCAGTCGTCCGAGCTCACGTGGTTCGCGTGGGACCAGCAGCGCGAGTACGTCGTGGCCGAGGAGGGCGCCGACCAACTCGGCGCCATGACCGAGGAGCGGTGGTCGACCCTGATCGACCAGCTCGTCGAACTCGACCGCCTCGAGGAGCCGCTCGACGCCGCGGAGGCGTTCGACGCGTCCTTCCTGCCCGACATCGCGGCGCCCACCGAGCTCCCCGACGCCCCCGAGGGCAGCTACTGATATTGCGGCCGGCCCCGCACCCTGCGGGGCCGGCCGTCCGATCACCCAGACGGAGAAGATCCTCATGTCCACCGCCACCCTGACCACGCCCGACACGACGGCGGCCGCCGAGCCGCTCATCGAGTTCGCGCAGGTCGAGAAGACCTACAGCAACGGCTTCCAGGCCGTCACCCCCTTCGACCTGTCGGTCGGCCGCGGCGAGATCGTCTCGCTGGTCGGGCCGTCGGGCTGCGGGAAGACCACCATCATCCGCATGGCGGCGGGCCTGTCGAAGATCACCGGCGGCACCCTCACGCGCCGCACGGACGACCTCGCGTACGTGTTCCAGGATCCGACCCTGCTCGCGTGGCGGAACGTCCGGAGCAACGTCGAGCTCGTCGCCAAGCTCAAGGGCGTCGACAAGGCCACGCGCCGCGATCTCGCGACGCGCGCGATCGAGACGGTCGGCCTGTCCGCGTTCGAGAAGGCGCTCCCCCGCCAGTTGTCGGGAGGCATGAAGATGCGCGTCTCGCTCGCCCGCGCCATCACGGGAGCCCCCGACCTCCTCATGATGGACGAGCCGTTCGCGGCGCTCGACGAGTTCACCCGCGCGACCATGCAGGCGGAGCTCCTGCGTCTCTGGCGCGTCAACGACTTCAGCGCGATGTTCATCACGCACTCGATCAGCGAGGCCGTCACTCTCGGGCACCGCATCGTCGTGATGGCGTCGAAGCCCGGCCGAATCCAGGCCGTGATCGACTCCCCCAGCCCGCCCACGAAGGACGGCTCCCCCCGCGACGAGCGCGCGCTCGCCGAGCTCGGCGCCCACGTCTCCACCCTCCTGGCAGGAGCCCACTGATGTCTGTCACCCAGGACAAGACGGCCCGCGCGCCGTTCCTCTCCGTCATCGTCGCCGAGCCCGCCACGCGCGCCCGGCGCGGGACCCGGGCCCGCGGGTTCCGCCGCGCGGTGCTCCCGCCCGCGATCGCGCTGGTCGCGTTCGTCGCGCTGTGGCAGGCCATCGTCTCGATCTTCGAGATCCCCCCGTACCTCATGCCCGGCCCCGGCGACTTCGCGGTCGCGATCGGCGAGCGCCTCGTCGAGATGCTCCCGGCGACATGGGTCACGATCCAGGAGTCCTACCTCGGGTTCCTTCTCGCGGCGGTCTCCGGATTCCTCGCGGCCCTCATCATGGCGCGCTGGGATGTCGCGGAGCGCGCGCTGTACCCGTACCTCGTCATCCTCCAGACGATCCCGATCATCGCCGTCGCGCCGCTGTTCGTCGTGTGGTTCGGCGCGGGCATCGGCACGAACGCTCTGATCGCCGCGATGATCGCCGTCTTCCCCGTGGCCGCGAACGGCCTGCAGGGCCTGAAGTCCACCGACCGCAACCTCGTGCAGCTGTATCGCATGGCGGGGGCGAACCGCTTCATCCAGCTGTTCTCGCTGCGCGTGCCGTCCGGCCTCCCCCAGCTGCTCACGGGCCTCCGGATCGCGGCGGGCTCGAGCGTGATCGGCGCGATCGTCGGCGAGTTCGTCGCCGGAATCGGCGGCGGCGACGGCGGCCTCGGCTACGTCATCACGCTGAACGCGACCCAGCTTCGTACGGCCGACCTCTTCGTCGGCGTCCTGCTCGCGAGCGTCGTCTCGCTCGTGCTGTTCGGCGCCGTCGCCCTCATCGAACGCCAGCTCCTGAAGCGCTGGCACGAGTCCGCCCTTCCCGAGGAGGAATGACCATGACCACGCACCGCCTGGCCGAGCTGTCGACCGCGCAGATCGCGCGCCTCGACAAGACCGACGCCGTCGCCGTCCAGCCCATCGGCGCGATCGAGCAGCACGGCGCGCACCTCCCGGTGATCACCGACGCCCTGACCGCCGAGGCGATCAGCGACCGTGCCATCGCCGCGCTCGGGCCGGACAGCAACGTCTGGATGCTCCCGACCCTGTCCTACGGGAAGTCCACGGAGCACCTCGGCCGCGCCGGCACGATCGCGATGTCCGCCGCGACGCTCATCAGCGTGTGCATGGACCTCGGCCGATCGCTCGCGGCGAGCGGATTCCGCAAGCTCGTGTTCGTGAACGGGCACGGCGGACAGCCGAACCTGCTCGACATGGTCGCCCGCGACATCCGCGTCGAGACGGGCCTCGAGGTGTTCCCGCTCATGCCGGGCCGCTTCCCGCTGCCCGAGGGCATCGAGCCGGCGGATCCGCACTACGGGATCCACGGCGGGCACATCGAGACGAGCATCGTCTGGTCGCTGCGCCCGGACCTCGTGCAGATGGAGCACGCAGTCAAGGACGGCCACGTCCTCGGCGAGATCTACGCGGGCATGCGCCACCTCACCCTCGAGGGCGCGGTCCCGACCGCGTGGGTCACCGACGACGTCTCGGCCTCCGGCACGATCGGCGACCCCACGGCGGCCACGCGCGAGGTCGGCGACAAGATCGTCGAGAGCCAGGTCGCCACGCTCGCCGAGGTACTCACCGAGATCCGAGCGTTCTCGTTCCCCGAGGTCGCGCTGCCGGAGGTGCGCTGATGGCGATGCGGCCGCGCGACTGGGCACGGTCTGCCGGGCACGTCGACCTCCGGCGCCCGCCAGCGCCGCCGCGCCCCGCCACGATGGACGCGCTCCCCCAGCGCGTCACGGTCGACCTGGAGCGCACGGCGATCGTCGTCGTCGACATGCAGAACGACTTCTGCGCGCCGGGCGGCTGGCTCTCGAGCATCGGGGTCGACGTCTCCGGCGCGGCCGGGGCCGCCGCCGCGATCGGGCGGATCCTCCCGCCCCTGCGCGCGGCGGACGTGCCCGTGATCTGGCTGAATTGGGGCAACCGCCCGGACCGCGCGAACCTGCCGCCGAACGTGCTCCACGTCTACGACGGCGACGGCACGGGCGGCGGGATCGGCGAGCGCTCGGGCGAGAGCGAGGCGGTCCTCACCCGCGGCAGCTGGGGCGCGGCCCTGGCGCTCGGGCTCGAGGCCGAGCCGGAGGACGTGCACGTCGACAAGTTCCGCATGAGCGGGTTCTTCGACACGCCCCTCGACGCGATCCTGCGCGCCCGCGGGATCGACACGATCCTCTTCGCGGGCGTCAACGCCGATCAGTGCGTGGTCGCGACGCTCATGGACGCGGCCTCGCTCGGGTACGACGTCATTATGGTGGAGGGCGCGAGCGCCACCACCTCGCCGCAGTATTGCTACGACGCGACCGTATATAACGTGCGTCAGTGCTTCGGGTTCACCGTCGGCACCGACGAGCTCGTCGCCGCCCTCACGCCAGCGCGCTGAGGGAGTGGAAGCGCCGCTCGTGATACACGAGCGGCGCTCCCGCGTGCTCGACGCTCATCGCGTGCACCTGCAGGACGATGATCTCGTGGTCCCCCGCGGGCGTCGTGGAGACGACCTCGCAGTCGAGCCACATCGTCGCGCCGCCGACGAAGAGCGAGCCGCCGTCCGTCTCCGTGACCTCGAGGCCCTCGAATCGGTCGCGCGAGCGCGAGGCGAGCTGCATGCACGCGTCGGCCTGCGTGGCGTCGAGGATGCTCACGCCGATTCGCGACGCGCGGCGCAGCACGGGCCATGTCGACGACGCGTTCTGCACCGAGAACATCACCATCGGCGGGGCGTAGGACACGCCAGCCGAGAACGACGAGGCGACCATGCCGACGCGCACGCCGTCGACGACGGCGCAGATGGCGGCGATGCCGGCGGGGAAGCGCCCCATGGCGCCACGGACCTGCTCAGGCTCGGCCGAGATCTCGACGAGCGTGCGGATGGCTGCGGTGTCGACGGGAGACAGGAGAGTCATGGCGGTGCTCCTTCTGAGCGGGGCGGATGGCCGGGAGTCGGAAGCGGGGTGTGCCCCAGTATGGAAAGGCGCAATTGCGCCACCGTCACGCCCTCGTAAAACGACCGTTGCGCCAACGCGATCCGCGCCCTGACGCGGATCGCGGCGGATCCCGCCGCCTACGCGAACGTGAACTCGTCGACGACGTCGGGGTCGGCGGTGAGGCGGCGGCCCGTCTCGAGCGCGTCGAGGCGCGCGACCTGGTCGGGCGTGAGCGCGACCTCGAGCGAGGCGAGGTTCGCCTCGATGCGCGCGCGGTTCCCCGAGCGCGGGATGGTGGAGACGCCGTGGGCGCGGTGCCAGGCGAGGATCACCTGCGCGGGGCTGGCCCCGGCCTCCTCCGCGACGGCGGCGACGACCGAGTCCTCGGCCGGGCGCACGCGTCCGTCGGTCGGCCCGCCGAGCGGCGAGTACGCCTGCGTCGCGATGCCACGCGCGCGGTGCGCCGCGAGCGCGCCCGCCTGCGAGAAATACGGGTGGCGCTCGATCTGGTTGAGGTCCGGCCGGCGCCCGCCGGCGGCGTCGAGCCGGTCGAGGTGCGCGGGGGTGAAGTTCGAGACCCCGGCGGATCCGATGATGCCCTCCTCCGCGAGCGCAGCGAGGGCATCCCAGGCGCGGATGGTCCGGTCGAACAGGTGGGGCGACGGCCAGTGCAGCAGCACGGTGTCGATCCGATCGCGGCCGAGGAGGCGGCGGCTGACGTCGACGGCGCGGGGCACGTCGTCGTAGTCGGCCATCCACACCTTCGTCGTGACCTGGACTTTCTCGGCCGCGCCCCCCGCCTGGCGGAGCGCGGATCCGACCGCGTCCTCGTTGCCGTACGCGGAGGCGGTGTCGATGAGCGGGTAGCCGGCGTCGATCGCGTGGCGGATCACCAGGGCGGCGTCGCCGCCCGTGATCTGCCACACGCCGAAGCCGATCGGCGGCAGATAGACCGGGGCGAGGGGCGTGCGATCGCGTGGAGCGAGTGGAAGCGGCGCCGGTGGTAGACGAGCGGCACGCGGTCGTCGGCGACGCCCATGCCGTGCACCTGAGCGACAGCGGATCCACCCCACGCACCCGGATCCTCGAAACCGCCCTGTCACACGCCTCCACGCGCCCCCGGACCCGATTCACCCCCGACGATGAGCATGCGAACGCGCACGGCGAACCACCACCGTTCTGAGGAGGCTCGCGACGGAACGACTGCCGCGCGTCGTCAGTTGCTGGAGTTGCTGCTCACGCCATCGCTGGTCTGCGCGACGACCGGCGATGCGGTCGCGGCGTGCGGGTCGGCACCGCGGGGGGCGGCGAGTCGAGCGTTCGGGTCCGCCACACCGGCCGCATCCGCGATGTCGAAGACGAGCTCGAGGCTGCGGGCGTTGTCGGCGACCGTGGCCGGACGCCGGGACTCCTCGCCTTCCATGACGCGCACGAAGGATCGCCACGCCACGAGCAGGTCTTCATCGTCGACCACAGGTGAGGGCGGCACGATTCGCAGAGGGTGCCTGTCCGCCTCGACGCGCACGCCCAGATCGCGCACCTGGATCACACCGTCGTCGCCCTCGAAGGTCCAGTCGCCATCCCACGACGTCGGGCGCCCGCGGGCAGCCCAGGTGGCGCCGTAGGAGACCTCGGCTCCCTCCGCGAGCGCGAGCCGGGCATCGACATCCGTCATGCCCCATACGCGCGCGTCGTCGGGTCGCCCTGCCTCGGCGGAGAGCACCCGCGCCTCCTGCCCCGTGAGGAAGCGCAGGAGGTCGAGATGATGAATGGACATGTCGGCCAGCAGCGGATGCGCGAGCACCGCGCGCGCGCCGTCGGTCAGCTCAGGCTGCGCGAACTGGATGGTCACGCGGCGCAGACGGCCGATGGCGGGGAGGTGGTCGAAGACGGCGCACGCCCACCCGCGCATGCGGTAGTTCTGGTTGACGCGCACGGCGACGCCCGCGCTCTCATCGAGCGCGACCATCTCCTGCAGCTCCGAGCGCGTCGGGACGAGAGGCTTCTCGCACAGGACGGGCAGGTCTCGGCCAACCGCGAGCCGTACCGCCTCGAGGTGTTCGCCGGGCGGCAGTGTCACAATGACCGCGTCGAGATCCTGGTCTCTGAGGAGACTCCGATAGTCGTCGTACACCCGCAGCCGCGGGGAGCGCGAGCTGATCTCCGCTCGCCTGCTCCGGGCGGCGACGGCGACGACCTGGACACCGGGCTCCGGCGCGAGCACGCGCTGCCACGTCTGCCCCCACCTGCCCATTCCCAGAATCCCGACCTTGCGCATCCGCACTCCTTCTTATAGGAGTGAGGGCGGCGGAGATGATCCGCCGCCCTCACTAGCTGGTTCAGCCCGCGTAACCGGTGGGCGGAGTCAGCACTCCGCGCTCGATCAGCTTCTTGATGTTGTTCGCACGCGTCGTGTCCTCGCGCGCGAGCCAGTTCTCCTCCGGGGGAGCGTCGAGGTACTGGTTCTTCGGGTAGATCGGGGTGTCGTAGATCGCCCGGTACTGCTCGGTGCGCAGGTCCTTGAACTGGTTGTAGAGACCGTTCGCGACCCGAGCGCGACGCAGCGCCTCGATGTCGATCGTCGTACAGACGAAGGAGTCACCCGTCGTCCACCCACGCTGCTGCGTGAGGATCTGCCCGCGCGGGCCGACGATCATGGACTGACCGCCGAAGAGGTCCTGCACGCCGCCGTCGTCGCGGTACTCGGGCCCCAGGTTGGGCGCCACGACGTACGCCGAGTTGAACATCGCGTGGGCGCGGTTCTGCAGCTCCCACATCCCGTTCTGCACGGCCGGCTCGATCAGCGTCGGACGAATGATGATCTCGGCGCCGTTCATCGCGAGACCGCGGGCGATTTCGGGGTACACGCCCTCGTGGCAGATGGCGATGCCGATGTTGCCGATCTCGGTGCGGGCGACGGGGAAGATCGCGTCCATGACGTTCCCGTTGCCCTTCTTCTCGATGAACTCGTCCCATACGTCGTGCGGGTTCATGTTCCCCAGCATGCCGCCCTCGTAGGCGTCGCTGGTCGCCTTGTAGCGCTTGTAGACGATCTCGCCGTTGGGGTCGATGATGAACGCCACGTTGAAGTATCGGTCGGGGAAGTCGTCGTCCTTCACCATGTAGAGCTCGGCGGCGATGTATGAGTTGAGCTGGCGGGCCTTCTTGGCGAGCTCGTCGGTCTCGGGTCCGGGGATGGTCACCGCGAAGTGGGCCTCCCGCTCCCGGTTGCCGGGGGTGTTGGCGATCATGCCCTGGATGGCCATCTCGGGCAGGACCACGAGCTTCACCGGTGCGCCCTCCCACGCCCCGACCATGAAGGACGTGTCGATGAACTCGTTGATTCGCTTGACGTTCTCGACACCATCGCCAGGATTCTTCACGGTGAAGGTCCGGGGCGACACTGCCACAACGGCGAACGGGTCAATCATGTGCTTCTCCCTTGTATACCGGACCGCCATTTCGCTCGCGGCGTGGTCCGAATGTGTACGTACGGGCGGCGGAGACGGCCGGCCCGCGTAGGGACGGGTGACGGCTCCACTGCCGTCGCTAAGTTAGCGCTCACTCAGCGTATGACAGCACTTCGCAGAGCGCAATAGGGCTCTTTAAATACCTGTTCAAAAGCCTATTTTTGCGTTACCAAACATCGTTGCGGCCATCTAACCGAGATAGCGCTACTTTGCGCGGGACGGAGAAGCCTGCGCTCAGCGGGCAAGGGGCCCGTCAGCGCCGCGGACGCGGCGGTGCCGTCGTGTCGCGCACGACGAGCACGGGCTGGATGAGCGGAATGTCGCCGCGAGCCTCTTCGCGGATCATCTCGAGCACGCGGGTCACCGCGATGTGTCCGATCGCCTCGAAATCGAGGGTGACGGTGGTGAGGGCCGGCCGGAAGTAGGCGGACTCCTTGACGTCGTCGAACCCGACGACGCTGACGTCCTCGGGCACGCGGAGCCCGCGGTGCTCGAAGGCCTTGATGAGCCCGAGCGCGAAGGGATCGTTCGCGGCGAATACGGCGGTCACGTCCTCACGATCGGCCAGGAGCAGTCCCGCTCGATACCCCTCCTCCGCCGACCAGCTCGCGCCGCGGATCGCCGGCGGCGCAACCTTGCCGCGCGCCGAGAGCTCCTCGGTCCAGCCGCGCGACCGCGCATCGGCCGCCATCCATCCGGGAGGACCCATCACATGGAAGACCGACTCGTGGCCGAGGTCGAGCAGGTGCCCCACGGCGAGCCGCGCACCGCGAACCTCGTCGATCGAGATGCTGTTCGGGCTCTCCGGAGAGCCCTGCTCGAACGTGATGATGGGCGTCTCGGTGTCGAGCGCATGCACGACGGAGAGCGCTTCGTAAAGAGGCGCGAGCACGATGATGCCATCGACGGCGTCGGGACCGATGGTGTCGAGCGCACCCTGTATGGTCGCCCGGTCCAGCGAGCCGAGGGTCACGAGCCGCGTCGAGTAGCCGTGCTTGCGAGCCTCCTCCGAGATGCCGTACAGCGCCTCGGAGGGGCCGAGCACCGACAGCTGATAGCTGACGAGGCCGAGCGTCATCGTGCGGCTGCTCGCGAGCGCGGATGCCGCCGGGTTGCGCCGATACCGCAACTGGGCGATCGCGGTCTCGACCCGCTCACGGATGTCGGGGGCGACATTCGTGGCACCGTTGACGACCCGCGACACCGTCTGCTGCGAGACGCCGGCCAGCCGAGCGACGTCGATCATGCGCGCGCCGCGACCCCGCGAAGCGAGACGTTCACGGGAGTTCTGCCGAGTCGGGGGAACCGGAGCTGCAGACGCGGACATGACCTCATTATGCAGCGCACCGGCTCCCCCGACGGACAGCCCAGACGGAGCTTCGGACGTCAGCGCCGGTAGCGCAGCACTTCGGGGTGACGATCGTAGGGCCACTCCGCTCCCTCGACCATGTACTTCCGTGTGGTGTACGAAGCGTCCATCGTGCTCTTGAGCGTCGGCGGCCCGTCGAAGCCGACCACGCCCCACCCGATGCGATTCGCGTTGCCCCCGTAGACCGGGTCGGCGTAGAACCCCTGCCTGGTGTTGAGCACGAGGAGCGGGAAGAACTCCAACAGGTCCTCGTTCACCGGCTGGTTGCCGGCCGGAGCCCCGCCACGACCCGTGCCCTCGTCGTCCGCCACCGAGTACCGCGATGGGCGCGGCGCTCCGGCGAGCTTCTCCAGCACGGCATCCTGCTGCTCCTCGGAGAGCTCGACGAAGTCGCTGCCGCCGAGCGCGCGCGCGATGGAGTCGAGCGTCTCTACACCGTCGCGGTAGAACTGCCGCCGGGTGTCGATACGCTCCTGCCAGGCGCTCTCCTCGAGCCCCTCCATCCGGAGGAAGCCGATTCCGTCCGCTGCAGCGAACACGAACTGCGTGCCCGCCAGCATGCGATCGATGAA
Source organism: Microbacterium sp. ZXX196 (assembly GCF_009709595.1). NCBI lineage: Bacteria > Bacillati > Actinomycetota > Actinomycetes > Micrococcales > Microbacteriaceae > Microbacterium > Microbacterium sp. ZXX196. The sequence goes on from NZ_WMEE01000012.1 coordinate 46,673, forward strand.
TCGCACGACCTTCGCCTCGCGTGCGCCGGGGTGGTGATCGGTGGGGATGATCCGCGCCGTGGCGGCCTCGATCGTGTCCCACTCGTGTGGGGTGAAGAAAATCGGCCCCGCGACGTCGTCCGTCGCGATGGGCACCGTCACCCAGTCCGCCTGTCCCATGTCTTCTCCTTCTTTTCGATTCCGCGCGTCAGCGCTTCTTCCAGTCGTGGCGGTCCACCTGCAGGATCCGGTCCGCGCACCGCCATGCGTTCGCCATGATCGTCAGCGCGGGGTTGATGCCCGTCGCCGTCGGGAAGAAGCTCGCGTCGAAGACGTAGAGGTTCGGCACCTCGTGCGAGCGGCACCAGCGGTCGACGACGGATGTCGACGGGTCGTCTCCCATGCGCGCGGTGCCGAGCTCATGCGAGGTGTTGCCCGTGATCCGCTCCATGTTGACGGGGATCACCTTGGAGGCCCCGGCGGCCTCGAGGATCTCGCCGTTCTTGGCGACCTGCCAGCGCTCGTGCGCGAAGTCGTTCGCGTGCGGCGTGTGGGTGATGCGCGCGACCGGCAGGCCCCAGGCATCCTTCACGTTCGGGTCGAGGTCGACACGGTTGCTCTCGACGGGCATGTCGTGCAGGAGCATGCCGATCTTCATGCTGTGGTTGAAGAAGTCGCGGTCGGCGTCCTTCGCGGCGGGGCCCCAGCTGGGGCGTCCCGGGAAGCTCCAGTTGATCGGGTGCCCGATCATCGAGGGGAAGATGAGCGATCCGAGGATGTGGCCCCGGCTCTCGTCCGTCTCGTAGAAGTCGAACGAGCACAGGCTCATGTAGTGGCCGGCCCAGCCGTACAGCGGGTCGTGAATCTCCTTGTCGAAGAGGCCCACCGAGAACGAGTACTGGTGGAAGGTGGCGTTCTTGCCCACCATCCCGCTGCCGTTCCCGAGTCCGTCGGGGAAGAGCGACGAGGTCGACATCAGCAGCAGCCTCGGGGTCTCGATGCCACCGCCGCACACGATGACCGCCTCGGCGTACTGCACGAACTCGTCGCCGTCCTCGTCCTGGTAGCGGACACCGGTCGCCCGGCCGTCGCTGCCGACCAGGATTTCGCTCACGTAGCAGTCGGAACGCAGGTCGTAGCGCCCGGTTGCGATGGCGTCGGGGATGAAGGAGATGAGCGTCGACGACTTGCCGGTCCCGGGATCGGGATACTGCTGCCAGAACCCGTTCTCACTGAAGGGCTCGCGGCCGCGGTACGGCTCGGTCACCATGCCCTGCGGCATCGGGAACGTGCTGTGCCCCATCTTCGCCATCGCGGTCGCGAAGGTGCGGCCGATCTGGCTCAGCGGCGAGGGCTTCGTCGGGTATCCCCGGCTGCGCCAGGCCTCCCACTTGTTGGCCCCGGCCAGGCCCGAGGTGCCGAACTCCCACTCCACCCGCGTGTAGTAGGGCTCGAGCTCGTCGTAGGTGATGGGCCAGTCCACGAGGCTCGCGCCCGGCACGTCGCCGTGCAGAGACCGGAGCTTGAAGTCGCTCTCGGCCATGCGCGGCACCATGCCGCCCCAGTGGGTCGTGCCTCCCCCGACCACCTGAGGCGTCGCGGAGAAGTTCGTGATGACCGCTTCTTCCTGATCGTTCTGACGATAGGTGCGGGGCTTGAGCTTCGGGTCCTGCCAAATGAAGTTGCGGTTGAGGTACTTCAGCTCGTCGCCCGACGCATGCTCGGGCTTGAGCCACGGGCCGCGCTCGAGGCCCACAACCTTGAGGCCCGCCTCGGTAAGAACCTTCGCGGCGGTCGCGCCACCGGCACCGGCGCCCACGATCACGACGTCGACGGGCTCGGGGTTACGTTTGGTCGTCATTTTCCATTCCTTCTCTCGTGGCCTGCGTCACCGCGTCAGCGGCCGACCAGTGCGCTTTCTCCGTCGACGCCGTCGCGTCCGGCGGCAACCAGGGGCTTCAGGGCGTCCCACAGGGCGTCGGGGATCGCCACATCGAGCAGTGCGACCGTCTCCTCGACGCGCTCGGGGCGCGACATCCCGACTATCGTCGACGTGATGCGGGGGTCGGCGACCGAGAACTGCAATGCAGCGGCCGCGAGCGGCACGCCGTGCGCTTCGCACAGGCGCTCCATCTCCAGCACGCGCGCCAGAGTCCCCTCGGTGACCGGCTGGTAGCAGTAGCGCGGAACCTGCCGCGGCCCCCGCGAGAGCATCCCGCCGCCGAACGGCGCGGCGTTGACGACCGCGACCCCGCGCCGTGCGGCGTCTTCGAGGAGCGGCTCCGCCGACTGGTCGACGAGGGAGAAGCGGTTGTGCGTGATGACCACCTCGAAGGCCTCGGTCGCGAGGTACTGGAGCTCGAGGTCGATCGGGCCGCCCGCGACGCCAAGGTGGCCGACCACGCCCTGGTCGCGCAGCTCGATGAGGGCCTCGAGCGGACCGCCGGGGGCGACACCCTCTTCGAAGGAGATCTTCTCGGGGTCGTGCAGGTAGACGAGTGAGAGCGTGTCCTGGCCCAGCCGCTCCAGGCTCTCCTCGACCGACCGCTTCACGCGGTCGCCGGAGAAGTCCGAGCTCCCGCGGATCGGGTCGACCTTCGTCGCGACTACCACGCCATCGGGGATACCGCCGCGCTCCGCCAGCGCGCGACCGATCCGCAGCTCGCTGTTGCCGCCGCCGTACTCGTTCGACGTGTCGATGAAGGTGAAGGGACCATCGAGCACGCGACGGATGGTCGCGACCGCCGTCTCGTCATCCACGTCGTATCCGTACTGCTCGGGGAAGCCGCCGAGGGCGCTGGTGCCCACACAGATTTCGGAAACGCTCAGGCCGGTGCGGCCGAGGGGGCGGACAGTCATGGGTTTCTCCTTTGTTCTTCGGTCCGTTAGATGACCGCGAGGGGACGGTGGCGTGCGCTGTCGCGCACGATGAGGTCGGGGACCACGGGGCGGGCCGGGTCGGGCCGGGCCCCGGCGATGAGCTCGAAGATGTGGTGGGCGGCACGACGGCCGACCTCCGCGAAGTCGAAGCGCACCGTGGTGAGCGGGGGCCGGAAATACTCCGAACCCGGGATGTCGTCGAAGCCCACGACCGAGATGTCGTCGGGCACGCTCAGGCCCGCAGCGTTGAACGCCTTCATGGCGCCGAGGGCCATCTGGTCGTTCGCCGCGAAGACGGCGCTCACATCGGGGACCACCGATAGCTGCTCGGCGCACCCGGCACCGCCGGCGGCGGTCCAGTCGCCCTCGACGGTGGCCGGCGGCTCGATGCCGCGGGCCTGAAGGGCGAGGCGCCATCCCGCGATGCGAGCCGACGTCCCGAGCCATCCCTCCGGTCCGCTGATGTGATGGACCGTCGGGTGACCCAGGTCCAGGAGGTGCGCGGTCGCCAGTTCCGCGCCGCGCACCTCGTCGGTCACGACCCGCTGCTCATGGGCGTGCGCGCCGGGATAGAAGAGGACGAGCGGCACGTCGACGTCGACACCCTCCATGGCTGTCAGCGCGGCGTCCACGGGCGCGAGCACGATGATGCCGTCAACGCTGTCGTCGATCAGATGACCGACGGCCTCCGCCATGCTCTCGACGTCCACATCCAGCAGGCTCGTGAGACTCGTCGAGTATCCGGCCTCCTGCGCCTCGCGGGCGATACCCGCTAGTGCCTCCGACGGGCCGTACTGCGCCAGCCCAAAGCTGACCACCCCGATGCTGAAGGTTCGGTTGGTCGCGAGCGCACGGGCGGCTGGATGCCGGCGGTACCGCAGCTGCGCCACCGCCCGCTCCACGCGCTCCCGGATCTCAGGGCTCACTCCCCCGGAGCCGTTCACCACGCGGGAGACGCTCTGGTGCGAGACGCCCGCGAGGCGCGCGACATCGATCATGCGCGGTCCGCGGCCTTCGCGGGCTGTCGGAGACATGGGGGTACTCTCCCTTCCGGGCTAGCAGCGAGAGACGAATCGTTCAGGCGGTCAGGCGGTTGCCCTCGCCGGTGAGCGCCCGAATCTCTTGGAGAAGAACCCCGAGATCCGCTGCACTCCTCCGGCGCTCGAGAGGAACACCGCGATGATGATTACGGCTCCCTTGATCACGAGCTGGGGCTCGGAGGATATCCCGACGAGGTTCATGATGTTGATGATCGTCGTGAGCACGAACACGCCGATCACCGCGCTGATCGGGTCGCCCTTGCCGCCCATGAGCGACGCACCGCCCACCACGACCGCCGCGATCGCATCGAGCTCGTAGCCGACGCCGATCAGCGAGCTGCCCTGTCTCAGCTGGGCCGCGGCGATAAGGCCGGCGAGCCCGGCGAGCACGCCCGACATCGTGTAGGTGATCAGGAGGTTGCGGGCGACCGGGAGACCCGACAGGCGAGCTGCCTCGGGGTTGCCGCCGATCGCGTACAGCGAGCGGCCGAAGGTCGTGAACTTGGCGAGGATCGCGCCGGCGATCGCCACGGCGATGAAGATCCACACGGGGTTGCGCACCCCGAGGAACGCGCCCCGAGAGAACGCCTCGATGAACCCCTCGTTGAGGATCTGGATGAGGCTCGTGGACTGGATGATGTAGCTCAGCCCCTTGACCGCACTCATCATGGCGAGCGTCGCGATGAAGGGCGGGATGCGCAGGAAGACGACGAGGATGCCGTTCACGAGGCCCGCGAGGCCGCAGCAGAACAGGGTGATGGCGACGGAGAGGCCCGCCGACATCCCTGTCTGGAGCGTGAGCGCCACGACCACCGTCGACATCGCGAGGATGGAGCCGACCGAGAGGTCGATGCCACCGGTCAGGATGACGAAGAACTGCCCGACCGCGAGCACCGCCACGATCGACGCCGCCGCGATGACGTTCTCCGCGTTGCGGATGGAGAGGAATCCGGGTGAGACGGCGTAGCCGATGGCGATGATCGCCAGGAGGACCAGCAGAAGATAGCTCTTCGGCAGCGCCTTCTTGCCGAAGGAGCGCAGGCTCGCCGCCGGCCCCGTGGCCCCGGCAGGCGCCGCCTCTCTGCGAGGGGTTCCGTCAAGTGTGTTGCGCGACATTGCTTTTTCCTTTGAGGTTTTCAGGACGTGTGTTCAGGCGAAATGCGCAAGGATCGCGCGGCCTTGGGGGTCGATCTGGTCATGCTCCAGCTCGGCGACGACTCGGCCGCGCGCCATGACCAGCACGCGGTCACACATCATCGCTTCGCTGATCTCCGACGTCGACACGACGACGGTTCCGCCCCCTGCTGCGAAATCGCGAAGGAGCTCGTACATGTCTTCCTTGGCTCCGACATCCACGCCGCGCGTGGGCTCGTCGCAGACGAGGATGCGGCAGTTGCGCACGAGCCACCGGGCGAGGATCGCCTTCTGCTGCGTGCCTCCGCTGAGCGTGGAAAGCGGCTGGTGCACGCTGGAGACTTTCATGCCGAGCCGCTCGACCATCGCGGCGGCGGTGGCGTTCTCGCGCTTGCCGTTGATGAAGCTGAGGCGGCTGAACTGAGGCAGGCTCGCGAGGGTCACATTGCCGGCGACGCCCATGTCCGGGATGAATCCCGCGCTCTTTCGGTCCTGGGGCAGCAGCCCCACACCGCGGCGGATGGCATCGCGCGGCGCCCCGAAGGAGACCCGCTTGCCGTCGATCGCGATCTCGCCGCTCCCGCTCTCGCGGGCACCGGCGAGGAGGCCGGCGAGCTCGGACTGACCGCTGCCGATCAGACCGACGACGCCCAGCACTTCGCCCTCGCGAAGCTCGAACGACACGTCCTTCACGCGCTCTCCCTCGGAGAGGCCGGAGGTGGAGAGCAAGACGTGCTCGCGGGCCCCGGATCCCATGCGAGGGGCGCGTTCGCCGCGCATCGCGGCATCCGCCATGGATCCTTCGAGGCTCTTGCCAACCATCGCGCTGACCACGTCGGCGGGCACCGAGTCGGCCGTCCGCAGGTCGGCGGCGTTCACGCCGTCGCGCAGGACGGTGACGGCATCGCACAGCGAGTAGAGCTCGTCCATTCGGTGGGAGATGAACAAGAGAGTCACGTTCTGCTCAGAGAGCGAACGGAGCACCGTGAACAGCCGCTCGACGTCGGGGAGCGGCAGGGTCGAGGTCGGCTCGTCGAGCAGGAGCACGCGGGCATCCTTATCCAGCGCCTTCGCCAGCTCCACGGCCTGCTGTTGGGCGGTCGAGTAGCTCGCGACGGGCAGCGTGACGTCGAGGTCGAAGCCCACGCGGTCGAGGGCGGCGCGCGCTCCCATGTTCATGGCCGCCCAGTCGACGGCGCCGCGCTTTCGGGGAAGCCGCCCCAGGTAGATGTTCTCGGCAACCGAGAGAGAGGGGACGAGCGAGAGCTCCTGGAAGATCGTGTGGATGCCGGCACGCTGGGCATCCATGGGCTCGCGGAAGCGCTGGAGCTCCCCGCCGAGCCGGATCGTGCCGGCGTTGGGTTCTTCGGCGCCCGAGAGGATCTTCACCAGGGTCGACTTGCCTGCGCCGTTCTGACCGGCAAGGGCATGGATGCTGCCCCTGGCGACGGAGAAGCTGACGCCCTTCAGCGCCTGCACGCCCGGGTAGCTCCTCGTGATTCCCTTGAGCTCGAGCTCCACCGGCGGCTGGTCGTGCGGAGAGTCCTCCACACGTGCGGCTGTCGATGCATTCATGGTGTGTTGTTCCTTCAGATCGCGTCGGTTCGCCCGTTTTCGGGCAGGGGATGCCCGGCCGCGGTCACGCCGCAGCCGGGCATCCGGTGTTAGTCCAGCGCCCTCACATACGTGTCCTCGGCCACGTAGTAGTCGGCCGCGTTGTCCGGCGTGACGACCGTCGTGTCGATGAAGAGCGTCTTGTCGGGGCATGCCGACTGGTCGCCGTTGTATGCGGCGAGCGCCATCTTCACCGCCGTCGCGCCCTGATCCCAGGGCTGGTTCGACGCCGTCGCCTGCAGCGGGCCGGTCGGGTCGTCGAGCATCTCCTTGACGGAGACCATGCCGCCGTCGTAGCTGGAGAGGATGATTCCATCGCCCCAGAGGCCCGCCTGCTGGAGACCCGAGCTGACGCCGCCGTTCATGACGTCGCTCATGCTGTAGACGATCTTCAGGTCGGGGTTGGCCGTCGCGACATCGCGGATCGGGGCGAGGGCCTTGTCGGGCTTCCACTCGCCGTACTTCGTCTCGAGCTTGGTCGTCTCGACGCCGGGGTGCTCGGCCATGACGGCCTCCCAGCCCTCCATGAAGCCGTTGAAGCGCAGGTCGGTGAGCACGTCGCCGGGGAAGCCGCCGATGCCCACGATCTTCATCTCGCCGGAGTCGCCGAACTTCTCGAGCGCCTTGTTCGCGGCGACCTCGCCGGCCAGCGACCCGGTGTACTCCTGGTCTTCTGCGACGTAGCAGAACATGTCTGGGATGAGCGACTCGTCGAGGTTCGAGTTGACGGTGACGAGGGGGATGCCCGCGTCAGCGAGAGCCTGCACCGACGGCGCGACGCCGATCGGGTCGTTCGGGTTCATGATGACGACGTCGACGCCCTTGGTGATGAGGGTCTGGACGTCGGCGTTCTGGCGGACGGTGTCTCCGTTGGCGTCGAGCATCTCGATGCTTGCGCCGATCGCGTCCGCTTCGGCCTGCCCGCCTTCGACCAGCGTCTTCCACCAGTCGCTGCCGCTGATTCCGCGCTGGGTCCAGCCGATGACCAGGCCTTCGCCGGTGGCCTTGGCCTCGGCATCCGCGTCACTGCCTGCGCCTGTCTGACATCCTGCGACGAGTACGGCCGTTGCGGCGAGCGCCGCAAATGCGAGCACTCTCCTACCGGAACGGGGTGTGCTGATGTGGTCCCTCATTCGACACTCCTTTGTGCGATGACCCGCGTGACCATCGGGATGATCGGTCATCAGTGACCTCGGGCCGCGCCTTCGCGCAGTGCGATGTTAGCGCACTATCAGCGGAACGCAATAGGCCTGTCGAGACAGTTCAGTGAGTTCACCGGAAACCACGACACGAGGAAAGTTCACCTAAATACCTGATGAAACGGTATTTCACGTGCGTCAGACATTTGCCAACGACGCAGAGGCCCGCGGACTCGGGGCAGCCTCACGTCGGGATCGATATATCTGCAAGTTACCGTTCATCTACTGGACGGCGCATCTCGCGAACCACCACCGTTCTGACGGGGTGGCCTGATTCGGAAGGCTCGTCCCCATGCCCCGTCCCTATCCGCCGGAGTTGCACGCGCGCTGTCGCGCTCGTGCGTGCCGGCAAGCAGGCCGACCAGACCGCTGTCGAACTCGTTATCCATCCCGTCACGCTGTCGAACCAGATCCGCCAGGACGACATTGTCCCGCGCCGCCCACGACCCCACGGGGCCGCCCGCGACGCCGGCGCCTCACGCCCCCGTCAGCGCCTCCACCACCCGCTCCGCCATCTGATCGGCCCCAAAATGATCCTCGGCCGTGATCGCCACGACGGCGTCGCCCGAGAAGATGAGCATCTGCCCGTACGCGCCGTGCAGCCGCCACGCGTCTCCCGGCCCGCCCCAGCCGGCGAGCGCGTAGCGGCGGTACGGATCCGCGGACTCCTCCCTGACGAACCACGGCTCATGGAGGGCGCGGACCCACGCGGGCGAGACGAGCGACTCCCCCGCGTTCCGAATGAGGAGCCCGAGGCGGGCGAGCTCGGTGAGGCTGAGGTGGAGGCCCCCGCCGGCGACGATGTGCCCGTTCGGGCAGCGCTCCCACTCGACGCCAAAGATCCCGATCGGATCGAACAGCCGCGCCTGCACAAAAGCCCCCACGTCGCCGACGACGGCGCCGAGCGCCCGCATCGCGGTGTACGTCGAGGCGTTGGAGTACTGGAACGCCCGCCCCTCGGTGGGGCGGGAGAGGAACTCGGCGGCGAGGTCGGGCCAGTCGGTCATGAGGGTCGGCGACCAGGGCAGGTCGATCCCGCTCGTCATGTTCAGCAGGTGCCGGGTCGTGACCTCGGCGGCGCCGGATCCGAGGGGCATCCCCGGCAGGTACTCGGCGACGGGCCGGTCGACGTCGAAGAGCCCCGCGTCGCTCGCGATCCCCGCGGCGATGACGCACACGCCCTTCGCCACCGACTGCACGTCGACCCGGGCGTCCGGGACGGCGTCGAAGCGCGCAGTGTCGGATCCCACCCGCACGTGAATCCCCCGCGCGCCGAACCCGCCCTCCCCCACGAACGTCACGAGCGGGGCGAGGGCACGGGCGGCGGGATCCATGGGGACGATTCTCGCAGGGGGCACCGACACCCGAAGCGCGCGGATCCGGAACCCCGCGCCCCGACACGACACCCCGGCCCCGGGCCCGCCGTGCACAACGCAAGACGCGAAACATGGCAGAATGCTAGCCAGGCGAGATATTTCGCACCCGCCACGGGAGGATGGCGGATGGCCACTCGCGCCCCATCCGGGCGGGCAACCGCCTCGTTATCCTCATACCGACCGCGCTCTCCCGCGGATCGCGGCCGGTCACGGAAGGATCACCCGCATGCCTCACGCAATGCCGTCCTCCCCCCTGTCCCCGAGCGTCGCTCCGGCCGGGGTCGGCACACACGCCACCGTCTCACTGGCGGGGCGAGCGGGCCTGGAGCTCCTGTCCGCCGGCCTCACGGTCTCGGCCGCGCCGCCGGAGGCCTTCCGCGCCCGCCTCGTGTCGGCCCGCATCGGGCACGTGACGTTCCAGGAGCTCACGGCGAACGCCTGGACGATGGTGCGATCGGCCACCGATGTCCGGGAGGCCCCGAGCGATGTCGTCTTCCTCACGCGCGTCGCGCGCGGCGCCCTGCACATCGAGTCGGGCGACGGCGAGGCGCACACGCTGACGGTGGGCCAGTCGGCGGTGCTGCCGCTGTCCCGCGCGTTCCGCAATCACACGATCGGCCCGAGCCGCATCGTCAGCCTCGCCCTACCGGTCGGCGCCCTGCGCATGACGCCCGACCAGGTGGCGCACCGGGCGTTCCGCGCGCTCCCCGCCTCGCCGCTAGACGCCGCGCTCGCGGGGATGACGGACGGGCTGGCGACCGCGGCCCCGACCGACGGATCCCCCGAGACGGCGCTCGTCGCCCGCGCGCTGACGGATCTCGTGCACGCCCGGATCCTCTCCCCCGGCCCCGTCGTGAACGAGGGCCCGCCGCTCGCGGACGTGCGCACGCGGGTGCGCGACCTCATCGCGGCGGAGTACACGGATCCGGATCTCACGGTCGCGCACATCGCGCGCCGCATGAACATCAGCCGCACCCACCTGCACAAGCTGTTCGAGGGCGAGGAGCTCTCGCTCGCCCAAACGATCCGCCTGCGCCGCGTGGAGGCCGCGGGCCGCGACCTCATCATCACCGAGGACGGATTCGAGGAGATCGCCCGCCGCGTCGGGTTCGGATCCCCCGACGCCGCCTACCGCGCCTTCCGCGCCCAGAAGGGCATGTCGCCTGCGGCTTATCGGCGGCGGGGGCTGGGGTTCTAGCGGGGTCATTCGCACACCGCGCTCCAGCGCTCCCGCGGCGCCTCACGACGTGAACGTTCCCGAATACGCGCCAGCAATACGCCTCGGGTAAGGTCACCCTGTTGGCGTCCTACCCCGGGGCGCCCGACCCACTTCACAAAGGAAGGCGCCCCTGAGTGAACCCAGAGAAACATTACCCGCCAACACCTGCGTCAACGACCGAGACGCGCAAAACCAGCGCGTGCTCCGCCCACCACGAAGCGGCCCACGTCGCCGGCGGGCGCACCACCGCACGATACTCATCTTCCGATGCGGCACAGTCAGAATAAGTCGCCTCTGATCCACACGCCCGGGCCACAAGACGATATTTATTTAAACATTCATGCCTCAGCGGCCCAGTGAAATTGACAGCAAAAACATAAGCGCGAGCGGACTCCGACAAATGAATAGCATTTGCATCATACAACCATATATCCCCAATTATCGCCTCCCGTTCTTTGACAGATTGCGCGCGAATCTCGATGATCAGGGGATTCAACTCACTTTGGCAGCTGGCTCACCGCAGGGCAGCCAGCGTTACCGCCGCGACGCGGCCGGGGATGGTAGCTACATCCCCGTTCGATGGACGAACTTAGGCCCTATACACTGGTCTCATAGCGAACGACTAGTTCGAGATTACGACGCCGTAATCTATCCACTCATTGGGACTGACCCCGCTCTAAACATCGCACTTTTGCCTCGCCGCAACTCACGACGCACAAAAATTGGCGTATGGGGTCACATCGGTGCATATGTGAACCCCCCGAACCCGGTCGACCAGGCCATCGAGACATGGCAAATGCGTCGCGCAGACCATGTCTTTGCATACACCGAACGTGGCCTAGAAGAGGCAGTTTCGCGCGGGGTCAACCCTGACGATGTAACCGCAGTACAAAACACAATTGATACCGAAGAAATCGCACGCGCAAGCGCGTCGATCGAGGGTCACGATGTTGCCGCGCTGCTCAAGAAGGTCGGGGCAACACCAGAGCGGACAATGGCGTACATCGGGGCCCTAGATAGCAGTAAGCGAGTAGATCTACTCGCCGATGCACTAGAGCATATATGGGCGATGGACTCATCGGCGCGCGTTCTACTGGCAGGAGCCGGCGATCAACGCCGCCTACTTGATCGCGCTATCGCACGCGGGCAAGTCCTGGATATGGGGTATGCCGATGCGAGCATGAAAGCGCTCATTGGGCAGGCGTCTTCATTGCTACTGAATCCCGGGCGGGTCGGACTCAACGCGGTGGACGCGCTCGTGCTCAGATTGCCGATTTTGACGGTATCGACGTCACGACACGCTCCGGAAGTCGACTACCTCACGCCCGGCTCTAATCTTTTTTCTACGCCCGATGATCCGCATGAATACGCGGTTCAAGCTATGTATATTCTTAAGTCAATGAAGCGCGTCAAGCAGGCCCCTTATCCAACGATAGACTTGATGGTTTCGAGGTTTTCCGCAGGAATATACGAGCTTCTGCGCAATCGCATTTCAGAATAGGAGATTTAAACCAATCGAAAATCCGTACGCAGCATGCTTCCGCACCGGAAAATATGGTTCAGGTGAGCGATCTTGAACCAGAAACTGATGGCAACTGATGACAACTGATTATCTGCACCACGCGGCGCTGGCGGGAAGGCGCCAACAATGCGCTCCGCACGTCCAAATCAGGCTCTTCGGAATCATGGGTGTAGGTGGGGTCTGAAGCCTCCGGCTTCGAGTAACTGAGCCGCCCCCTTCATTCGGTCCGGACGTTCTGTGAGTCGTCGGTTTCCATTTGATGGGTGCACTGTCGAGCGTACTCGGCTGGGGGTAGGTAGCCGAGCGAGGAGTGCCGGCGGTGGTGGTTGTACTCGTCCTTC
>NZ_WMEE01000126.1:0-278 GCF_009709595.1 Microbacterium sp. ZXX196
AATCAAAGTTGGTGAAGAAGTTGAAATCATCGGTTTACATGACACATCTAAAACAACTGTTACAGGTGTTGAAATGTTCCGTAAATTATTAGACTACGCTGAAGCTGGTGACAACATTGGTGCATTATTACGTGGTGTTGCTCGTGAAGACGTACAACGTGGTCAAGTATTAGCTGCTCCTGGTTCAATTACACCACATACTGAATTCAAAGCAGAAGTATACGTATTATCAAAAGACGAAGGTGGACGTCACACTCCATTCTTCTCAAACTATCGTC
>NZ_WMEE01000127.1:0-278 GCF_009709595.1 Microbacterium sp. ZXX196
CGCACTTTGTTGCCGCTAGACGATTGCCTTTATGCATTGCAGCCGAGTATTCCTTATCTGACACGCTCGTCGTTACACCGCTGCTTACAGCGGCATGGTATTTCACGACTGCCTGAGGTACAAGGTGATCGCCCTGTCAGGAAGCGCTTCAAGAGCTACCCCATTGGTTACTTTCATATCGACATCGCTGAGATGCAAACAGCACAGGGTAAGCTTTATCTCTTCGTTGCCATTGATCGCACTTCCAAGTTTGCGTTCACTGAATTGCATACTAAAGC
>NZ_WMEE01000128.1:0-278 GCF_009709595.1 Microbacterium sp. ZXX196
AGTCCATGGTCACCAGCCAGCTGGCGGTGCTGACCCGCCGGGCCGGCTATAAGGTGGGCGTGCTGGACGCCGACGTCACCGGCCCCTCCATCCCCAGGGCCTTCGGCATCCATCAGCGGGCCATGGCCGACGAGCGGGGGATGCTCCCCGTCCTCTCCGGCGGCGGCATCGAGCTGATGAGCGTCAACCTGCTGCTGGACGACGAGACGGACCCGGTCCTCTGGCGGGGGCCCGTCATCGGCGGGGTGGTGACCCAGTTCTGGACCGACGTGATCTGG
>NZ_WMEE01000129.1:0-277 GCF_009709595.1 Microbacterium sp. ZXX196
TTTAGAAGGACAGAGGCACTTTTCATCGAACTGTAATTGTAAGATAAATAATAAAAAGTAAGCCAAAATGAGAAGTTGGGGAGTGGAGCAAGGTGAGTGACAATGTATTCTTTAGAATTGTTCGGTTGTCGCTTATTATTTTAATAATATTGGTTATTGTATATGGTTACTATCTTCACACAAAAGGGGCATTACAGCCTTTTATGATGAAAACTGTTTTACCTAATCTGCTCAAGATAATTAAAGACTATGGAATTGTTATTATTATAGTAATTTC
>NZ_WMEE01000130.1:0-277 GCF_009709595.1 Microbacterium sp. ZXX196
GTCATTTTCGCTTACGACTGTTGACACTTTGATTTCAGATGTGCTGACCATTTTGATTAAAATGTTTTTTTGCGCCAGTACAGCAAACATTTCAGCCGCTACACCGGGATTTGAGACCATGCCGGATCCAACAATGGATACTTTAGCCAATTTGCTTTCTGTCTCGATTTTCTCAAATTCCAGCGCGTCTTTATACTCTTCAAGCTCCGCAACGGTTTGGTCTGCATCTTCTGTTTTGACAGAGAACGAAATTCCAGTCTTGTCCTCGGCCTGCGTT
>NZ_WMEE01000131.1:0-277 GCF_009709595.1 Microbacterium sp. ZXX196
TGCTGGCAAATGGTCAGTACGAAGTGCATATCGAAAAGATGAGACTTGAACTACGGAAAAGACGAGATTTTGTGTTAACACTTCTCTCCCAGTATTTTGCCGATCTTGCTGTTTGGGAAAAGCCGGCAGGCGGTTTTTATATTTGGCTAACACTAAATAAGGAAATTCCGCTGCAGCTATTGTTTAAAAGAGCACTTCAGCAGGGCATCCTTATTAATCCCGGCTCTCTTTACGGAAACTATCACCGTCATATTCGCTTGTCCTATGCTTATGCTTC
>NZ_WMEE01000132.1:0-277 GCF_009709595.1 Microbacterium sp. ZXX196
TCCATCTCCGAATATAACTGGTGCTTTTCTTTCAGCTATCTTGTCAGCAAAAATAGCGACGACACCACCTTCTCCCTTTGCATCCTGTCTTGGACCGTATACATTACTGTAACGAAGAATGCTGTATGGCAATTGATAAAACTTATAGGCCATTTGCAAATACCTCTCCACTGTCAGCTTTGTCAAACCATATGGAGATTCTGGCATTGTCGGATGATCTGTTGTAACAGGCAAGAAAACCGGATTTCCATAGACAGCTGCAGACGATGCGAACACG
>NZ_WMEE01000133.1:0-277 GCF_009709595.1 Microbacterium sp. ZXX196
CCACAATCGGAGAAATATCAATCATTCCAAGCGGCGGAATGATTTTGCGGAAAGGCTCAAGGTACGGTTCACAGATCCTTGCCAGAAATTGGCCAAAAGCCGATTCCCTTGCATTAGGGAACCAGGACAGCAGAATATAAATAATCAGTGCCCATGAGTAATAATAAATTGCAGATGACAATATTCCAAATACTAATTCCATTAAGTGCTACCACCTCGTATTTTCTAATTCTTGTTCTTTCATCAGCTGAGAGATGTTCCCGGATACTTCAACATT
>NZ_WMEE01000134.1:0-277 GCF_009709595.1 Microbacterium sp. ZXX196
AGATAATCCTGGTAAGTTCTTTTGGAATTCACCTTGTAGGTACTCAGAGATTTTTTTGTTAACATCGCTATCAGAACCTAATAATTCTAATTTAACTTCTTTTTTACCGATTTCTTTTAATCCTTGTTCCCAAGCTGATTTAGCTGCTTCAGCATCAAATGATACTAAGTCGCCAGAAGCTTTACGGAAGTCTTCGCCTTTAGCTGTTAAGAAATTAGCTGGAGCTAAACCTGTTAATGGAGCAGAACCGTTGTTTAAGATTACACTTGTAATTGCT
>NZ_WMEE01000135.1:0-277 GCF_009709595.1 Microbacterium sp. ZXX196
CCCGGAAATTATTATGACGGCGATTCATGGGAGCCCCGTGATGATGTGAAAGGCGATGTTGCCCGCATGCTGTTTTATATGGCTGTCCGTTATGAGGGTGATGACGGCTATCCTGATCTTGAGCTTAATGATAAGACAGGCAATGGCTCAGCTCCTTATCATGGCAAACAATCTGTCCTGCTCGAATGGAATAAGCAGGATCCGGTTGACGACCGCGAGCGGAAAAGAAATGAAATCATTTATGAAAAATATCAGCACAACCGCAATCCATTTATCG
>NZ_WMEE01000013.1:0-54656 GCF_009709595.1 Microbacterium sp. ZXX196
GAAGGACGAGTACAACCACCACCGCCGGCACTCCTCGCTCGGCTACCTACCCCCAGCCGAGTACGCTCGACAGTGCACCCATCAAATGGAAACCGACGACTCACAGAGCGTCCGGACCGAATGAAGGGGGCGGCTCACCCGGAATGCCGGCGGTGCCGAAGAACAGCGCGTACAACGACCACAGCAGCGCCACTGATGTTCCCATCGAGATGAGGGTGTCCATCGTGGCAGCTCCGTGTCGGAGGTTGATCCACGCTGCTTTGTGGAACGGCCACGCACCCCAGACGATCACGGGGCCGGCAAGCGCCAACGAGGCCCACTGCCAGTACGTGAACTGCAGCACGGGCACCATGGCCATCGCGATCACCGGGACGGTCAGCACGATCGACCCGATCAACCTGCGGCGCAGCGACACGAGCTCGGGGTCGTCCGCAAGGCGGTCGCCCTCGGATGCGTCCCGCCGCGGCTCAGGTGCAGGGACGATCGCGGTGTAGCCCGCGCTCTCCACTTCAGCGATCAGAAGCGCAGGGTCGTACCCGGCAGGAACGCTGACCTTGGCTTTCTCAGTGGCGTAGTTCACCGTCGCCTCGACGCCTTCAAGCTTGTTGAGCTTGCGCTCAATGCGATTCGCGCAGGAGGCGCAAGTCATCCCGCCGATCGCGAGCTCCACACCGCTGTCGTTCGCCGATTGCGCAGAGGCATTCATCGCCGTTCGCACCTTTCCTTGCTCAGTTGTCATCGGGCATTCCGCGCCCTCGCCGTTACCTGTTGCGGCCCAACTCGTCAGCGCTGATCCGGGTGCTCCCCCTGAATCGGCACGGAGCTACTGTCTTCCCAGTGAGATACGAAGCCGTCGGGGACGAACGCTCCGGCCGCGTAGAACGCAACTCCGAACACTGCTGCCAGCGTCGCACCGTAGAGCGCAATCCTTCCACCGGCTCTCATTAGACCCGCGCTGCTGAGTAGCCTGCCTCTTCGACCGCCGAGATGACGGCAGAAGCACCGATCTCAGTCGCAGCGTGCACGACGAGGCGTCCGGTCTGGGCGTCGACCTCGACGCTCTCAACGCCGGCGATGCCGCCGACTTCCTCCCGGACTGACATCTCGCAGTGTCCGCACGTCATTCCGGTCACCTTGTACTCGCTGGTAGCCATCGTGATTCTCCTTCTGCTTTCGATACCCCCGGTGGGTATCTGGTAACGTGAACCATATACCCCCTGGGGGTATTCCCACAAAGGGGCCGACGCCAGCCGCGTCGAGTACAGTGACGAGCACAGAAACGGAGCCCGCATGACTCGCACAACACGTCTGTGCGACGGCATGACGCCGCCGCGGCGCGTGGCGTTGGCAGTGCTGGTCTCCCTGCTCGTCGCGTTCGGACTGCTCGGCATGCACGCGCTATCGGTCGGACACAGCGTTCCGTCCCTCAGTGCTGCGACGTCAGAGCAAGTTCTCGCCTCGCACGGCACGCACTCCGTCGAGCCAGAAGCGCATACAGACTCCGAGACAAAACATCTGAACACTTCACCACCGGATTGTGCCGACGAGGCGTGCGGGAGTTCTCACCCGGATCACTCGATGGTCATGACGATGTGCGTGATTGCGCTGCTTGCCGCCCTTCTGGTTCTCGCCGCGCCGGCGAGGACCGGCGGATGGGTATCCCCTCGCCCGCACTTCTACGCCGGCGGCATCGATTTTCTGCTGACCAAGGCAGAGCCGCGGCCCCCTTCCCTGCATTTCCTGTCGATCAGTCGAACGTGAGCTGACGCCTGCTCGCGAGCGTGCCCGTGTGCACGCCGACGGCCCTGCCGTACCCGAGCACTGCTTCATTCCTATTTCGCCACTGAAACGACAAGGACGCATACTCATGCGAATTCGCACTACTGCTCTGTTCACCGCCGCGCTCGCTGCGACTCTCGTGCTCGGAGGCTGCTCGGCCGCCAGCGAAGAAGCCACGCCGGACGTGGACCACAGCACCCACGGAGACACCACAGCTTCATCGGCCCCCGTCGGCACTGCCAACGCCGCTGATGAGACGTTCGCGACGATGATGATTCCGCACCACGAACAAGCCGTGGAGATGGCGGACATGATCCTCAACAAGGACGGCGTGGACACGCGGGTGACGGAACTCGCCCAGCAGATCAAGAACGCGCAGGCTCCGGAGATCGAGACGATGACGGGCTGGCTCAGCGAGTGGGGCGTCTCGCTTGACTCGGGTATGGCCGGTCACGACATGGGCGATGACGGGATGATGGATGAGTCGGCGATGACGGCGCTCGACGACGCGGACGGTGCGGACGCCGCTCGATTGTTCCTCGAAGGCATGGTCATGCACCACGAGGGTGCGATCGACATGGCCGAGACGGAGCTCGCGGACGGACAGTTCCCTGACGCGCTCGAACTCGCACAGCAGGTGATCGACGGGCAGAGCGCCGAGATCACGACGATGAACGACATCCTCGACACGCTCTGACTCGACGACAGCGGGTGCGGGGCATGAGTGCCCCGCGCCCGCGCCGATCCCGAAGGACAACACGATGAATAACAACCATGTGACCGCTCGCCGCGCGAAGGTCCTCACTTCTGTCGGAGCCATGCTGATGGCGGCGAGTGTGCTCGTCGGTTGCTCCGCGAATTCGTCTCCGACGTCGCCAGCGCCCGAAGCGGAAGCTCCGCTCACTGTGACGATCGAGGGAGCCGATGATCTTGCAGGCCTCGATGCCCGCACGATCATCGACAGTCTGGACAGCACGCCCATCGCGGACCGCCCGACGGATTTCACCGCACAGGTCCACCCGGACGCGCTCGTCATCACCGACGATTCCGGCGAGACAGAACTCCCGATGCCGGACGATCAGGTCTACGTCGCGATCGCTCCGTATGAGCAGCAGACGCACGACTGCTACTTCCATGCACCGGTCAACTGCATCGGAGAGCAGAGCGATACCGACTTCGAGGTGACCGTCACGGACTCCGACACCGGCGACGAATACGTCGACCAGTCGATCCGGACGTTCGACAACGGCTTCCTCGGCATGTGGCTGCCTCGTGGCGTCACCGCTGAGGTCGTCATCGAGAAGGATGGCCGCACTGCGACCGGCACCGTATCGACTGTCAATGATGATGACGCCACCTGCATCACCACGATGCAGTTGACCTGAGCCGTCTGGTTGCCCCTTTCGTCGCCGCGGCGCAACAGAAAGGGGCAACCACAGCTCTATCCCTGGCGCACCAGGTCTGCGGCGAGCCCGCGAACTTTCTCGGCGATCAGATCCCGGATCGCGCGGGTGCGGTTACCACCACCGTTGTCGGAAGCGTCCTGGTCTGCGAAGGTCCAGGTCTCAATCACACCGGCCATGCCGTCGACCGGGGCGACCTTCGCCTCGTCGCCGAGCACGATGACCCGATCCACGCTGCGGAGGATCTCCGGGTCGATGGGCTTCGGGTAATCGCCCTCCATCGACGCGCCGACCTCGATGATCGCTTCCTCGGCGAGAGCACTGAGCTTGTCGCTCGGCGCGGTGCCGGCCGAGTACACGGTGATCGCGTCGCCGGCATGCTGGCGCATGAGGGCTGCGGCCATCTGCGACTTGCCGCCGTTCTTCTTGCAGACGAACAGCACCGACGCGCTCATGCGCCGGCCGCCTTTGCCGCTGCGGGCTCGAGCGACGCGATGAGCTCTTTGATGCGGCGGCGGATCTCGTCACGGATCGGGCGCACCGACTCGATGCCCTGCCCGGCGGGATCGTCGAGCTTCCAGTCCTCGTAGCGCTTACCGGGGAAGAACGGGCAGGCGTCGCCGCAACCCATCGTGATGACGACATCCGAGTCCTGCACCGCCTCCGTGGTGAGCACCTTCGGCGCCTCGCCCCGGATGTCGATGCCCTCCTCGAGCATCGCTTCGACGGCCACGGGATTGATCTGGTCGGCGGGGATCGAGCCGGCCGAACGGACCTCGATGCGACCTGCGGCGAGATGACGCAGGTAGCCGGCGGCCATCTGGGAGCGGCCGGCGTTGTGCACGCAGACGAACAGGACGCTGGGCGTGGTGGTGGTCATGATCGGAAGTCTTCTTTCTCTCAGTTCTTCACGAGGGTGTCGATGAGGCTTCGGACGCGTGCTTCGATGTCGTCGCGGATGGCGGCGA
Organism: Microbacterium sp. ZXX196; assembly: GCF_009709595.1. Lineage (NCBI taxonomy): Bacteria > Bacillati > Actinomycetota > Actinomycetes > Micrococcales > Microbacteriaceae > Microbacterium > Microbacterium sp. ZXX196. The sequence goes on from NZ_WMEE01000013.1 coordinate 4,151, forward strand.
CGCCTTCTTCGGAGGCGAGGGCGGGATCGCCGACCGCCCAGTCGTCGTAGGTCACGCCCGGGATGACCGGGCAGACATCGCCGCAACCCATGGTGACGACGACATCCGCCGCGCGGACCGCGTCGTCGGTGAGCGGCTTCGGGAACGCGGCCGCGGCGTCCTGCTCGCCTTCGATGTCGGCGAGGATCGAGCGCACGTGCGGGTGCACCTCGGATGCCGGCGTCGAGCCGGCGGACCGGGCGACGACCGCGCCGCCGGAGAGCTGGTTCACCAGGGCGGCGGCGAGCTGCGAGCGGCCCGCGTTGGCGACGCAGACGAACAGCACCTGCGGCTTGCCTGCCTCGCGGTCGCGGGCGATGTCGGCGAGGCGCTGGCGGGCGAACCGCTCGGTGAGCGGGATCATGTGGGTCGTGAGCTTCGCCGAGCGGACGAGACCGGCGAACGATTCGCGCACGATCGTGATGACGAGATCGCGGTTCAGGTGCGGCATCTCGTCGGCGAGCTCGGCGGCGAGGTGCTCGACCTTCGCGTCGAGCGCCGCGAGCGCCGCCGCGCGGTCTTCCTGCTCGGCCTGCGCGTCGGCGACCGCGGCGGGCGCGAACGCGTCGAGCAGCGCGGTGACGGCCTGCCTCCGCGACGGCAGGATGCTGTAGTACACCCAGGTGCCACGCCGCTCGGAGGCGAGGAGCCCCGTGTCCTTCAGCTTCTTCAAGTGATACGAGACGGTCGGTTGGGAGACGTCGGCGAGCTCGGCGAGGTCGCACACGCAGGCCTCGCCTCGCGGGTCGGTCGCGATCGCAGACAGCATGCGCAGCCGGAACGGATCGGCGAGCGCCTTGAGCGTCGTCGCGACGGCGTCGGCGGCGTCCTCGCCGATCGCGTGCGTCGGAGTCGGAGTACAGATCTCGGTGGTCATGATGCCCTCGATTCGGTGGCAGCGGGAACAGCATACGGATCGGTGTCGAACCACTTCCGCGCCGCCCACAAGGAGACGTAGACGAGGCCCACGAGCACGGGAACTTCGATGAGCGGGCCGACGACGCCCGCGAGGGCCTGGCCGCTGGTGGCTCCGAACGTGCCGATCGCGACGGCGATGGCGAGCTCGAAGTTGTTGCCCGCCGCGGTGAAGGCGAGCGTGGTGGAGCGGGCGTAGTTCAGGCCGATGCCCTTGCCGAGGAGGAGGCCGGCGAACCACATGATCGCGAAATAGGCCAGCAGCGGCAGCGCGATGCGGGCGACGTCCCACGGCCGCGAGGTGATCGCCTCGCCCTGCAGGGCGAATAGCAGCACGATCGTGAACAGCAGGCCGTAGAGCGCGAACGGGCCGATCACGGGGATGAACTTCGCCTCGTACCAGTCGCGGCCCTTCGCCTTCTCACCGAAGAAGCGAGTGAGGAACCCGGCCGCGAGGGGAACGCCGAGGAAGACGAGCACGTTGATCGCGATCTGCCCGATCGAGACGTCCAGGCCCTGGGAGTCGAGGCCGAGCCAGCCCGGCAGCACGGTGAGGTAGAACCAGCCGAGCAGTGAGAACGCGACGACCTGGAACACCGAGTTGATGAACACCAGCACGGCGGTCGCCTCGCGGTCGCCGCAGGCCAGGTCGTTCCAGATCACGACCATCGCGATACAGCGAGCGAGCCCCACGATGATGAGTCCGGTGCGGTACTCGGGCAGGTCGGGCAGGAAGATCCACGCGAGGGCGAACATCACCGCAGGTCCTGCGATCCAGTTCAGGATGAGCGAGGAGACGAGGAGCTTCTTGTCTCCGGTGACGGCGGCGACCTTGTCGTAGCGGACCTTCGCCAGCACGGGGTACATCATGATCAGCAGGCCGAGGCCGATCGGCACGGAGATGCCGCCGACTTCCATGTGCGCGAGCACGTCGGACAGCGCCGGGATAAACCGGCCGAGAAGGAGGCCCGCGACCATGGCGAGCCCGATCCACAGCGGCAGCCACCGGTCGAGGGTGGAGAGCTTCGCGGGCTTTGCCCGGGTTGCAGTGGCGGTGCTCATGCGATCAGCTCGTCGATCTTGCCCGCGATGACGGGCTTCGGGTTCGCGCCGATGAGCACGTCGACGCGCTCACCGCCGCGGTAGAAGCCGAGGGTCGGGATCGACGTGACCCCGGCAGCCATCACGGTTTGCGGGTTGGCGTCCGCGTCGAGCTTGACGATCTTCACCCGGCCGTCGTACTCGCCGGCGAGATCCTCGAGGATCGGGGCGATCGCCTTGCACGGGCCGCACCAGGTCGCCCAGATGTCGACGAGCACGGGGATGTCGGACTGCAGCACTTCGGCCTCGAACGTGGCGTCGGTGACGGTGACGGTCGCGCTCATGCGGATGCCTCCAAAAGATCGGTCTCGGTCTCGTCAGCGGGCAGGCCGGAGAGGAAGTGCTGGGCATCGAGGGCTGCGGCGCAGCCGGTGCCGGATGCGGTGATCGCCTGACGGTAGCGGCGGTCGACGAGATCACCTGCAGCGAAGACGCCCGGCAGGTTCGTCGCGGTCGTGGGGTGATCGACGAGCACGTAGCCCTCGTCGTCGAGATCGACCTGCCCGGTCAGCAGCTCCGAGCGTGGGTCGTGGCCGATCGCGACGAACACGCCGGACACGGGCAGGACGCGCTCAGCACCGGTGACGGTGTCGCGCAGGCGGAGCGCTTCGACGGTGTTCTCGCCGACGAGCTCGGCGACCTCACTGTTCCAGGCGATCTCGATCTTCGGGTCGGCGAGCACGCGCTCGGCCATGATCTTAGATGCCCGGAACTCGTCGCGGCGGTGCACGATGGTCACCTTCGACGCGAAGCGCGTGAGGAACAGCGCTTCCTCCATCGCGGAGTCGCCGCCGCCGACGACAGCGATCTCCTTCTCGCGGAAGAAGAACCCGTCGCAGGTTGCGCACCACGACAGGCCGTGACCGGAGAGCCGCTCCTCTTCGGCGAGGCCGAGCTTGCGGTACGCGGAGCCAGTGGTGAGGACCACGCTGCGTGAGCGGAACGTCTCGCCCGAGCCGGTCTCGATCGTCTTGACGTCGCCTGCGAGATCGAGGCGGGTCGCATCGTCGTAGAGGATGCGCGCACCGAAGCGCTCGGCCTGAGCGCGCATCGCCTCCATCAGCTCCGGGCCCTGCACGCCGTCGGTGAAGCCCGGGAAGTTCTCAACCTCGGTGGTCGTCATGAGCGAACCGCCGGCGGTCACCGCGCCAGCGATCACGACGGGAGCGAGCCCCGCCCGAGCCGCGTAGACCGCGGCTGTGTATCCCGCCGGGCCGGACCCGACGATCACTACCTGTTGCATCGACATGTTTCTATATTGATGCACTTCTAAACAGTCGGCAAGTGGAGCAGGCTGGTTCAGGGAGTTGTTCGCCGGATGTTCATCCGAACCAATCTGCTTCTCGCGACGCGCACGACGCGAGAAGCGGATAGCTCACCTGCGAAAGCAACCGCTTCGTGAGATCCTTCAGACGTCGGCATGGGTATCAGGTATCGGTACGTCCGCTGTCGCGCCGCGCATCTTTCGTATTGCCGCCCTCGAGCGATGCGAGGTACTCGTTGTACGCTTCCAGATCGATCTCGTCCTGAGTCTGTCGGCGCGACGCGAGCTTCGCATCCCGTTTGCTCCATCGCGACAGCGTAACGATGAGCACGATGAGCAACGGCAGCTCCGCGTACGTCCACATCATCGTCCCCGCGACGATCTGGTCTCGCATCGGATCGATCGCCCAACCGTCGCGTGTCACGTCGTATGCGCTGAACAACGGGGCAGCGGAAAGCAGCATCACCAGGCCCAGCACAGCGTGGACTTGAATCTCGACGACGACCTCAACCAGGCGGCCGGCGAACGACGGCGGCCTCGGCACGGGGTCTGAGGACCAGAGCGGAACCGCGGCGACGACGCCCAACGCGAATATCGCCAACAAGAGGACTTCATGGCCGAGGGGCACACGGACGAGCAGGCTCACCAGATCGGTGAGGTAGAGCCCCGGGTACAGCAGGATCGCAATCAGGATCGCGATGCCCGGTCGCACCAGAACTCGGCTGACAGGGGACCTCAAGCCGCCGAGTGCGAGCCGGAGCGCGGTTCTGCCGACCCCCCGATGGGGCGTCGCATGCAGCAGCAGACGGCCAGGCGTCCCGAGCACCAGCAATGGCGCAACGATTGTCATCAGGGTGATCTGCTGGAACAGCAGCGCGGAGATGAGAACCTCGGCGTATGCGTGTACGCCGAGACAACCTGTCGCAGCCAGCAGCGCGCATCCGAGCAGGAACGCGATCGATCTGCCGATCGGCCAGCGTCGGCCGGCGCGCCGTAGCCGAATCACTCCGAGCAGGTACAGAACCGCCCCGATCCCGGCGATGACGACGAGAATGGACACTCCGTTGGGCGAGAACGAGACCAGAGACGGCCACGTTGGAGCCGGTAGATTCTGCGCGTCGATGTTCATCCTGTTGGTGTTACTCCTCGTCAGGATCGTCCCCGGCATCACGCCGGGACTTCGTGTAGGAACGGAGCACAAAGACCAGCGCGATCAGGATGAGTACAACGATGAAGCCTGCAAATACGAACAGCCCGCCCATACCGGTGCCCGTGTCGGCGCTGGATTCCTCTTGAGATTCCCGGGCACCATTGCGAGGGGCCTCCGTGGTCGGTATCGGAGCGGCTTCCTCCGGCGTCTCTGCATCAGGAGCCGTCGTCTCCTCCTGATCAACGTCTTCGCTGCCCGGCTGCACGCGCTCATCCTCATCGTCGCAAGCGGGGAGATCCCATCCCAGTGCCGGAGTCCCGCCTGAGACAGGCTCATAGTCGAAGTCGAAGGCTTCCGAGACCGGGTGGCCGTCGCTCGACACCGCGTTCCACGTCACTGTGTAGGTCCCGGCTTCACCGAGCTCAACGGGAGTGGAGAGTACGTTCCGTTCGATCGTCGAGCATGCGGTCTCGTAGTAGAGACCATCCGGCCCCTCGACCTGCGCAAAACTCGCCTGACCGAAGTCGATCAGCTCGCCGCTGAAGGTAAGCGCGACCTCATCAAGAGTCGACACCGTCTCTCCGTTCGCGGGGGTCGACTCGAGCATCGTGTCGTGTGCCGAAGCGGCCTGCGTCGGGATGAGTACCGCAGCGGCAAGCACTGCGCCACCCACCAAGGTTCGTCCGAGCGTGAGTTTCATCGCTTTCCTTCCACTACTGCTTTTCCTGTGTCGATCTGTTCCTGAGCGCCTCGCGCAGGTGAGCGCGATGAGCGAAGCATGACGGGAGCGACGAGCATGACGCCCCCACCGAGGAGGAATGCCACCGCGGCGATATCCTGATCCGCTACCGGCTCCGGCCCCCATGCCCGCCCCATCGCGCCGAACCATTCGGCAGCGATCAGCCCTTGTTGGAAGCCGACCCATGCCGCGAAGCTCAGCAATGCGACCAGAGCGATACCGATCGCGGCCAGTCGCTGACCGGCTTGCTCCCGACCGCTCCCGGACGCGTTCAGCGCCGCCATAATCAGTGCTCCGCCGACAAGCGATACGACGATCATCATTTGATGTCCGAGCTGGTTGGACAGAGTCCAACGGAAGATCCCCGGCGCCGCGCCGCCCCAGACGATGGCGGCGAACACCAGCGCCGCAACAATCGGCGCAGAGAGCGCGGTGCGCACTCGAGAAGCACCGAGCCGCATGATTGCCTCGCGCGGACCGAACGAACCGTCTGACCGAGGAAAAATCGTGCGGATCGCCAGCTCGTACGGCGCCGCCGATGCGAGGAGAAGCGGAACCGCGGTGAGAAGCAGCACTCGACCGAGTGCGTTCATACTGTGCATGTAGTCGCTGTAGACAGCGCTCGGACCCGACGTCACCCAGGCGAGCAGGGCGAGACCTGCCATCCACGCCGTCGTACGCCGACGCGACCATCGCGCTCCGGCTCGACGGATTCGATGAACACCGAGTGCGTAGTACGCAGCTGCTGCGCCGGCGAGCACTGCCCAAAGCAGATCCAGCTTCCATTCGCCGAGCCACGTGGTCCCGTCGATCGGCGCGGGCAGGGGTGCGTCCGTCAAGAATTCAGCTGGCGTCACAAGTACGGGAGCAGAGCTGTCCGCAGGTGCAGGTGTGCGCGAAAGGGCGGTCGCCGTTCCCATAGCGACTCCCATGATCAGCAGTTCGAAGGCCACCAGCATCCAGAAAGCCGTGCGTCGGGCGAGACGTGTGATCATGCGGCTTCTGTAGTACGCGCCGAGCACGGCGAGCCCTGCCAACGCTGCTGTCTTGATCCCGAGCAGTGCGCCGTATGGGCTCCACAAGTCCGCCAGTGCCGTGATCGACGTCAGCGCACGGGCCACCCCTGACAGAAGCACGAGCATGAAAGAGGCCAGGGCGAGAGAGGAATACCTGGCGACAACAGCTCCGATGCTCTCGCGCGGGATCAACGGTCGAACCAGGATGAGGGTGAGCAGCCCGCCCACCCATACGGCAGCGCCGACGACATGCAGGATGAGGGCCATCACAGCGGCATCGTGGTTCGCGAGGCTTCCCGCGTGCCCCTGAGTCGACAGGGGTACGAGGCATACCAGGGCGAGGATCATGAGGACGGTTTCGGCAATAGCACCGCGCGCAACGACCGCGAACGTAGAGATGATCGCCGCGCCGATCACTGTCAGCAGCCACGCGAGCCCGAGTTCCGTCTCCGTCAGGAAGCGGCCGAGCTGCTCGCCGAATCCGATGTCCAACGATAGTTCCGGAGCGAGCGTCGAGAGATACGTCAGAAAGCCGGCCCCGGTCGCCGCCGCAGTCAGGACGATCGCCGCGGCCGCGGCGATCACTTGCGACGCTTCATATGGCTTGGAACCGCGCGGCAGGGCGAAAGCGCGCAGAATGAGGGAGCCCGCCATGACGGCGCCGGCAAGGTTCACGATGAGCTTCGCGAACGGGAGCCCCCAGCGCACGAACGCTCCGGGATCGGAGACGAGACGTTCGGCGGCGCCTGACCCCAGCACCAATCCGAACGCCGTCATGAGCACTGCGAACACGAGCAGTCCCACTGGGCCGATGAGCCGCAACAGGCGGAGCGTCATGAGCTGCTCCCCTCGTCCGCATTCGCTCCTTCGCGTACATCCGCCTCCGTGCATTGCCCGGTTGACGGCAGCTGCTGAGCTGCCACAGCAAGGCGATCGAGAACGTCGTCTGCCGAGAGCACGGTTGTATCGACGACGACCTCGGCTGCCGGGTTACGACCGAACGTCGCGAGAGTCAGCTGAGGTGAACGCGACTCGTCCACGGTCCAATCGACTCCTCCGATACGAACGCATTGCTTGTCGTCCGATGCCACTGGGTCTGTCCCGCAGGTGAAGGTCACTGCCGTCGGATCGCCCCATGCCCCTGTAGCCTGGGCGTTCGTCCATCGACGGGTCTGCTCACCGATCGCGTTCGGCAACCGTACCGAGGCAGCGGCGCATTCGACCTCGTTCGCACCCTGCGCGGGGGTGAGCGGAACCGTATCGGCGCAGGCTGTGAGCGCAGCAGCGAGTGCGAGCAGGGCAATAGCCGCTCCGGTGGTTCGTGTTCCTGTTTTCATGACTTCCGTTCTGCTGCGGCCGAGCGGCTGCTCAACCGAACGAGCCCGAGTGAGATGAGCGTGCAGATCGCGAGCACCGCGAGGCCCGCGATTGGGATCGGTCCGATGACGACAGCCGGAGTCCGGCCCGCGTACAACGGAACATCCGATACCGACGCAGCAGACTCGCCCGGAGCCGCGGCGTCGATCACGGAGCCGTCCGGCAGCACGACCTGGCTCGTGCCGGTCGTCGACACGTTGACGACAGCCCTACCGGTTTCGAACGCCCGGAGACGAGCGATTGCCATCTGCTGCAGGTTCTCGTCAGTACCGCGGAAGTCTGCGTTGTTCGTTTGAAAGATATAGACCTCCGCGCCGCCTTCCGCGCCGGCTCGGATCACGTCGTCGTAGATCAGGTCGAAGCAGATCCCGACGCCGATCCGAACGCCGTCGACATCGAGCACGGGCTCAGTCCTCCCAGCCGTGTACTCGCGTTGTATGAGCCCCACCAGTCCCGGGACGAGCCGTTCGTAGAACGCACGGTCGGGCACGTACTCACCGAACGGAACGGGATGGCGTTTGTCGTAGTACTGCACGCTGTCCCCTGTGCCCCAGAGGAACGATGTGTTGTAGGTCTCGCCCGAACGTGTGACGGCGGCGTTAGCCAGCAGCGGAGCGTCTGCGGCGCGAACGACGGCGTCGAGCCTGCGCGCAGTCTGCGGGCTCTGGTACGGATCGCTGTCAACGGCTCCCTCGGGCCATACGATCAGATCTGCGCCGCGCCCGTAGAGCGCCTCGCTGCGTGCCTCGTGCAGTTCAAGGATCTCGCCGGGCGAACGGTCATCGAAGTACCCCGATGGTCCGTTCGCCTGAACCCACCCGATCGCCATCTGCCCGGTCTGTCGTGTCGGGAAGGCCGGGATCAGCGCCAGCGCACAGGCGAGCGACACAGGGAGCGCCAGCATTCTGAACCGCCGCGCCCAGAGACATTCGATCGTCAGAGCGCACACCGCAACGATCGCGAACGAGACCCCGTCGACGCCGATCCACGACACCGCCTCTGCGAACGGTCCGTTCGCTTGACTCGTCGCCACCCGCGCCCACGGGAATCCGGAATACGGCCAGGTACCCGCCACCATTTCCCGTGCAGACCACAGTCCGGCCACGAGACCGGGGCGCACCAGGAAGCGCGCGCGGACACCGAGCTTCTCTGTCCATCGATAGGCAAGGGCGATTGCGATGCTTCCCGCCGCTACGAGGGCACCTTCCAGCCCGACGAGAGCAACCCAGGGCAGCGGCCCCAGGAACTCCCCCACCCAACTGAGATGAATCGCGAAGAAGAAGACGCCGAATACGGTTCCGATGAGGATTGCGCCGAGGACACTTCGACCGCGCAGCGCCATCAGCGTCAGCATCACAGCGACGAACGCCGCCGGCCAAAGTCCTACTGCGGGGTATGCGACATCGAGCATCACGCCTGCCAGTACCGTCGAGGGTATCGCCCAGCACAATCGGAGCACGCCTGTCCGTACCGCAGCCGCCCGCGGCGCAGACACCGGCTCAGTCTGCGAGAGCACGATCGATGGCGTCGGTCAGATCGCTGAGCTGAGTGAGCTCGAGCTGTTCCCCGTCGAGGAAGAACGTGGGCGTTCCGCCTACTCCCAGGGCACGCCCCTCCGAGAAGTCTTCCTCGACGCGCGCTTGGGTCCCCGGGTCAGCGACCGCGGCATCATAGGCGGCCATGTCGAGTCCGAGCTCCTCCGCGTATGAACGGAACCTCGCGGCTTCGGACGTCTGACCCTCTCCCCACTCGGCCTGCGTCTCGAACATGAGATCGTGCATCTCTTCGAAGCTTCCCTGCTGGGCGGCGGCCTCGACGGCGACGGCAGCGTTCATCGAATTGAAGTGGCCCGGGATCGGGAAGTATCGCACGACATAGTTGATGTCGCCGTCGTACTGCTGCCGGATCTCTTCGACATAGGGAGCGAAAGCACCGCACACCTCGCACTCGAAATCGAGGAACTCGACGAGAGTCGGTGCGTCTGGGCCCACGTAATCAAGAACGTGCGAGTCGCTCCGAGTGATCGGCAGCTCGCCACGGTCTGGAGCGACCTCGTCCGGCGCTGACGTCTTCACATAGACAACGGCTGCGATCACGATGATCACAGCGATCACAGCCGAAATCAGCAGCGCAACGACGACGGTCGGCAGCTTCTTCGGCGTACGGCGGGCGTTCATCTGTTCCTCCAGTGCGGCGGGTGGGGCGCCGTACATACGACGGCATGATGCGCAGCACCATCGCTCGCCGCGGCCGGAGCCGTATAGGGGCCGGAGGCGATAGATGTGCCGTGCGCTTTTCTCGATCGGAAGGCGTCTGCGTCTGCAGGCCCCGATCCGCACAGGAATCAGATTCTTGAGATACCCAGAAGAAGAGGTGTAGGAGCGGGAATCGGAACCACTCTCCGGGCGCGCAGCGCGAGCATGCCCAGGAGCGGCCCGAGCTTCACGACGAGCCGCGGCCCAGCGAGGAAGAGCAGGCCGGCGAAAGCGAGAGATACCGCGCAGCACACCCCGAGCAGGCAGAGCGCATCGGCGGCTTCCCCCGACTCGTCAGCGCCGGCCGTCACAACGTCGCCGGAAGTCGCATCGACTGCTTCCGCCCCGTAGGCGGCGGCGATCTCATTGCCTTGGGCAACGAACCCATGCTGCTCAGCGGCCTCATGCATGCACAGAGCAAGCGCGCCGAAGAGGAGAAAACCGATGAGCGCCAGGATCAGTGAGCGCCTCGCAACCGCCGAACCGCCCTCTGCGGGCGCGACGGATGTACGAGGAGGGATCACCAGGGCACCATATCCAACTTGAATATGCAATGGCCGGGAGGGGAGATCAGCTATGAAGTCCATCCTCGTCGCCGTATCCGACTGCTTCCAGCTGGAACGTCGAGTGTTCAATATGCACGGGAAAATGCTCGCCGACGCACGACTGCAGGTCGCGCAGGAGCGCGTCGCGACCAGCATCGTCGATGACGGTCTCGTCGATGACGACATGCGCCGAAAGCGTTGGCAGCTGGCTTGAAACGAGAGATGCGTGGAGGTCGTGCACTGCCACCACGCCTGGGCGGGACAAGATATGCGCACGAACTTCGGCGAGATCCAAACCGGGCGGCGTTCGTTCGAGCAGAACGCCGACGGATGCGCGGATGAGGATCAGCGTGCGCGGGACGATGAGTGCGGCGACCGCGATGCCCGCGACTGCGTCGGCGCGCTCCCAACCGAGCGTCGCGATCAGCACGGCGCTGACGATCACTGCCACTGACCCGAGCGCGTCGTTCACGACTTCGAGGAACGCCGCCCGCATGTTGAGGTTATCGCCACGTCCTCCGGCAAGCACGGTGATCGAGGCGATGTTCGCGACGAGGCCGACGACTCCGAATATCAGAAGTGCGGTCGATGGCACCGCTGGGGGCTCGAACAAGCGCCGTACCCCTTCGACCAGCGCGAAGAGACCTACTCCCAAGAGCAATGCCGCTTGTCCGAGTGCGGCGAGAATCTCGCTGCGTTTCAAACCCCAGGTGTAGCGATCCGACGGCGGCTTCTCCATCAGCAGTGCCGCCGAGACCGCGACCGCAAGGCCGACGAGGTCAGTCAGCATGTGCGCGGCGTCAACCAGCAGCGCCAAGCTTCCCGTCAGAACTGCTCCGACGACTTCGACGACGAATACGGACCCGGTGATGCAGAGCGCGATCGCGAGGCGCCGACGCGGCGCCGCGGCATGACTGTGGTCGTGATGATCTCCCATGATTCCTTCTAACGGGTCGCGGTCTGTATTGCGGCGTTCGGTGCTTGCACAGAGTTCCTCGAAAGCCGGCGCCTCGTCTGCGCAGCGCGCAAACCATTGGCAATGACGACGACTTCGGCGACTTCATGCACGAGCACGACAGCGGCAAGCCCCAGCACTCCCGTGATCGCGAGCGGCAGCAGAACGATGATGATCGCGAGCGACAGCACGATGTTCTGGTTCATGATCGCCCGGCCGCGGCGTGCGTGGCGCAGAGCCTGCGGGATGAGGCGCAGGTCGTGACCGGTGAAGGCGACATCAGCGGACTCGATCGCGGCATCGGAGCCAGTTGCGCCCATCGCGATCCCGACCGTCGCCGAGGCGAGAGCGGGAGCGTCGTTGATGCCGTCACCGATCATGCCGGTGGGGCGCTGTGCGACTGATGCGGTCACCTCTGCGGCTTTGTCCTCGGGACGCAGCTCGGCACGCACGTCGGAGATACCGGCGATTTTCGCCAATGCCATGGCAGTGCGCGCGTTGTCGCCCGTGAGCATGACGACCTCGACGTTCTGCGCGCGGAGAGCAGCGACAGCCTCCGGTGCCTCGGCGCGCAGTTCATCGCGGACGCCGATCGCACCGGCCACGCTGCCGTCGCGCGTGACCATGACGCAGGTCTGTCCGTCAGCTTCCATCGCCGCGACCCGGTCGGCCAGCACGCCGGGAGCGATCCAGCGCGGGCTGCCGACAGTGATCTCATGGCCATCGACCTGCCCGGCCATCCCATGCCCAGGCTGCTCGATCACACGAGCCGCGGCTGGTCCGCCCGGGGCCGCCTCAGTGATGGCGGCGGCAAGCGGATGCGTGCTGTGCTGCTCCAGTGCAGCGGCCCAGCCGAGCACGTCCTCGCGGGAAAATGCAGTAGCCGCGGCGACGTCGGTCACCACGGGCTCGTTGCGCGTCAAAGTGCCGGTCTTGTCGACCGCGATCCGGCGGAGCGAGCCAAGCTGTTCAAACGCGGCCCCGCTCTTGATGATGACGCCGAACCGGGTGGCTGCACCGATGGCCGAGACCACGGTGACCGGAACGGCGATGGCAAGGGCACATGGCGAGGCGGCCACGAGCACAACCAGGGCGCGAGTGATCCAAGTCTGCGGGTCACCGCTGAGCAGCGAGCCGAGCACGCCCACCAGCAGTGCGAGAACGATCACGCCGGGGACCAACGGACGCGCAATCCGGTCGGCGAGACGCGCCCTCTGCCCACGCTCCTGCTGCGCCTGCTCGACGAGCCCGACCAGGGTCGTCAACGAGTTGTCCGTCCCGTCGGCCGTGGCGGTGATCTCGAGTGCACCGGAAGTGTTGATCGACCCAGCCGCGACCTCGTCGCCCACACCAATGTCTACCGGGATCGATTCGCCGGTGATTGCCGAGGTGTCGAGGCTGCTACGACCCGACGCCACAGTGCCGTCGGTTGCCACGCGCTCACCAGGTCGGACCCGAATCACGTTGCCGATCTTCACCTCCCTGGCTGCGACCTCGACGGCGGTGCCACCTCGTACAACGGTGGCCGTCTCGGGTACGAGCCTGAGCAGAGCACGCAGTCCTGAGCGGGCACGGTCCATCGCCTTGTCTTCCAACGCCTCCGCAATGGAGTACAGGAACGCCAGAGCTGCGGCTTCCTCGACGTAGCCGAGAATCACCGCGCCGACGGCGCTGATCGTCATCAGCAGCGCGATCCCGACTTTTCCTCGGGTAAACAGACCACGCACTGCCCCAGGGACGAACGTCCATGCGCCCAACAGGAGTCCGGACCAGAACAGCACGAGCACCGTGATCTCGGCAGCGACGCTGTCGCCGGTCATCCACCCGGTGAGCAGCCCCGACACGAAGAAGATGCCTGATGCGATCGGGACGAGGATCGCGGGGTCGCGCCACCATGGGCGCTCGACATCTTCAAGCTCTTCGACCGCGCTGGGAACGTCATGCTCGCAACCGCACGCCGCGCTCATTCTCCGGCCCCCTCGCCTGCGTCGCAGCAGCCGGGGATTGAGCAGGCCGGGTCGATGCACGGCGCACTCTCGTCGACTGCCAAGGTCACGTCGACGAGTGCCGTCAGCGCCGCGGCAAGATGCGGGTCCGCGATCTCGTATCGGGTCTGCCGCCCTTCCAGCTCTGCGACCACGATGCCGCAGTCACGCAGACAGGTCAGATGGTTCGAGACGTTCGAACGGGTCAGATCAAGCTCACGCGACAGCACCCCCGGATAGTTGGGACCGTCGAGGAGCGTCATCAGAATCCGGGAACGCGTCGGGTCCGCCATAGCCCGGCCGAGCCGGTTCATAACGTCGAGACGCGAGGCAATGGTCAGCATGCAGTGAACTATACACTGATTACTGAACACTCCACTGCGTCGTCCTGCTCCGATTCTCTCCCCACGGCGTGCTTCTGCGCACCTGGACAGCATGAAGCTTCGAGCACGCCCATCACTTCCTGCCTCCTTGCCGCGCGGCATTATCAGAGTCGAGTCGGGAGGTGAGATCGTCGCCACGCTCGATGGCGAGATCGTGATGCCTCCGGATGCCGGCTCTCCCTGGAGCCGTCCACGAATCGACGAACTGCTGGATGCGATGACGATGCACGGCACGCGCGCAGTATGGGTAACGCTGTATGAAATCGACGGCCAGGTTTTCACCGAGATCGTCCAAGGCGGCGAGCGCTTGGCGGCAGAGCCCCCGCGACGTGCACGGAAGCGATCGTCTCACGGGAGCGCCGTGTCGCACCTCGAGCTCACAGGTGACGGTTTCTTTCCAGGAGAGGAGGTGCTTGCCGCTGTCGGTGTATGCGTCCGTGCGGAGAACGACGAAGGGCACGTCGTCGCCATCGTCGACCGCCGGGATCTTCCCGCGGGCGCCGCTGTCTCGTTGCTTTGCGGTCGTGAGTCCGGCCACACGGTCGTTCAGGATCTGCGATGACCACGCCAGCGGGACGACAGACAGGCTCTTTCGGTGATGAGCTGACGAACGCGCTCATGATCGGATTGGTCGCCCTGTTCGGGCTCGCGATCGTACTGCGTGCGGGCGGGAGTATCGCCGCATGGCTCACGCGCACGGCCCAGCCCGACGGCGGTCTTCTCGCGGGGCTCAGTGTCCTGACGAACGCAAGCCACCCAGGTGCTGCGTTGGGCGCGCCGGCGCTGGCAACGGTCGCATACTGGGTCGTCACCGGACTACTCCTCATCGTCGTGATCGTCGGCGGTGTCTGGGGCTGGGTACTGCTCCGGCGCCATAGCCGCCGAGCAGCTATGGACCCGCACAACAGCGCCGGTGTCGCCACCCGCCACGAAGTTTCGCTCGCCGCGTCGCGGAAAGCTCTGCTCAGGCGCGCCAGGAACCTGCGCCCCTCACTCGACAGTCCCGCGCCCAACGATGTCGGCTATCGCATCGGTACTTCGAAGGGGATCGAGGTGTGGGCCTCTGTCGAGGACTCGATCCTTCTGATCGGACCACCACGTTCCGGCAAGGGCCTGCACGTCGTCATCCCCGCAATCCTCGATGCCCCTGGTGCGGTCATCACGACGAGCACGCGCCCCGACAATCTCACGGCCACCCTGCGCGAGAGGAAGCGTTCAGCAGGTCCGGTAGCAGTGTTCGATCCGCAGCATCTGGCGGAGGGCGTTCCGGCAGGACTGCGCTGGTCGCCTGTGCGTGGCTGCGAGGACCCGTTGACCGCGATGATCCGTGCAACCGGGCTCGCTGCCGCCACAGGTCTGTCCGCAGGCGGAGTCGAAGGCGGCGGGTTCTGGGAGGGGAAGACTCGGACCGCGCTTCAGTCGCTCTTGCACGCAGCCGCGCTGGATCAGCGTCCGCCCGTCGAGTTGTTCCGTTGGACGCTCGATCCCTCTGCCGCCGCGGACGCTGTGGCGATCTTGGAGAGCCATCCGCAAGCAGCGACCGGCTGGGCCGACTCTCTGCAGTCGATGATCGATTCCGATCCACGCACCCGGGACTCGATCTGGCAGGGCGTTTCGCTCTCCCTCAGCTCCCTTGCTGATCCTCGCGTTCTTGACGCTGTCTCACCGGCGCCCGGCGAAGCGTTCGATCCGGAGTCATTCATCCGGGATCGAGGCACGCTCTACCTGCTCGCCACCGGCGCCGGCGCCGGCGCTTCCGCATCACTCGTCGCCGCGTTCGTCGAAGACCTCGTCGAAGTCGCCCGCAGGATGGCCGCACGCTCCCCTGGCGCTCGCCTCGACCCGCCGGTGCTGCTGGCTCTGGACGAGATCGGAAATCTTTCTCCGCTGCCATCCTTGCCGATGCTGATGGCAGAAGGCGGTGGCACCGGAATCACGACGATGCCTGTCCTCCAGTCGCTTGCGCAAGCCCGTGACAAGTGGTCGGACGATCAAGCTGGCGCGATCTGGGACGCCTCAATCGTGAAGATCGTTCTCGGCGGTGCCTCGAACTCGAAAGATCTCCAAGATCTGTCCACGCTCATCGGGGAACGCGACGAATACACAGACAGCATCACCCTGGGCGACCACGGCACCCGCTCGAACCAACGATCAGTAAGGCGCATCCCAGTTTTCCCGCCGGACCGCATCCGGACTCTCCCCTTTGGCACAGCGGTGACGCTGTTGCGCTCCGCACCTCCGATCGTCACCGATCTGAAGGCGTGGCCCAGTCGCCGCGATGGCCGACAGCTCGCCCAAGATCGTCACGCGATCGAGGACCAGCTGAGCCGACAGTGACGGGAAGCGCACCTACTGACAACACAGGCGTCGGATGCGACGTCCACAGGATGAAGGAGCAGAGAAATGTCCATCCAGACCAGGGACGCGGTCGCGGGGTTCATCGCCACCGATCCCCAGCTGACAACGTCGGAGGCCGGTCGGGCGCGCTTCTACGCCAGGTTCGGACAAGAGCACTTCCGCAAGGAAGAAGATGGATCGTTCACGAAGCTGGAGACGTCGTTCCACCACCTCGTGATGTTCGGGAAGTCCGCAGAGCACGCGGCCGAGCGTTTCGCCAAGGGCGACAACTTCATCGCTGACGGCTACGTCCGCACGAGCACGTACGAGAAGGACGGCGGCATGGTCGAGAGCGAAGAGTTCGTCGCCAGCCGCATCGGCCACGACGCAGCCCGCACGCGGTACGAGGTCGACCGCTCGCCCCGACGCGACGCGGTGAACGCCAGCTCATTCGCACCTCCCGCCGCCCGATCAGCGCCTGCCACGGTCGGGCTCTGACATGGAGCAGCCGATGAACGACGATGACTTCCCGATCCCGGAATGGGACGAAGACTCCGACGTCGATGTTCCCGGTCCGATCCACCCGATCAATTGGTGGCTGCTGACAGCCGAGGAGCTGCAGACCGAGTTCTATGAACTCAATCGCTTCGTCGATGAGCTCCGGCACGAGCGCGGCCTCCCCGTCAGCGTGATCCCGCCCTTCTGGCACCGCCACTGGGAACTCGTGCGTGAGCTCTCCGCTCTGCACCTCCACTACCTCGTCTGCCACGACGGCGAGCAGAGCGGATCTGCACCCATGGGCTGGGAGCGCGACTTCGAAGACTCCTGCCGTCGCCTCCGCGACAAGGTCGCCGCCTGCGGTAGCCGCGGCGACAGCGACCGGCCCACTCGCCAAGCCATCTGGCCCGGCGAAGAAGAGCCGCCGCACCAGATCCCCGTGATCCTCGACAACCGCGCCAAAGACTTCGTCGCCTACGTGTCCTCGCTCGTCACGGAACGCAAGCAGCGCGAGGAAGCCTTCTACGCGAGCCTTGACCTCCGAACGGGTGAGCTGGCCTGAATCACCACGGCGCCCCGGCATCCTCGATCGGATGCCGGGGCGCCGTGTCCGATTACGCGTCTATTCCCGCGAACACCTTGTCGAGCGCGTCCGCCGCGCCAACGACGATCAGCTCGGGCCGTTTCGCGTAGTGCCCCTCGGTAATCGACTCGTCGCTGTGCCCCAGCAGGTCTCGCGCGACCTCAACACCAGCCGCACCGGATACTGCCGCGGCGACCGCCTTGCGCAGGCTGCGGAAGGTGAGATGGTCCGCATCGACTCCGATCGCCAGCAGCTCGGGCTCGAACTCGCGACGGAACATCCGCATCAGCTGGCTGACCGCGCTCGGGTCGCGCGGACGGCCCCGCTCGCTGGTGAACAGCACGTCATCCGGATTCAGCTCAGGATTGGGCACGTGATTCGCGACGAGTTCGCTGAGGACCTTCGCCGCGAACTGCGGCGCCCGGACCCAGCGCTTCTGCCGCTCTGCTTTCGGGGAGTCCTGTCGGAACAGTCCTCGCGATCGCGTGCGAACCATCGTGCCGCCGACCCAGACCAGTGTGTCCATCGTCAAGCTCCCGTCCGGCTGCTCGACCGCCTCGAACCGGACGTCCTGGAAGCGGATGGCGATCGGCTCCGCAGTCCGCTCGGAAGTCCCGAGCGTGATGAGGATGTAGTCGGCGAGCAGCTTGAAATTCGGCCGCCTCCCGACGGGGAAACGTGCCCGATGCCGCTCGGGCCACACCTCGCGAATCAGATGAAGGATGTATTTGACCTGCACCGCGTCGAGTTCGAAGTAGACCGTTGACGGTTCATCCGCTCGCCGAGTCGCCCGGATCGGATTCGCGACGACGACTGCACCATGCCGCGTCTGCTGGATCGACCCAGCGGCCGAAAACACCCCTTGCTGGATGGCCCAGTCGTACATCAGCGACAGCACATTTCGCACCTTGTTCGCCGTCATCACCGTCTTCTCCCGCGCTACGTCCATGAGAAGCCCGTCTGCGCGGTCAGCGGTCATATCTGTGATGGCGATCGCTCCCGCACGTGGAAGAATGTGTGCTCGGATCACCGACGCATACCCGTCGACCGTCTGCTCGCGTCGCTGATGCAGCACCCGCGGATCATCATCGTGGTAGGCGACTTTCAGCCACGCTTCCGCCAGCTGCGCGATCGTCACAAGCTCTGTTCGTTTGGCGAGGACTCGTCCGCCGATGAGGTCGGCGGCTTCCTGCAGCGCTGCTAGCGCTTCCGCCGCCGTCGCACCACTGCCGTTCGGACGCCGTTCTTTTCCGCCGCCGTCGAAAACACGAGCCCGTGCAACGACAAGCCCATTCGGTTCGACGCTGTAAGTCACCTTGCCGAGTTCGCCGAGCGCCCGTTTCGGCCGTGCCATCAGTCGGCCCTCCCAACGCTCGGAGCGACGAGGTGAGACGTGATGAACGCCTCGACGTCCTCGTCTCGGTATCGAACGTTGTGCGACGAGAGCACGACGAACGGCAACCCGAGCCCTCGGCTGCGCGCTCGCTCAGTGCGCCAGTCAGCAAGTGTCCTGAGAGGGATGCCGGTGTAGTCGGCAAGTTCGCTCGGCGTCCAGAGGCGAGGGCGGTCATCGTTCATACCTGGAAGGTGAGCAACCACCTCCGTGGATCTCCAGGAACATCCGTATGTCGACCGGACGGCGAGTAAACGGACGGGTTTTCGGACGGATGGGGTAGCGAGACGTTCCATGCTGAGCATGTGACTCCCCTGTCGTTTCAAGGGGAGGCGACGGCCAGGGGACTTCTTCGACCTCAACAACCACCAGGACGAGCTGTACTACGGCGTCTGATCCGCGCCCACGCATTCGTCGCGCGCCCCGGGGTTTCTCCCGGGGCGCGCGCCGCGTATCTGGCAGGATCCTCGCATGAGCGCTCGGATCATCACGGTCTACAGCACGAAGGGCGGCGTCGGGAAAACGACGACCGCCGTGAACCTCGCCTGGCTGGCGGCGGCGGACGGGAACCGGACGCTGCTCTGGGACCTGGATCCCCAAGCCGGTGCGACCTGGCTGCTCGACGTGCGCCAGAAGGTCCGCGGGGGCGCCGAGGCGATCATCGTCGGTGACAAGTCGATCGCCAAGGCCATCCGGTCCTCGTCCATCGCGGGGCTCGACGTCCTGCCGGGAGACGGCACCTACCGAGACCTCGACATCACGCTCGACGGGGCGAAGAAGTCGTCGAGCCGTGTCGCGCGGGCCCTCAAGCCGCTGCGCGACGACTACGACGTGATCGTGCTGGACTGCCCGCCGGGATCCTCGCTGGTCGCCGAAAACGCCGTCCGCACGGCCGACGTCGTCGTCTCCCCGCTCTCCCCCGCGTTGCTCTCGCTCCGCGCGCACGATCAGGTCGGCGCGTTTGTCGAGGAATCGGCGCCGGGGACGCCCGTGATCGCGTTCCTCAATCTGGTCGACCGGCGCAAGAAGAGCCACCGCGAAGCCGCCGACGCGCTGCCCGGCCGGACGCGCGCGATCAGCGACATCGTCGTTCCCGCCTCCGTCGTCGTCGAGCGCATGGCCGAGCGTCACGCCGCGCTCGGCGACTACGCTCCGGGATCGCCCGCCGGGCGCGCGTACGCCGCGCTGTGGCACGCCGTGGCTCACGCCCCCCGCGCGCGTCGCTAGGGGTGTGCCGCGCGAAAAGCGCGGAGCGGCCTAAAGGTCGTAGAACACGCGCTCGTAGGTGCGCCGCGCGCGGCGGGCCGTGCGGAGCCACGTCTCCTCGACGAGCGGGCCGGAACCGGGCGGGTACTCCAGGATCCGGCCGATCCCGTCGAGCTCGCCGTAGTCGGTGGGCAGCGCGTCGCTCGTCGCGCCGGTGAGGAGGGTGTTCGCCGACCTCAGCCGCGTCGCGAGCCGCCACGACGCGCCGAGCTGCTGTGCGTGCTCCTCCGCGAGGAGCCCGGCGTCGTAGGCGGCCTGCAGCGCGTGGAGCGTGCGCGGAGTCCGGAGCGCCTCGACGCGATGGCCGTGCTCGAGCTGGATGAGCTGGACGAGCCACTCCACGTCGCTGAGCCCGCC
This sequence comes from Microbacterium sp. ZXX196, assembly GCF_009709595.1. Taxonomy (NCBI): domain Bacteria; kingdom Bacillati; phylum Actinomycetota; class Actinomycetes; order Micrococcales; family Microbacteriaceae; genus Microbacterium; species Microbacterium sp. ZXX196. The sequence continues at coordinate 24,309 of NZ_WMEE01000013.1, forward strand.
CGGGCCCAGCTTGAGGTGGCGCGACGGATCCACGCCCTTGGGCATGCGTTCGTTCTCGACGCGCGCCTTGATCCGCTTGATCTCCCGCACGTCCTCGGGTCGCACCTGCGCGGGGTACCTGACGGCGTCGACCATCGCCATGAAGTCGGCGCAGAGCGCCCGCGTGCCGGCAACCGCCCGCGCCCGCAGGAGCGCCTGGGCCTCCCACGACACCGACCACCGGGCGTAGTAGGCGCGATACGCGTCGAGCGTCCGGACGATCGGGCCGTTCCGGCCCTCGGGGCGCAGGTCCGCGTCGAGCTCGAGGGGCACGCGATGGTCCTCGGCGGCGTCGCGCAGGGTCGTCACGATCTTGCGCGCGTATCGATCCGCGACCTGCGGGTCGATGTCCGGCGCGCGATAGACGAACAAGACGTCGGCGTCGGAGCCGAACCCGACCTCCGCGCCGCCATACCGCCCCATGCCGATGATCGAGAACTCGAAGTGCTGGTGTTCCTCGGGCACGACCTCCCGCCTCACCGCCCTCAGCGTCGCCTGCAGCGCGACGTCGGTGATCGTCGTGAGCGCCGTCGTGACGTCCTTGATCGTGAGGTCGCCCGTCATGGATCCCATGGCGGTGCGGAGGAGCTCTCGCCGGCGGATCCCGCGAACCGCGCGCATGGCGTCGTCGAAGGACGTGCGGCGGGACTGGATCGCGCGCGCCTCCTGATCCAGGACCTCGTACGCGCGCGGGCGAAGCTGCTCGCCGCCGTCCAGCCACGCCACCGACTCGGGGATCCATTCCATCAGCTCGCCGACGTACCGCGAGCCGCTGAGCAGCGTCGTGAGAGACTCGGCGGCGCCCGAGGAATCGCGCAGCATGCGGAGGAACCACGGGCTCGTGCCGAGGCGCTCGCTCACGCGTCGGAACGCGACGAGACCGTAATCCGGGTCGACTCCCTCGGCGAACCAGCGCAGCATGACGGGCATGAGCGTGCGCTGCACGGTGGCCTTGCGGCTCACGCCGCGCGTGAGCGCGGCGATGTGGCGCAGGGCGCTGCCCGCGTCGCGAAAGCCGATCGCGGCGAGACGATCGTGCGCCTCGGCCCCCGTGAGCGCGCGGGCGTCGTACTCGGTGGCGGCGACGGCCGACAACAGCGGGCGGTAGAAGAGCCGCACGTGGATGTCGCGCACCTCGCCGCGCACCCGTTCCCACGTCGCGCGGACGTCGACCGCCGTGCCCCCGGCGACCCCCGCGGCGGGGTCGTAGAACGCCGTCGCGCGCGCCAGGACGCGCAGGTGCTCGTCGTCCTCCGGCATGAGGTGCGTGCGGCGGAGCTGCTGGAGCTGCAGGCGGTGCTCCAGCACCCGGAGGATCCGGTAGTCGGTCGCGAAGGCGGCCGCGTCGGCCCGCCCGATGTAGCCCCCGTCGACGAGCTGGTCCAGCGCCGCGAGCGTGCCGCCGGCGCGGACCGACGAATCGGATGCCCCGTGCACGAGCTGCAGGAGCTGCACGGTGAACTCGATATCGCGGAGCCCGCCCGGTCCGAGCTTCAGCTGCCGGTCGACCTCGCCGGGCGCGATGTTGTCACTCACCCGCTGGCGCATGGTCTGCACGCTGTCGACGAAGCCCTCGCGCGAGGAACTGGACCACACGAGCGGCGCCACGGCGTCGACGTAGTCCCGCCCAAGCCCGGCATCGCCCGCGAGCGGGCGCGCCTTGAGGAGCGCCTGGAACTCCCACGAGTGTGCCCAGCGGCCGTAGTAGGCGAGGTGCGAGTCGAGCGTGCGGACGAGGGCCCCCTGTTTGCCCTCCGGGCGGAGATTCGCGTCGACCTCCCACAGAGGCGGCTCCGTCTCGAATGAACTGATCCCCCGCATGGTCTGCACGGCCAGGCGCGTCGCGATGTCGATCGCGCGCGACTCGGACAGGCTCGCGTCGTCCGCCACGCCGGCGACGAAGATCACGTCCACGTCGGAGACGTAGTTCAGCTCGCGCGCGCCCGCCTTCCCCATGCCGATGATCGCCAGCCGGGTCTGGGCCACCTCGCCCGCGGGGAACAGGCCGCGGGCGCCAACCCCCTCCGACACGCGCGCCCGCGCGACCGCCAGCGCCGCGTCGAGCGCGGCGCCCGCCGCGTCCGCGAGCGCGGCCGAGACCTCGGCCACGACCTCGACGGCGTCGGGCGCGGCCAGGTCGTAGGCCGCGATGCGCAGGAGGGCGCGCCGATAGGCGACACGGAGCGCAACCCAGGCGTCCTCGCCGTCGCTGGAGGCGACGTGATCGTCCCACCCGACGGCCGCCCGGAGGTCGCTCGTCATCTCGTCGCGGGTCGGGAGCCGGGATCCGGCGCCGCGGAGCTCACGGACCGCGTCGGGGTGACGCAGCAAGAACTCCGCGAGCCCCTGCGACGCGCCAGCGACGCGCCACAGGTGCGCCGCCGGCTGCGCCTCGGCGAGCACCTCGGCGACGGGAACCGCGTCCCGGCGCGCGACCTGGAGGATCCCCCGCACGGCGGCGTCGGGATCCGCCGCGCGCGCCGCGCCCGCGATCAGGGCGTCGCGGTCGATCTGCGTGAGCGCGGCCAGCTCATCCAGGGCCTCGGACGAGCCGGAGAGGTCCGCGAAGCCGGCGCGAGCGAGGACGGAGCGGCGCGAGGCCCGAGCGGGAGGCGTCACGGATCCGTCAGATGATGTCGAGCGTGCTCGCCAGTTCGAGCGAGGTCACCTGGGCGCGGTACTGCTCGAACTCGCGGCGCTTGTTGTCGAGAACGTAGCGGAACACCTGCTCGCCGAGCGTCTCGGCGACGAGCTCGCTCTCCTCCATCCGTGCGATGGCGTGGTCGAGGCTCGACGGCAGCGGGCGGTAGCCGAGCGCGCGACGCTCCGCCTCGCTCAGCGCCCAGATGTTCTCCTCGGCCTCGGCCGGGAGCTCGTACTCGTTCTCGATGCCCTTCAGGCCCGCCGCGAGCAGCAGCGCGTATGCGAGGTACGGGTTCGCGGCGGAGTCGATGCCGCGGTGCTCGATGCGCGCCGACTGGCTCTTGCCCGGCTTGTACATCGGCACGCGGATGAGCGCCGAACGGTTGTTGTGTCCCCAGGCGACATAGCTCGGCGCCTCGTCGCCACCCCATACGCGCTTGTAGGAGTTCACGAACTGGTTCAGGACGAGGGACATCTCCTCGGAGTGGTGCAGCAGCCCCGCGATGAAGTGCCGCCCCACGGCCGACAGCTGATGCGGGTTGCTCTCCTCGTAGAAGGCGTTGCGGTCGCCCTCGAACAGGGACATGTGGGTGTGCATGCCGCTGCCCGGCTGTCCCGCGAGCGGCTTGGGCATGAACGACGCGTGCACGCCCTGCTCGATCGCGACCTCCTTGATGACCGTGCGGAAGGTCATGATGTTGTCGGCCATCGTCAGGCCGTCGGCGTAGCGTAGGTCGATTTCGTTCTGACCCGGGCCGCCCTCGTGGTGGCTGAACTCGACCGAGATGCCGAGGTCCTCGAGCATCCGCACGGCGCGCCGCCGGAAGTCATGGGCCGTCCCGCCAGGCACGTTGTCGAAGTAGCCGGCCGAGTCGACGGGCACCGGGGTCTCGCCGCGCCGCCCGGGCTGGAAGAGATAGAACTCCATCTCCGGGTGGGTGTAGAACGTGAACCCAGCATCGGCCGTCTTCGACATGGCGCGCTTGAGGACGTAGCGCGGGTCCGAGACACCGGGCTGGCCGTCGGGGGTCGTCAGGTCGCAGAACATCCGCGCCGTCGGATCCACATCACCGCGCCACGGCAGCAGCTGGAACGTCGTGGGGTCTGGATGAGCGAGCAGGTCGCTCTCGTGAATGCGCGTGAGCCCCTCGATGGCGGATCCGTCGAACCCGATGCCCTCACTGAAGGCGCCCTCGACCTCGGCGGGGGCGATCGCCACGGACTTCAGCGTCCCGATGACGTCCGTGAACCACAGTCGGACGAACTTGACGCCACGTTCCTCGATCGTGCGGAGCACGAAATCCTGCTGCTTGTCCATGGCCCTCAGCCTAGTGGCAGGGGCGCCCGGAACACGCCGTCAGGCACGCCCTTCGCGCCACTCGGCCTCGCGCGCGTCGTCGTCGTCCCACGCGCGCGAGCGCTCGCGGAGGATCTCGGGGGCGCGCCCGGCCTCCTCCGCCGTGTCGAAGGGCCCCGCCCGATCCGCGCCCGGCGACTGCGCGCCGTACTCGACCTCGCCGGTCTTGAGGTTGTACCAGTAGCTGTCGGCCATGTGGACAGGCTACGCCCCAGGCTCCGCCCCGGCACCCATGCGGCGCAGCCGATCGGCGAGCGCACCCGCGATCGCGAGCCCCGCGAGGGGGAACCACGTCAGCACGGCGCGGATCCCGCCGCCCGCGGCCACCGCAGGCGTGGTGCCGTCGCGCAGCTCCACGTCCGCCACGATCGCGCCCGCCTCGTCCGCCGCCAGGGAGGCGATCGCCGTCCCGTCGGGGGCAATGACCTGGCTCGTGCCGACCGTTGAGACGTTCACGACGCTCCGCCCGGTCTCGATGGCGCGCATGCGCGCGACCGCGAGCTGCTGGACGTTCTCCTCCGTCCCGCGGAAATCGGCGTTGTTCGTCTGGAAGGCGAGCACCTGGGCTCCCCCGTCGATGCTCTCGAACACGAGGTCGTCGAACAGGACGTCGAAGCAGATCGCCAGGCCGATCCCGACGCCGTCGACCACCATGTTCGGCGCGTCCGTACCCGGGGTATATTCACGGCCGATCATCGCGACGAGAGACGGCGCCAGGCGCTCGTAGAGGTCCCGCTGGGGGACGTACTCGCCGAACGGCACCGGGTACCGCTTGGAGTGCTCCGCGGCGGGGCCGTCGGCCGTCCACAGCAGCGATCGGTTGTACACGAGGTCGCCCTCGTCGATCGCGGCGTTCACGAGGAGCGGCGCGCCGAGCGCCGCCACCTGTGCGTCGAGCTGTGCCGCGGCCGCGGGGTCCCTCAGCGGATCCGCGTCGACACCGCCCTCGGGCCAGACGACGAGGTCGACGTCCTGCCCCACGACCGGCGCGGTCGCCGCGATCTGCGCGTCGAGGACGTCGTAGGGGCCGCGCGCGTCGAGGTACGCGGCGGGGCCGTTCCCCTGCACGGCCGCGATCGACATCTCTCCCGCGGCGGTCGTCGGAAACGCGGGGACGAGCGCCAGCGCAACGCCGCCGAGCGCGGGAATCGCGAGCCCGCTCCACGAGCGCGGCGCGCGCGGGTCGCGCTGCAGCGCGACGCGCACGGCTTCCACGAGGGCGGCGGCGAGCAGCACGATGAGGAAGGACAGGCCCGAGACGGATATCCACGACGCGACGGGCGCGAGGGGGCTCTCGGACTGGCTCATCCCGATCCGGCCCCAGGGGAAGCCCCCGTAGGGCCAGGACCCCATGACGATTTCGCGCGCCGTCCACACGCCGGCCACGAGGAGCGCCGTCAGGATAGGCCGCAGGGTGCCGGGCGCGGTGACGCGCGGCAACCAGCGGTACGTCGCCGCGATGGCCAGGGCGCCGAGCGCCATGAACACCGTTTCGATGCCCGCGAGGGCCGCCCACGGCACCCACGCGAGCGGGTTGTCGCCCAGAAAACGGGCCGCCCAGTCGATGTGGGGGAAGTAGAAGGCGGCGCCGAAGAGGGCGCCGACGAGGAACGCGGATCCGTAGGTGCGTCCGACGAGTGACGACAGCGACAGCGCCACCGCCACGAATGCGAGCGGCCAGACCCCTGCGGAGGGAAAGGATAGGTCGAGGGCGAATCCGCCGGCCGCGGCGGCAAGCGCCGCCGCCCACAGCGGAAGCCCGCGCGCGGACGGATCCGCCACGCGGTCAGTCCTCATCGGCGACATCCTCGAACAGCCCCGCGGGTGGGGTCATCACGACGCGGCCCGCGGCGAGGTCCACCTCGGGAACGATCGCCGACACGAAGGGCACCATGACCTCGCGCTCGCCCACCTCGACGATGAGGAGGTCCTGCGACGGGAAGTGGTCGACGCGAGCGACACGGCCGACGACCTCGCCGTCGCGGACGGCGTCGAGGCCGACGAGCTGATGGTCGTACCAGGCGTCGTCCTCGGGCTGCACGGCGGCCTCGTCGTGGTCCACCCAGAGGATCGCGCGCACGAGGCTCTCGGCCTCGGTGCGGTCGTCGATGCCCTCGAAGAACACCACGGGGCTCTGGTTCATCCAGCGAAACTCGCGCACCGTGATCGTCTCGCGATGCCACTTCGAGTGCTCCGGCACCTGCAGGGTGAACGACGCGCCGGGGCGAAAGCGCCCGTCCGGGTCATCGGTGTACAGCTCGAGCTTGAGCGCGCCCTTGAGGCCGTGCGCCTTGAGGATGCGGCCGACGCGGAGCTGATCTCGGGGAGTCTGGGGTGCGGCGGACATCAGTCGTCAGCCACGTCGACGCGCACGCGCCGCCCGTTGGCCAGGGCGGACACGACGGTCCGCAGGGCCTTGGCCGTGCGTCCGCCGCGCCCGATCACGCGCCCGCGGTCGCCCTCGGCGACGTGCACTTCCAGCACGTCCCCGCGAGGACCGGTGGACTCGTCGATCCGGACCTCATCCGGTTCGTCGACGATTCCCTTGACGACGTGTTCGAGCGCGGCGGAAAGCACGAGGGATTACTCCGCTGCCGCGTCCGACGCCTCGGCGGGCGCCTCGTCGGCCGGGGCGGCCTTCTTCGCGACGGGCTTGACGACCGACTTCTTCGAAGAGTCGGCCTCATATGCCTTCTTCTCGTCGGCGACGCGGAGCGTGCTCACGGCGTCCTTGTCGCCCTGGAACGTGCCCCAGTCGCCGGTGATCTTCAGAATGGCGCGGACCTGGTCGGTCGGCTGCGCGCCGACGGACAGCCAGTACTGAGCGCGCTCCGAGTCGACCTCGATGAACGAGGGCTCCTCGGTCGGGTGGTACTTACCGATCTCCTCGATCACGCGACCGTCGCGCTTGGTGCGCGAGTCGGCGACGACGATGCGGTAGTAGGGGGCACGGATCTTGCCCAGGCGCTTGAGACGGATCTTGACAGCCACGATTCTCCTGTGGTGTTGACAGAGATGAACGAACCAGTCGCCCTGCGCGTGGGGTGATGCACGCTGGCGGAAGCTCAAAGGGTGGACCGCGACGCCGGATAGAGGGTCGAGCGCGCGCTCCGACGGTCTATTCTGCCAGATCCTCTTGGGGAGCGCGAACCTCGCGCGCCGCGCGTCGCGCGCCGCGAGTTGCAATTCCGGTTGATTTAGGTAAGCCTTTCCTCGGTCAATTTCCCGGCCGCCCCCTGTCGAAAGGCACGCCATGTCCGCACGCCCCCTCCTCGCCACCGCGGCCCTCGCGGCGACGGGCCTCGTCCTCGCCTCCTGCGCGTCCGGCTCCGACGACGCGGCAGCGCCGGCGGACGCCGCCAGCGACGCGATCGTCATCGAGCACGCGCTCGGCGAGACGACGATCGAGGGCACGCCGGAGCGCGTGGCGGCGATCGGCTGGGGCAACCACGACGTCGCGCTCGCCCTCGGCGTCGCGCCGGTCGGCGTCGACGACCAGACCTGGTCGGCCGACGGCAGCGACGGGCTCGGCCTGTACGAGTGGTCGCTCGACGCGTACGCCGACCTGGGCGCCGACGAGCCGGTCATTTTCGACACGACCGACGGCATCGACTTCGAGGCGATCGCGGACTCGGCGCCCGATGTCATCCTCGCCGCGCAATCCGGTCTGACGGAGGAGGACTACGCGACCCTCACGGAGATCGCGCCGACCGTGGCGTACCCCGACATCCCCTGGTACACGCCGTGGCGCGACGCGGCGACCCTCGACGCCGCCGCTCTCGGCATGGCGGAGGAGGGCGAGCAGCTCGTCGCGGACGTCGACCAGCAGATCGCCGACGCGACCGCCGGATCCGACTTCGCCGGCAAGACCGCCGCCTTCTTCTACATGTCCGCAGCGGACCTGTCGACGGTCTCGGTGTACGCCGAGGGCGACTCGCGCACCGCTTTCCTCGGGGACCTCGGATTCGACTTCCCCGAGGTCGCCGTCGCCGCGGGCGAGGACGGCGCGTTCTACGCCGACATCAGCGCGGAGAACGCGGACCAGCTCGACGACGTCGACGTCATCGTGACCTACGGCGACGACACGCTCCTCGACGCGTTGCAGAGCGACGAGCTGTGGAGCACGGTGCCCGCCGTCCAGAACGGCGCCGTGGTCGTGGTCGGAGACGGCGACGCGACCTCCAGCGCCGTGTCGCCCTCGGTCCTGTCGATCCCGTGGGTGCTGAACGACTACGTCGCGATGCTCGACGAGGCTGTCGCGGCCTCCGAGTGACCCGCGTCACCCCGTCCCGCCGCGCGGCCGCCCCTCGGGTGGCCGCGCGGCGGCGTTCCCTGCTCGTCGGCGCCTCGATCCTCGCGGTGGCGCTCGCGATCGCCGCGTCGCTCGCGTTCGGCTCGCGGCCCGTGACGCTGTCGGAGATCGCGGACGGGCTCGGATCCTTCTTCCGCGGGGAGGTTCCGGGCGAGATCGGCGCGATCGCCGTGTACGAGCGGATCCCCCGCACGGTCCTCGGGCTCGTCGCGGGCGCGGCGCTCGCGATGTCCGGGGCGCTCATGCAGGCGATCACGCGCAACCCCGTCGCGGACCCCGGGATCCTCGGCGTGAATACGGGGGCCGCGCTGTTCGTCGTCTGCGGCATCGCGTTTCTCGGCATCTCCAGCGTGTACGAGTACCTCGGCCTCGCGCTCGCCGGCGCCGCGCTCGCGGCCGCCTTCGTGTACGCGGTCGGCTCCGTCGGGGCCGGCGGCGCCACGCCGATCAAGCTCGCGCTCGCCGGCGCCGCGACGACCGCCGCGCTGTCGTCGCTCGTCAGCGCCGTGCTCCTCCCCCGCGCGCAGGCCATGAACGAGTTCCGCTACTGGCAAGTGGGCGGCGTCGGCGGCGCCGAGTGGGACACGCTCGGCACGGTCGCCCCGCTCCTGGTGATCGCCGCCCTCGCCGGCATCGCCGCCACCCCCGCGCTCAACGCGCTCGCGCTCGGCGACGAGGTCGCGTCCGGCCTCGGCGTGAGCGTCGGGCGCACGCGCCTGATCGCGGCGGCGGCCGGCGTCGCGCTGTGCGGCGCCGTGACGGCGCTCGCGGGCCCCATCGCCTTCGTGGGCCTCATGGTGCCCCACGCCGTCCGCCTCCTCTCGGGGACCGATCAGCGCTGGATCCTGCCGCTCTCGGCGGTCGGCGGCGCTGTGCTCCTCACGCTCGCCGACACGATCGGGCGCGTCCTCGGCGCGCCGGGAGAGGTCGAGGCCGGCATCATCACGGCGTTCCTCGGCGCACCCGTCCTCGTCGTCATCGCGCGGCGCACCCGGATGCGGGCGCTGTGATGACCACCGCTCTGATGAATGCGCCGCGCGAGGCGCTGCGTGCCGGGCGCCGGCGGCGCCACCGCCGGCGTCTCGCCGGGATCGTGACCCTCGCCCTCGTCGTCGCAGCCCTCGTCGTCGCCATGCTCCTGCTCGGCCAGACCATCTATCCGCTCTCGGACGTGTGGGCCGTCCTCCGCGGCGAGCAGGTTCCCGGCGCGAGCTTCACCGTCGGCAGCCTGCGCCTCCCCCGCGCGCTCACCGGCCTGCTCGCGGGCCTCGCGTTCGGTGTCGCCGGATCCACCTTCCAGACACTCCTGCGCAACCCCCTCGCGAGCCCCGACGTTATCGGCATCACCTCCGGCGCGAGCGTGGCGGCCATCGTCGCCCTCGTCGTCCTGCACCTCTCGACGGGCGCCGCCATGATCCTCGCGCTCGTGTTCGGCGTGGCCACCGCGGCGGTCATCGCGCTCGCGGCGCGCGGCGGCGAATCGACGGGCGGGCGCCTCATCCTCATCGGGATCGGGGTGGGTGCGATGCTCGACGCCGTGGTCTCTTTCGTCGTCCAGAAGGCGGCCGAATGGGACGTCGCCGTGGCCATGCGGTGGTTGACGGGAAGCCTCAACGGCTCGCGCATGGAGGACGTGTGGCCGCTCGCGGTCGCGGTCGTCGTCCTCGTGCCGGTCGCCGCGCTCCTGGCGCGCGACCTGTCCGCACTCGAACTCGGCGACGCCTCCGCGATCGCGCTCGGCGTGCGCGTCGATCGTGCGCGCATCGGCCTCGTGATCGTCGCCGTCGCGCTCGCGTGCTTCGCGACGGCCACGACCGGGCCCATCGCCTTCGTCGCGTTCCTCGCAGGCCCGATCGCGCGGCGCATCGTCGGCGCGAGCGGATCTCTCGTGATCCCGTCGGCGCTCGTGGGCGCCGCGCTCGTGCTGGCCGCCGACCTGCTCGGGCAGTTCGCGTTCGACACCTCGTTCCCCGTGGGCGTCATCACGGGCATCGTGGGAGCGCCCTACCTCCTGTTTCTCCTCGTCCGCACCAGCCGCCTCGGAGGCTCCTCATGACCACGCACCACAGCCTCGAAGCGCACGCCCTGCGCGCGGGCTACGGCGGCCGCGTCGTCGTCGACGGCGTCGACCTCTCGCTCCCGCCCGGACAGATCAGCGTCATCGTCGGCTCGAACGCCTGCGGCAAGTCGACTCTGCTCAAGGCGCTCGCGCGGCTGATCCCCGCGCGCGAGGGCAGCGTGATCCTCGACGGAGCGCGGATCGATTCGATTCCCACCAAGCAGCTCGCGCAATCCCTCGGCCTGCTCCCGCAGCAGCCCGTCGCGCCCGAGGGAATCGCGGTCGCCGACCTCGTGGGCCGCGGTCGGCACCCTCACCAGAAGCTGTTTCGCACGTGGTCCGGCGAGGACGAACGCGCCGTGGCCGCGGCGCTCGAGTCGACCGGCATCGCCCACCTGGCCGACCGCTCGGTCGACGAGCTCTCCGGGGGGCAACGGCAACGCGTGTGGATCGCCATGGCCCTCGCGCAGGAGACGGACCTCCTCCTGCTCGACGAACCCACGACCTTCCTCGACCTCACCCACCAGGTCGAGGTCCTCGATCTGCTCACCGACCTCAACCGCGAGCGCGGAACCACGATCGTGATGGTGCTGCACGACATCAACCTCGCGGCCCGCTACGCGGACCATCTCTTCGCGATGCACGCCGGGCGGATCCTCTCCAGCGGGGCGCCGGCGGACATCGTCGACGCGGGCCTCATCCGCGACGTGTTCTCGCTCGACGCCCAGGTCATCGAGGATCCCGTCTCGGGCACGCCCCTCGTTCTCCCCCGCGGTCGCCACCACGTGCGCGCCGCCGACACCTCAGGAGCCACCGCATGAGCACCGCCACTTCGACCGACACCCGCCCGATGCGCTTTTTCCGCACGCGCGTCGCGCGCGTCGAAGCCCTGACGCCGAGCTTTCGGCGCATCACGCTGACCGGCGACGACCTCGACGATTATGGGGACCCGGGATACGACCAGCGCGTCAAGGTCGTCTTTCCGACCCCCACGCTGGGGCTCGACGCGATGCCCACGCACGACGACTGGTACACCGCGTGGCGGGAATTGCCGCCCGGCTCCCGCCCACCGTTCCGGACCTACACGACTCGCGCCGTCCGCCCCGAGGCGCGCGAGGTCGACATCGACATGGTTGCGCACGAGGTCGACGGACCCGCCTCGGCGTGGATCGACCGGGCGCAGCCGGGCGACGAGCTCCTCGTCCTCGCGCCCACGATCCACCACGCAGGCGTGAGCCTCGGGATCGACTTCGTGCCGCCGGCGCGGACCGAAAACATCCTCCTCGTCGGCGACGAGACGGCCGCGCCCGCGATCGCCGTCATCCTCGAGCAGCTCCCACGGGATGCGACGGGCGTCGTCGTGCTCGAGGTGCCCGACGACCACGATGTCGCGTACCTGCCGCCGCACCCGGGGTTCCGCGTGGTCGCCTCCGGCCGCGCGGCCGGCGCGAGACACGGCCATCTCCTCGACGCCGTCGCCGCCCACGCCGGCGCGCTCTGCCCCGACGGCCGCGGCGCGGACGTCGAGGAGATCGACGTGGACGCCGGCCTCCTCTGGGAGGTCCCCCGCACGGCCAAGGGCGGGGCCGCGCTGAAGAGCGCCCCGCTCTACGCCTGGGTGGCGGGCGAGGCCGGCGCGGTGAAGGAGATCCGCCGCCACCTCGTGCGCACCGTCGGCGTCGATCGCCGCGCCGTGGCGTTCATGGGCTACTGGCGCCTCGGCCGCTCGGAGAACGACTAAGGCTCACGTCTCGAGGAGGCGCGTGGCGAGGTCCTCGTCGAGGACGACGTCCGTGACGTAGCCCGCCCCGAGCGCCGCGCGCAGGCTCGGGAGCTTGTGTTCGCCCGCGGCGACGCAGACGCGCCGGGGCACCCGGGCGAGCCGGTCGAGCTCCGGACCCGTCGCGCGCGCGTTCAGGACGATGTCGCGCCAGGATCCGTCGGCCCGATAGAACACCGTGGCGATGTCGCCGACCGCCCGGTCCTCCGCGAGGCTGCGGTAGTCCGAGCGCTCGAGGTAGCCGCCCACGTAGACGTGGCTCGGGACGTCGGCGGAGGGCGAGCCGACGCTGAAGACCACCGCGTCCATGCGCGCCTGCATGTTGAGCACGCGCCGCGTCATGCGCTCGCGCCACATCGCGTCGCGGGTCGCGGGGTCGTCGAAGAACGCGGGCACGGGGAACCGCTGCACCGTCGCGCCGAACGCCGCGCCGAACCGCTCGAGGATCTCGCTCGAATACTCCACACCGGTCGAGTGCGTGTTCCCGGCCCCGTTGAGCTGCACGATCGTCGTCCCGCGGGTCGGCTTGAGCGGGAGGTGTCTGCTCACGACGCTGAGGGTCGACCCCCACGCGACCCCGACGATCATGTTCGATTCGACGAACTGCGACAGCACGCGGGCCGAGGTCATCGATACGCGCTCGAGGCGATCCGCCTCGCTCACGCCCCGAGGGACCGGCACGACGTGCGCGGTGGCACCGAAACGATCGTGCAGGCGCTGCTCGAGGTGGCCGGCGAGCGCGAGCGGCGAGGCGATGCGAATGTCCACGATGCCCGTCTCCCGCGCGTGGGCGAGCAGCCGCGAGACCGAGGACCGCGACACGCGCATCTCCCGCGCGATCGCCTCCATCGTGCGGTCCTGCAGGTAGTACAGCTGGGCCGCCGTGAGCGCCTGCTCGGTGCGCGATGGCGACGCATTTTTCGTCATGAGCGGCCCCTCCCGGCACGCGACACCCCGAAGTGCACATATGTGCAGCCGAGTTGCTCGTTCGTTCTCTGGAAGATCAGGCTAGAGGAACCCGCTGGAAAGGTTGTGTCATGTCACGCGTCGCTTCGTCCCCCGAACGCCCCTCCGTCCGCGCCGTGCGCGAGGCCGGGCGCGCCTCCGTCGTCGTCGTCGGCGGCGGCATCAACGGGATCTCCACCTTCCGCGACCTGGCACTGCAGGGCGTGGACGTCGTCCTCGTGGAGCGCGGCGACTTCGCCTCGGGGGCCTCGTCGGCGTCGAGCCACATGGTGCACGGCGGGATCCGCTACCTCGAGAACGGCGAGTTCCGCCTCGTCAAGGAGTCGGTTCAGGAGCGCAATCGCCTCCTGAAGCTCGCGCCGCACTTCGTCAAGCCGCTCGAGACGACCATCCCGATCTACTCGACCTTCTCCGGAATCCTGTCCGCGCCGCTGCGCTTCCTCACGCACCGCTCGGGCAAGCCGCAGGAGCGTGGCGCCGCGCTCATCAAGCTCGGCCTCATGATCTACGACACCTTCTCGCGCGACGGCGGGAGCGTGCCCCGACACCGCTTCCTGCGGCGCGAGCGTTCCCTGACGGAGCTCCCCCGGCTCGACGACAAGATCGCCTACACGGCGACCTACTTCGACGCCTCCATGCACGACCCCGAGCGCCTCGCGCTCGACGTCCTGCTCGACGGCGTGCGCGCCCACGACGGCGCCCTCGCGCTGAACTACGTCGAGGCCGTCGGCCGAACGCCCCGCGGCGTCACGGTGCGCGACCGCGAGACCGGGACGACCTTCGATATCGAGGCGGACGTCGTCGTCAACGCCTCCGGCCCCTGGACCGACCTCACGAACAAGGCGTTCGGCACGCCCACCCGCTACATGGGCGGGACGAAGGGCTCGCACATCGTGCTCGACCACCCCGAGCTGCTCGCCGCGACGCGCGGGCGCGAGATCTTCTTCGAGCACTCCGACGGCCGCATCGTCCTGATCTACCCGCTGAAGGGGCGCGTCCTCGTCGGCACAACCGACATCGATGCGGATCCGGCCGAGCCCGCCGTGTGCACGGAGGAGGAGGTCGACTACTTCTTCGACCTCATCCGCCACGTCTTCCCGACGATCGCCGTCGAGCGTTCGCAGATCGTGTATCGCTTCTCCGGGATCCGGCCCCTGCCCCGTCACGAGGACACGGCGCCCGGCTTCGTCTCGCGCGACTACCGCGTTGAGGTCGACGAGTCCGGCGCGGTGCCGTTCCTTAGCCTGGTCGGCGGAAAGTGGACGACCTTCCGCGCCCTCGGCGAGACGCTCGCGACGCGCGTACTCGGGCTGCTCGGGCGCGAGCGCGGCGTCGACACGACAGAGGTGCCGATCGGCGGCGGGCGCGAGTTCCCGACGACGGACGCCGAACGCGACGCGTGGGTGGAGCGCCACCTGCCCGGCGCCGGCGACCGCGCCGCGCGCCTGCTCGCGCGCTACGGCACGCGCGCGGCCGATGTCTGGCGCTTCGTCTCGGAGGGCGAGGACGCCCCGCTCGCGGATGGCGACGTCTCGACCCGCGAGCTCGAGTGGATGGTCCGCGAGGAGCACGTGGTCCACCTCACGGACGTCGTGCTCCGCCGCACCAGCCTCGCGTTCACCGGTCACGCCTCGGACGACGCGCTGACGGGCATCGCCGGCGCCCTCGCCGACCTCCTCGGCTGGGACGCGCTCACGCGCGACGCCGAGGTCGACGAGGTGCGTCAGCACGTCGCGCAGCGCGACGGTCGCGGTCGCGTCAGCGCCTAAGACGCGCGCGGCTGCGGCGCGGCGCCCCCGCGGGGGCGCGAACGGCGGCGTTTCACCCCTCCCCATCGGCGCGCCGACGTCTGGCGTGCCCGGAAGGTCAAAGAAGACACATGACAGAACTGAATCCCGGGCTGTACTTCCTCTCCGAATTCGTCGGGACGGCCATGCTCGTCCTGCTCGGATGCGGGGTCGTCGCCAACGTCGTGCTCGCGCAGACGAAGGGCTTCGCGGGAGGCACCCTCATGATCAACTGGGGATGGGGGCTCGGCGTGTTCGCCGGATTCCTCGTCTCCGCATACTCGGGCGCGGTCCTGAACCCCGCCGTCGGCCTCGGGCTCATGATCGCGGGCACGATCACGCCGTGGATGTTCGCGCTCGCGACCGTCGCCGAGGTGCTCGGCGGTATCGTCGGAGCCGTGCTGTGCTGGGTCTCCTATAAGAAGCACTTCGACGCGGAGCCGGACGCCGCGAACAAGCTCGGCGTCTTTTCGACGGGCCCCGCCATCCGCGGCGCGGGCTTCAACCTCGTGACCGAGATCATCGCGACCTTCGTCCTCGTGTTCGTGATCTTCGCGTTCGCGGACTACGGCGACATCTCCGTCGGCGTCCCGGGAGGCCTCGGGCCGCTCACCGGCCTGCCCGTCGCCCTCCTCGTCGTCGGCATCGGCGCGTCGCTGGGCGGGCCCACGGGATACGCCATCAACCCGGCGCGCGACCTGGGCCCGCGCATCGCGCACGCCTTCCTCCCCATCGCCGGCAAGGGGTCGAGCGACTGGGGTTACGCCTGGATCCCCGTCGTGGGTCCGCTCGCCGGCGGCGCCCTCGCCGCCTTCGCCGCCCCGCTTCTGCTGGGCCTCGCCGCCTGATACCGTCACCAACCGCGTTCAAAGGAGAAACTATGGGCGAATACATCCTCGCCATCGACCAGGGCACGACCTCGAGCCGAGCCATCGTTTTCGACAAGAAGGGGTCGATCGTCTCGGTCGGCCAGAAGGAGCACGAGCAGATCTTCCCGCGGCCGGGTTGGGTCGAGCACGACGCCGTCGAGATCTGGCGCAACGTGCAGGAGGTCATTGGCCTCGCCCTCAGCCGCGCGGACCTGACGCGCCACCACATCGAGGCCGTGGGCATCACGAACCAGCGCGAGACGGCGGTCGTGTGGGACCGCCGCACGGGCGAGCCCGTGTATCACGCGATCGTGTGGCAGGACACGCGCACGCAGGCGATCGTCGACCGCCTCGCGGGCGACGAGGGCGTAGACCGATACGCCTCGATCGTGGGCCTGCCGCTCGCCACCTACTTCGCCGGCACGAAGATCGCCTGGATCCTCGACAATGTCGACGGCGCCCGCGAGCGCGCCGAGGCGGGCGACCTCCTCTTCGGCACGACCGACACCTGGGTGCTCTGGAACCTGACGGGCGGCACCGACGGCGGCGTGCACGTCACGGACGTCACTAACGCCTCGCGCACGCTGTTCATGGACCTCGAGACGCTCGAGTGGCGCGACGACATCCTCTCGGACTTTGGCGTGCCGCGCTCGATGATGCCGGAGATCCGCTCGTCCTCCGAGGTGTACGGCTACGCCGAGGATTCCTCGCTGCTGCGCGAGACGCCCATCGCGGGCATCCTCGGCGACCAGCAGGCGGCGACGTTCGGGCAGGCGGCCTTCGCGAAGGGCGAGAGCAAGAACACCTATGGCACGGGCAACTTCCTCATCTTCAACACGGGCGACGAGATTGTGCGCTCGGAGAACGGGCTACTCACGACCGTCGGGTACAAGCTCGGCGACCAGCCCGCGCAGTACGCGCTCGAGGGATCCATCGCCGTGACGGGATCCCTCATCCAGTGGCTCCGCGACCAGCTCGGCATCATCTCCTCTGCGCCCGAGGTCGAGGAACTCGCGCAGGGTGCCGAGGACAACGGCGGCGTGTACTTCGTGCCGGCCTTCTCCGGCCTGTACGCGCCGTACTGGCGCCCCGATGCCCGCGGCGCGATCGTGGGGCTGACGCGCTACGCCAACAAGCACCACATCGCGCGCGCCGCGCTCGAGGCCGTCGCCTTCCAGACGCGCGACGTCCTCGACGCCGTCAACGCCGACGCGGGCGTCGAGCTCAGCGAGCTGCGCGTCGACGGCGGCATGGTGGCGAACGACACGCTGATGCAGTTCCAGGCGGACGTCATTGGCGTGCCGGTCGTGCGCCCCGTCGTGGCCGAGACCACGGCCCTCGGGGCGGCGTACGCGGCGGGCCTCGCGGTCGGGTTCTGGTCGGGCCTCGAGGAGGTCCAGGACAACTGGCAGGAGGACTCCCGCTGGGAGCCCGCGATGGCCGAGGACGAGCGCGAGCGGCAGGTCCGACTGTGGCGCAAGGCCGTCACGAAGTCGATGGACTGGGTCGACGACGACGTGAAGTAATCGAGCAGCACACGACAGCGGGGCGGGGCCTGATGGCCCCGCCCCGCTGTCGTGTGCGCCGTTAGTTCTTCCCGAACAGCTTCTGGATCTCCGCCAGCTCCGACTCGCTCGGCGCTCCCTGGGAGGCGCCCAGGCCGAAACCCGACCCTGCGGGGGCCGCGGCGGGTGCGGGCTCCGCGGCGCGCTTGGCCGGGTTGCCGGACTGCGGCGCCTGGTAGCGCTTCTTGCCCTTCTTCTGGCGCTTCGTCGACGCGCCGGGCTTCTGGCCGGGCATCGCGCCCATGCCGGGAATACCGGCGTTCTCGCCCCGCGCGACCTTTTTCATCATCTTCGCCGCCTGCTCGAAGCGGTTGACGAGCTGGTTCACCTCGGTCACCGTAACGCCGGATCCGCGCGCGATGCGGGCGCGACGCGAGCCGTTCAGCACCTTCGTGTTGTGGCGCTCGCCGGGCGTCATCGACCGGATGATCGCCTCCGTGCGGCCGATCTCGCTGTCGTCGAAGTCCTGCAGCTGCTGCTTCATCTGGCCGCCCATGCCCGGCAGCATGCCGAGCATCTTCTTCATCGACCCCATCTTCTTGAGCTGCTGCATCTGCTCGAGGAAGTCGTCGAGCGTGAAGGCCTCGGTCGCGAGCTTCTCGGCGACCTTGCGTGCCTCCTCCTCGTCGAAGGCCTGCTGCGCCTGCTCGATCAGCGTCAGGATGTCGCCGAGGTCGAGGATCCGGCTCGCCATGCGGTCCGGATGGAACTCCTCGAGGTCGTCGAGCCCCTCTCCCGTCGAGGCGAAGATGATGGGGCGCTCCGTCAGCGAGGCGACCGACAGGGCCGCGCCACCGCGCGCGTCGCCGTCGAGCTTCGAGAGCACGACGCCCGTGAAGTCGACGCCCTCCTGGAAGGCCTTCGCCGTCGCGACGGCGTCCTGCCCGATCATCGCGTCGATGACGAACAGCACCTCGTCGGGCTGCGTGGCGCGGCGGACCTGCGCCGCCTCCTTCATGAGCGCCTCGTCCACGCCGAGGCGGCCCGCCGTGTCGATGATCACGACGTCGTGCTGCTTCTGCCGCGCGTGCTCGACGCCCGCCTTTGAGACCGTGACGGCGTCGCCGACGCCGTTGCCGGGCTCGGGCGCGAAGACGACGGCGCCCGCGCGCTCGCCCACGACCTGGAGCTGGTTCACGGCGTTCGGGCGCTGCAGGTCGGCCGCGACGAGGAGCGGCGTGTGCCCGTCGCGCTGCAGCCGGCGCGCGAGCTTGCCGGCGAAGGTCGTCTTACCGGATCCCTGCAGGCCCGCGAGCATGATCACCGTGGGCGCCGTCTTCGCGAACTGCAGCGGCCGCTGCCGACCGCCGAGGATCTCGATGAGCTCCTCGTTGACGATCTGCACGACCTGCTGGGCCGGGTTCAGCGCCCGGTTGACCTCGTCGCCGAGCGCGCGCTCGCGCACCCGGGCCGTGAACGCCTTGACCACGGGGAGCGCCACGTCGGCGTCGAGGAGCGCGCGTCGGATCTCCCGCACGGTGCCATCGACGTCGGCCGCCGACAGCTTGCCCTTCGTCCGAAGGTTCTTGAAGGTCTCGGTGAGGCGCTCAGAGAGGTTGCCGAAAGTAGCCATGATGAGCCGATTTTACCGCGTCGGCACGTAGGCCGTCGCACGCGCGAGGTGCGTGGCGAACGCCGAGGCCCCCGCGCCGTCGTGCGCCCACTCCCGCAGGGCCGCGAGAACCGCCGCGCCGTGCGCCCCGCCGCGAACCTCGGCCCCGAGCGGGTCCTCCCCCACGGCGCGCAGTCCCCGCGCCACGACCCGCGCGATGCGGTACCCGCGCACCGCCGACTCGAGGTCGACGTGGTCCGCCATCCGCATCGCGTCAGCCTGCGCGAGGACGAGGGCCAGCTGGTCGGGATGGAAGCCGTCGGCGAGGCCCCGGAGCGCCTCGGCGACCGACGCGCCGCGATCGATGGCGGCCTCCAGCCCCGCGATGCGCTCGTCGAGCGCTCCCCACACGAGCTCGGCCTTGCCTGCGGCGTAGTTGAAGAAGCTCGAGCGCGCGATGCCCGCGCGGGACGCGATGTCGCCCACGGTGGTGGCGTCGTAACCGCGCTCGAGGAAGAGCTCGCAGGCCGCCTCCGCCAGCATGCCGCGCGAAATGGCGCGCGGGCGCCCCGGGCGGCCGGTGGGTGCGGTCCTCATGCCCCTAGCCTATGGCGCGTCCGCGCCCCGCGTGCCCTATTGTTGGATCCCGTCCAATAATCAAGGGAGGCGCATCGTGGAGCTCATCGAGGCGGGGTTCGCCCCGCGAACAGTCGAATACCGGGCGGGGTGGGATCTGCAGCGCCGGATCCACGCCGACGTCGTGTCGGGGATCCGGGACGACACGCTCGTTCTGCTCGAACACGAGGCCGTCTTCACCGCCGGGTCGCGGACGGAGCCGGCCGATCGCCCGCGGAAGAGCGCCACCCCCGTCGTCGAGGTCGACCGCGGCGGGCGGATCACCTGGCACGGACCGGGCCAGCTCGTCGGGTATCCCATCGTGCGCGTCGGCGGCGCCCGCGAGGTCGTCGGGCACGTCCGCCGGCTCGAGCGCGCCCTCCTCGCGCTCGTCGGCGACCTCGACATCGCGGGGCGCCGGATCCCGGGCCGCACGGGCGTCTGGGTGGACGGCGAGAACGGGCCCGCGAAGATCGCCGCGATCGGCGTCCGCGTCGAGCGCGGCGTCACGCTCCACGGCTTCGCGCTCAACTGCACGAACGCGCTCGCGCCGTTCGACGAGATCGTGCCGTGCGGGATCGCGGACGCCGGGGTCACGACGATCGCGCGGGAGACGGGGCGGGACCTGTCGCCCGCGCGCCTCGCCTCCGCCGCGGCCGACGCCGTCGCGGCCGAGCTCGCGGGGGTGCCCGCATGAGCGCCGCACCCGAGGGACGGCGCCTCCTCCGCCTCGAGGTGCGCAACGCGCAGACCCCCATCGAGAAGAAGCCGCCGTGGATCAAGACCCGCGTACGCCAGGGGCCCGAGTATCGCGGACTCCAGGAGCTGGTCAAGGGCGAGGACCTGCACACGGTGTGCCAGGAAGCGGGGTGCCCCAACATCTTCGAGTGCTGGGAGGACAAGGAGGCGACCTTCCTCATCGGCGGATCCCAGTGCACCCGGCGGTGCGACTTCTGCCAGATCGACACGGGCCGACCCGCCGCCTACGACACGGACGAGCCGCGCCGCGTCGCCGAGTCGGTGTCCCGCATGGGCCTGCGATACGCGACCGTCACCTCCGTGGCCCGCGACGACCTGGCCGACACGGGAGCATGGCTGAACGCCGAGACCGTGCGGCAGATCCACCAGCGCAACCCCGCCACGGGCGTCGAGCTGCTCGCGAACGACCACGGCGGGAACCCCGACCACCTCGGGGAGATCTTCGCGGCGCGCCCCGAGGTCTTCGCACACAACGTCGAGACCGTTCCTCGCGTGTTCCGGCGGATCCGACCCGCGTTCGCGTACGAACGCTCGCTGGGCGTCGTCCGTCAGGGGCACGAGGCGGGGCTCATCACGAAGTCGAACCTGATCCTCGGGATGGGCGAGCGGGACGACGAGATCGAGCCCGCGATGCGCGACCTGCGCGACGCCGGCTGCGACATCCTCACGCTCACCCAGTACCTCCGGCCGTCTCCGCGCCACCTGCCGGTGGACCGCTGGATCCGCCCGGAGCAGTTCGTCGCGCTCCGCGAGACGGCGGAGAGCCTCGGGTTCCTCGGCGTTCTCGCCGGCCCCCTGGTGCGATCGTCCTATCGGGCCGGGCGCCTTTGGGCGCGCTCGATGCGCCGGAAGGGGCGGGAGATCCCTCCCCACCTCGCGCACATCGCGGACGACGCGTCGGCCGACTTCGCGCAGGCGGTCTGAGAGCGCGCCCGGCGGGGATAGGATCGGACGCGGTCCATTTCTTGGACCGCGTCCGACATCGCCAGAGAGTTTCCATGCGCCCTTCCCTCCGCCCCCTGTCCGCGGCCCTCGTGGCCCTGGCCGCGCTCGCCGCGAGCGCCTGCGCCGCGGATCCGTCCGCCGACACCCCGCAGGCGACCGCCGGGGGGACGCTCGTGTACGCGACCGGCGACGCGGAGCCGACGTGCCTCGATCCTCATGTCGGCGGCAACTACCCCCAGGGGCTCCTGTCCACCCAGTTCCTCGAGCCGCTGTTCGGCCGCGACGCCGACGGCGAGATCGTCCCGTGGCTCGCGGAGTCGGGCGAGCCGTCGGACGACGGCCTCACCTGGGACATCACCCTGCGCGACGACATCTCGTTCACCGACGGGACGCCCTTCGACGCCGAGGCGGTCGCCGCGAACATCGTGCACCTGCAGGATCCAGACACCGGGTCGTCCACGGGGTACCTCGCGGTGGAGCAGGTCGAGCGCGTCGAGGTCGTCGACGCCACACACGTCCGCCTGCACCTGTCGACGCCAAAGTCGGCGATGCTTGAGGTCCTCAGCCAGCAGTGGGCGGCCATGGAGTCTCCGGCCGGGATCGAACGCGGGATGGAGGCGAACTGCCAGGCGCCCATCGGCACCGGCCCCTTCGTCGTGGAGAGCTGGACCCCGCAACAGTCGGTCACGCTCGCGCGCAACGAGGACTACGTCGCGACGAATCCCGAGGCCGATCACGAGGGAGCGGCCCTACTGGACGGCATCGAGTGGCGGTTCGTGCCCGACGCCGCCACGCGCCAGGCCGCGCTCGCCTCCGGCGAGGTGCACGTCATCGACAACCCCCTGCCGACCGACATCGCCGCGGCCGAGGCGCAGGGCTTCGGACACATCGACCAGCCGCGCCCCGCGGCGTCGAACCGCATCGAGCTGAACGCCTCCCAGGCGCCGTTCGACGACGACCGGGTGCGCGAGGCGTTCCTGCTCGTCGCGGACCCGTCCCCCGGCATCGAGACCCTCTTCGCGGGGACGACCTCGCGCTCGTACGCCGTGCTCTCGAGCGCGGAGCCGCTCGCGCTGTCGGATCCGGACGCGTTCCCGACGGATCCGGAACGGGCCGCCGAGCTGCTCGACGAGGCGGGCTGGGTGCGCGCCGACGAGGACGGCATCCGCACCCGGAACGGCGAGCGCCTGGTCGTGCGTTTCCCCGTCTCGACGAACCAGTCCACCCCCGCCGAACAGTCGCTGTTCGAGCAGATCCAGGCGAACGCGGGCGCCGTCGGATTCGACGTCGAGCTCGATCCCGTGGACCTGTCCGCCTGGTACGGCGCGCTCGCCGAGAACGCCTATGACGCCGTCTCGGCGCCGTACACGACCGTCGGGCCCGACGTGCTCCGGATCCTGTATCACTCCGACGGGATCACGCCGGCCCCTTCCGGGTACTTCGCGAACCACGCGCAGCTGTCCGACCCCGACCTCGACGCGCTGCTCGACGAGGCGATGGCGACGACCGACGCCGACGAGCGCGCCGAGCTGTACACGGCGGCGCAGCGCATCATCCTCGACAGCCACACCGTGCTCCCGCTGTACGACCAGCAGAATCACTTCCTCACGCGCGGCGTCGAGGGCGTCGGCACGATCCACACGATCTCGACGCCCACGTTCGTCAACGCGCGCCTGACCGAATGACGGCGCCGCGTCGGATCGCCGGCGTCGTGGCGGGGCGCGTCGGATCCGCCCTGCTCGTCGTGTGGGTCGTCGCCACCGTCGTGTTCTTCGCGCTGCGCGCGACGGGCGATCCGCTCGAGGCGATCCTCGGCGGGCCGGGATCCCAAGCGGGTCCCGACGCCGTGCAGGCGGCGACCGAACGCTACGGCCTCGACGAGCCGCTCTGGGCGCAGTACCTGCTGCAGCTGCGCGACGTCGCCACCCTGAACCTCGGCGACTCGTACGCGCGCCGTGTCCCCGTGACGGACCTCCTTCTCGAGAACCTCGGGACCACGCTCGTGCTCGCCGCGCTGTCCTTCGCCCTCGCGTGGATCCTCACCCTCGCGGGATCCTTCATCCGGGCGTTCTCCCGCGGACCCGCCGGCCGCGCCGCCCAGGCGGCGCTCAGCGGGCTGGAGGTGGTCGCCGCCGTCACGCCGCAATTCTGGCTCGGCGCGGTTCTCATCATGGTCTTCGCGACGTCGCTCGGGTGGCTACCGGCGACGAGCGCGGGAGACGACCCCGCGGCGCTCGTCCTCCCGGTCGCGACGCTGGCCGTTCCGATCGCGGGGTTCCTCGCGCAGGTGACGAGCGACGCCCTCGCGGACGCCGACGCGGCGCCGTTCGCGACGAGCGCGCGCGCCCGCGGCGCGGGCGAGGCGCGGGTTCTGCTCGCGCACACGCTGCGGCACGCCGCGCTGCCCGGCCTCGCGCTGTCGGGCTGGGCGCTCGGCAGCCTCCTCTCGGGCGCGGTCGTCGTGGAGGTGCTCTTCGCCCGGCCGGGGCTCGGGCGCCTCCTGCAAGAGGCGGCGCTGCAGCGCGACGTGCCGGTCGTCATCGGGACGGTGATCGTCGTGGCGCTGGTGTACGTCGTCGTCGTGACCGTGACGGATCTCGCCGAGGCCTGGCTGGATCCGCGCCTCGGCGGTCGCCACGCCCCGACGCCCGAGATCGCGGCGGGGGTCGGCCAGTGACCCGCGCGCGACGCCTCGGAGCCGTGGGGATCGTCGCGGCCGTCGTCACGGCGGTCGTCGCCCTCGCCGCGGTCTGGCCGGGCCTCGTGGCGTCCGGGGATCCGCTCGCGATCGCGCCGGCTGAGGGATTCGGACCGCCCGACGCGGAGCACCCGTTCGGCACCGACGAGTCGGGGCGCGACGTGTTCACGCGCGTCGTGCACGGCGCCCGCGCGTCCGTCGGGATCGGCCTAGCCGCGACGGCGCTCGGCGTCGGCCTCGGCGCCGCGATCGGCTTCGCCTCCGGGCTCGGCCCCCGGGTGATCGACCGCGCTCTCACCCGCGTCGTCGAGGTGCTCTACGCGCTCCCCACCCTCGTGATCGCCCTCCTCTTCGTCGCCGTTCTCGGCGCCGGAACCGGCAGCTCCGTCCTCGCGATCGGCCTGGCCACCGCGCCCGGTTACGCCCGCATCGTCCGGGCCCGCGTACGCGTCGTCGGGCAGAGCGAATACGTCGCGTACGCCCGGCACGAGGGCCTCTCGGCGCCCCGGAGGTTCGGGCGCCACGTGCTCCCCAATACGTTGGGCCCCCTCGTGGCCATGATCACGCTCGGCGTCGGCCAGGCGATCGTCTGGGTCGCGGCGCTCAGCTTCCTCGGGCTCGGCCAGGCACCGCCGAGCCCCGAGTGGGGCGCGATGCTGAACGCGGGCCGCCCCTACATCGGCACCGCCTGGTGGATGACGCTCTTCCCCGGGCTTGGGATCGTGTGCGCCGCGACCGCCCTGACGGTCCTCGGGCGCGCCCTCACGACGGGAGGCCGCACGTGAGCGCGCTCGCGAGCGTGCGGGGGCTGAGCGTACGGCTGGCCGCGGCCGGTAGCGTGCTCGACGGGGTCGATCTCGACGTCGCCGCCGGCGAGATCGTCGCCCTCGTGGGGGCCTCGGGCGCGGGGAAGTCGGTGCTCGCGCGCACACTGTTGGGGCTGACCCAGGCCGAACCCGGGGCGCGGGTCGACGCCTCGCGTCTGCAGATCGACGGATCCGACCTCCGCCGCGCGGGCGCCCGCCGCTGGCGCCGGATCCGCGGATCGCGCGTTGGGCTCGTCCTGCAGGACGCGCTTCAGTCGCTCGACCCGCTGCGCACGATCGGCGCGGAGGTCGGCGAGACGCTCGCCGCCGCGGGCGTCCCGCGACGCGCGCGCGAGCCCCGCGTCGAGCGGGCCCTCGCCGACGCGGGGCTCGCGGAGCCGCGGGCCATCGCCCGGCGCCGCTCCGGCGAGCTCTCGGGAGGGATGCGCCAGCGCGCGTTGATCGCGTCCGCCGTCGTCGGCGGCGCGCGCCTGATCATCGCGGACGAACCGACGACGGCGCTGGATGCCACGACGGCCGCGCGGGTCCTCGATCTACTCGACGCCCAGCGAGCCGCCGGCGCCGGGATCCTCCTCATCACGCACGACATGCGACAGGCCGAGCGCGTCGCCGACCGCGTCGCCGTGATCGACGCCGGGCGCATCGTCGAGGCCGGCCCGACGACGGCGGTCCTCGGCGCGCCGCAGCACCCCGCGACGGCGGCGCTCGTCGCGGCCGTGCCGCGCGGGCCGAACCCAGCGCCCCGCGGCGCGGCGCGCCCGCGCGGCGAGATCGTCCTGTCCGGCAGCGCCCTCCGCCGACAGTACGGGCCGGTGGCCGCGCTCGGCGGCGTCGACCTCGACCTCCGCGCGGGCGAGGTCGTCGGCCTCGTGGGGGAATCCGGCTCGGGCAAGTCGACCCTCGCCCGCCTGCTGATCGGCGTCGAGCGCCCCGACGGGGGGCGCGTGCGGCGGCTCGCCGAGCCCGTGCGACTCGTGCCGCAGGATCCGCTCGGCTCGTTCGACCCGCGCCTCCGCGTGGGCCGGATCCTCTCCTCCGCGCGGCGGGACGGCGCGGAGACGCCGGAACGCCTACTCGCCCGCGTCGGGCTGCCCGCCGCCGTCCTCGCGCGGCGACCCGCCCAGCTGTCCGGCGGCCAACGCCAGCGGGTCGCGATCGCCCGGGCTCTCGCGGCGCTCCCCCGCGTCCTCGTGTGCGACGAGCCGGTCTCCGCGCTCGACGTCACGACGCAGGCCGGCATCCTCGACCTGCTCGTCGATCTCGCGCGCGCGGACGACGTCGGGATCGTGTTCATCTCGCACGACCTCGCCGTCGTGCGGCGCGTCGCCGACCGCGTCGTGGTCCTGCGAGGCGGCCGCGTCGTCGAGGAGGGCGAGGTCGAGGAGGTCTACGCGCACCCGCGGGACGCGTTCACGCGGGCGCTGATCGCGGCCTCCGCATAATGTCGGTCAGTCGGCGCTCGTGGCAGACTGCACCGTGCCGTCGCTCGCGAAGTTCACGAGGAGAACGTCGTCCGTTTCGTCGGGATCCAGCGCGTACTCGAGCACCGCGAACGGGTCGGATCCCCCGTGCTCGTCGGCGAGGATCGTCATGCTCATGAGCTCGAGCGAGCGGATGATATCGACGGGGGCGTCGCCGGACACGTCGACGAGGATGTCCTCGATCTCGTCGCCGTAGCGGTCGGTCATCATGAGGATGAACTCCGTGACGTCGCTCGCCCGGTTGTCGACCTCCGCGAGCATGGCGTCGCGCGCGCGGCGATCGATCTCGTCGAGCGCCGTCACGAGCGAGGCGGCGGCGTCGAGCGCGTCGAGCGTGACGTCGTCCTGATCGGGCGCCGTCAGGTCGACCGTCACGCGCATATCCCCGAGGTCGACGTTCTCCGACCAGAAGATCGCCCCGTCGGGGCCCGACTCGAGCAGCCCGAAGTAGTCGTGTTCGATCGCCATGCCCCTACTCAACCACGAGCGGGGCCGATCGTGGGGGGCGGTCCGCCATTAGCCGACGAGTTGCGCCGCGAAAGCGTGGGGCGCGAAGCCCGTGAGGTCGCCGATCCCCTCGCCCTCGCCGAGCAGCTTCACGGGGATGCCGGTACGCTCCTGCACCGCGAGGACGAATCCGCCCTTCGCGGATCCGTCGAGCTTGCTGATGACGAGGCCCGTCACGCCGGCGTGCTCGAGGAACGCCTCGGCCTGCAGGACGCCGTTTTGACCCGTCGTCGCGTCGAGGACGAGCAGGACCTCGCTGATGGGCGCCTGCTTCTCGATCACGCGGCGCACCTTCGTCAGCTCGTCCATCAGGCCGGCCTTCGTGTGCAGGCGTCCGGCCGTGTCGACGAGCACGATCTCCGTGCCCGTCCGCTGGGCGTAGTCGATGGTTTGGAACGCGACCGACGCCGGGTCCTGGCCCTCCCGCTCGGGGCGCACGATCGCCGCGCCGCCCCGCTCCGCCCAGGTCGCCAGCTGCTCCACGGCGGCCGCGCGGAAGGTGTCCGCGGCGCCCACGACGATGGAGCGGCCGTACCGGCGGAGGAAGTGGGCGAACTTGCCAATCGTCGTCGTCTTGCCGACGCCGTTGATCCCGACGACGAGCACGACGGCGGGGCGCTCGGTGAGCTTCAGGGTCGTGTCGAACTTGTCGAAGCGCTCCTCGAGGCTCTCGACGAGCATCCGCTTGAGGTCCTTCGGGTCGGTGGTCCCGTAGCGATCCACCTTGTCGCGAAGCTCCTCGACGATCCGCTCCGTGATGTCCGGCCCGAAGTCCGCCGTGATGAGCGCCGTCTCGAGGTCGTCCCAGGTGTTCTCGTCGATCGTCTCTTTCACGAACATGCCGCGCAGGGCGCGACCGAGGGACCACTTCTCCGCCATGGGTTCCAGCCTAGCCGCCCCGCCGGGTGGACGCCGTCACGGTGAAGGTCGCATCGCGCGCGACCTCGCGCGTCGGGCCGACGAGGCGCTCGAGCTGCGGGCGGTACCGCATGTGCGAGTTCCACACCGCCCACAGCTCGCCGCCGGGGGCGAGAACCCGGGCGGCGTCGCGGAAGAGCTCGGGCGCGATCGTGTCGGTGACGGCGGCCCCCGAGTGGAACGGCGGGTTCAACAGCACGAGTCCGAAGGCGGCGTCCGCTTGCGACGCCGCGCCGACGTCGCGCACGACCTCGACGCGGGCGCCCAGCCCGTTCGCACGCACGGTCGCGCGCGCGGACTCCACGGCCGCCCACGAGCGGTCGGTCGCGAGGACGCGGGCCGCGGGCCGGGCGGCGGCGTACGCCGACGCGAGGATCCCCGTGCCGCACCCCAGGTCCATCACGGATTCCGCATGCGGCATGTCCCCGAGGCGGCTCAGGAGAAATCGCGTGCCGATGTCGACGGCGGGGCCGGCGAACGCAGCGCCGTGCGCGCGGATCTCCAGCCCCACGGCGTCGTCGCGGGCCGCCCTCGGCCACGCACCGGCGGTTCCGGGTCGAGGCGCGCGGGCCCGCAGGACGCGGGACTTGCCGACCGCGCGCTCGGCGATCACCGTCCGAAAGTGGCGCCCGAGCACGGCGTTCATCCGCGGCGTCATGTGCTTCGTCCGCCCCACGGCGACGAGCTCGACCGCCGGGTCCGCGGCCCCCGCCACGACTCCGGCGATCTCGTCGAGGGCGTCGAGCCCGCGCGGGAGCTGCAGGAGCACGAGGCCCGCGCCCGCGGCGAGGCCGGGCTCGAGGCCGTGCCAGGTCAGCCCGCCCCGCGCGACGCCCGTCCGGCGCGCGTTCTCGGCGAGCGCGCGCTCGCCCGTCAGCGGATCCTGATGCGCCCGAATCCGCGAGCCGGGGTGCGCGGCGAGGATGCTCAGCGCGATCGCGCCGTACCGGTCGCCGATCACGACGGCGTCCGAGACGGCGCCCGCCGCCTCGAGGAGCACCCGATCGCTCCGGTCCGCCGCCACGAGGTCGTGCGCGGGCGCGTCGGGCCACCGATCGAGCCGGGAGGCGAGGGCGTCGAAGGCCTCCGCGGGCGAGGACGCCATCACGCGCCCTGCCGCTCCACGATGCGCTGCCCGACGACGGCGGAGACGCCGTCCTGCCGCATGGAGACGCCGTACAGCGCGTCCGCGATCTCCATCGTTCGCTTCTGGTGCGTGATCACGAGGAGCTGGCTGTTCTCCCGCAGCTTCTCGAAGACGCCGAGCAGCCGCCCGAGATTCGCGTCGTCGAGGGCGGCCTCAACCTCGTCCAGGATGTAGAACGGGCTCGGACGGGCCTTGAAGATCGCCGTCAGCAGCGCCACGGCGGCGAGGGATCGCTCGCCGCCCGAGAGCAGCGACAGGCGCTCGATCTTCTTGCCCGCTGGTCGCACCGCGACGTCGATGCCGGTGGTGAGCAGATCCTCCGGGTTCGTGAGGGTGAGCGAGCCCTGCCCGCCAGGGAACAGGATCGGGAACATCTCGTCGAACGCCGCGCGGGTGTCCTCGAACGCGTCGGCGAAGATCGTCTGCATGCGCTCGTCGAGATCGGCGATGATCGTGCGCAGGTCGGCGCGCGTCTGCACGAGATCGTCGAGCTGCTCGGTGAGGAACCGGTGGCGCTGCTCGAGGGCGGAGAACTCCTCGAGCGCGAGCGGGTTGACGCGGCCGAGCTGCGCGAGCCGCCGCTCCGCCGCGCGGAGGCGCTTCTCCTGCCCCGCGCGGTCGTACGGGGCGTCGTCGGCCGGCTCCCCCTCGCCCGCGTCGTCCGCGGGGTCGGCCGGAACCGGCTGGTCGGGCCCGTATTCCGCGACGAGGATGTCCTCCCCCATCCCGAGCTCGGACTGCGCGCGCTCGATGAGGTTCGCGAGGTGCAGCTTCTTCTCGTGGATCTGCATCTCGAGCCCGTGGACGCTCGCGGTGAGCGCCGCGAGCCGCTCGCGGATCCGCGCGTCGCGCTCGCGGAGCTCCCGGAGCTCCCCCGAGACGGCGCGGCGCGCCTGCTCCGCCTCGTGCAGCGCGTGCCGCGCCTCGGCGACGGATCGATCGACCGAGTCGAGCACGGCGGGCAGCTCGTCGGCCACCCCCTGGGCAATCTCGCGCTGGCGGCGGCGCAGGACCGCCCGGCGCGCGGCCTCGTCGGCCGCGGCCTGCTCCCGCTCGCGCTGGCGGACGAGGCCGTCGGCGTGCGCGCGCGCCGCCCGGACGCGCTCCCGCGTCGTCTCGACCTCCAGGCGGGCCGTCATCTCGGCCTCGCGCGCGAGCTCGAGCGCCGCGGCGAGCCCCTCGCGCGCCGAAGCGTCGAGGATCGGACGGGGCTCCTCCCGCGCGCGCTGCAACTCGTCGTCGGCGCGGTCGAACGCGCGATCCGCCTCGCCCACCTGGGCCTGGGCGCTCGCGAGCGCCTCCGTCAGCCGCTCGCACTCCGCGGCGGCGGACTCGTACCGAACGGTGACGCGGTTGACCTCCTCGGCCCGGCGGGCGAGGTCGGCGTCGTGGGCGCGAAGGCCGGCGAGCGCGTCCTTCTGCGCGGCCCGGGCCGCGCGCAGCCGCTCGGCCTGCTCGCCCCGGCGCGCATCCAGCCGCTCGACGTCCGCCTCCACGGCGGCGAGGCGCGTCGCGGCGCCGT
>NZ_WMEE01000136.1:0-277 GCF_009709595.1 Microbacterium sp. ZXX196
ATGACGCGCAGCAGCTTGGCCTGAAGGCCCATCGGCATTTCCGAGATTTCATCAAGCAGCAAGGTGCCGCCATCCGCCGCACGGATCAGGCCCTTGTTCTGTGCCGCAGCGCCGGTGAAGGCACCTTTTTCATGACCGAACAGGATGGCCTCAAGCATGTTTTCCGGGATGGCTGCACAGTTGATGGCGACAAACGGTTTTTCCTTGCGGGTCGAGCGTTCGTGGATCAGCCGCGAGAGAACTTCTTTACCGCTGCCGGTGGGACCGTTGATAAACA
>NZ_WMEE01000137.1:0-277 GCF_009709595.1 Microbacterium sp. ZXX196
GGACGGAAACCGGGGACGTTAATCTTGCCCCGCATCTTTCGGTACGCCTTTTCCATGGCGGCTTCGAACTCGGCGGCCTCCACCTCGATGGTCAGCGCCACCTGGCTTTTCTCGATCTTCTCGCAGCTTTTCACACTCATGTCTGTTTTCCTCCGTTCATTCCCGGCGCTCAAAAAGCATTCCGCCGGGCAGTTCAGTATTCTATCAGAAAAAAATTGAAAATTCCAGTCTTTTTTCCTTCAATCACAAATTTTTTTCGGAACAAAGCCCAGATAGT
>NZ_WMEE01000138.1:0-276 GCF_009709595.1 Microbacterium sp. ZXX196
CGGTCAGGGCTGATTGCGCCATGGATCGCATCACGAATATCTCGATGTGATCTCCGTCATCGGATGTAACAAATAGCGCATCGATATGGCCCAATAAACTGCGCGCAGAACGCCGTGGCCCGAAGGCGGTGGGGCGCAGGTCCAAAGGACAAAGCCGCGCCAAAACCTCGGCCAGATCAGGCCCTGTCAGCGTGAACCGCGCCAAAGCCCCGCTTTGATCTGCCAAAAGCGCGTAAGGTGCCAAGGGGGCGAGGGGGGCTGAAGCCCCCAAAAGAA
>NZ_WMEE01000139.1:0-276 GCF_009709595.1 Microbacterium sp. ZXX196
CCGTAAAAAGTATATTTACTATTAAAGTTACCAGGAATAATTTAACTAATAGCGATACTACAATAGATAACAACTCTCTCCACCAAACCTGAAAGTAGTTATTATCATCTGCCAGCATAGATAGTGCTACAGGTGCAATAAGAATTTGCATGATTATATAGTCTGCATAGAAAACACAAACAGAATATAAAAACATAATAAAAACAACTAAAAAGAATATTAATGCTACTGATAATACAAATCCCCCAAAACCGAGGACACTTCCAGTAAGAGCTG
>NZ_WMEE01000140.1:0-276 GCF_009709595.1 Microbacterium sp. ZXX196
TCCCAGGTTTCAGAACCCGTCGACTCGCACGCATGTCAGACTCCTTGGTCCGTGTTTCAAGACGGGTCGGATGGGGAGCCCGCAGGCCGTTGCGGCGCAGCGCCCCGAGGGGCGCGCCAGAGGCGCGCGGTGACCGGCTGCGCCGACGACGGCTGCCGGGGGCGCGGAGCCCCCGGGCTTTGGCCGCCGGCGCGGCCGACAACAGTCCACGCCCCGAGCCGATCGGCGGACCAGCCGAAGCCGTTCCGCATACGGCCGGGGCGCATCGCCGGCCCC
>NZ_WMEE01000141.1:0-276 GCF_009709595.1 Microbacterium sp. ZXX196
AAGACCATCATTATCTCTTGATAATTCTCCATTTTTTAAAGCTTCATATATTGTTGTTCTTGATTTTTTAAAAGCTTTACTTGCGTCCATAACGCTAAACTTTGTACTGTTCAATGCAATCCCTCTGTTCATGTACAAGGATGTTCAGAAAACATGTTACCTGAACATGTACTTTATTTCGCCTTATATCCTAATTTTCTGAGATATGGCAATAACTCCTCAAATTTTTCTTGATCTTGTAGCATCTCAGCAATACGAATAGCGAATTGTTGGTAG
>NZ_WMEE01000142.1:0-276 GCF_009709595.1 Microbacterium sp. ZXX196
TGGTTGAACAAGGTTGAACAGCTTACTGACGATGGTCGACACGCCGCGGAAATGGCCCGGGCGGCTGGCGCCTTCGAGCATGGTGGATAATCCCGGAACGTCGACGTAGGTCTGGCCTTCAGTACCCTGGGGGTACACTTCCGCCGGCGTCGGCGCGAAGACAAAGTCGACATGACGTTTGTTCAGCTTTTCGCAATCATCCTGTAAGGTGCGCGGGTAGCGCGCCAGGTCGTCGACGCGGTCAAACTGCATCGGATTGACGAAAATACTGACCAC
>NZ_WMEE01000143.1:0-276 GCF_009709595.1 Microbacterium sp. ZXX196
TAGCGAGTTATTTGGCATTCACAGGGAAGAAGCTATCAGCTAAAGAGTCTTTAGAAAGAGGTTTGGTGGCAGATGTTTTTTCAGATGTTACTTTTTCGGAACAATCTTTACAGCCCAGATCCGTTCCCAAAAAGAACTCAGGTGTAACATTATATTTGGCAGAAGCGGCAACTGGAATAACCCCATAGCTATCAGCCTTAAGTGTTCCGACAGGTGTTTTGTATTCTTTTCCAAGGAAGTGAGTATAACCTGTCACAGCACCTAACTCGAAATCTT
>NZ_WMEE01000144.1:0-276 GCF_009709595.1 Microbacterium sp. ZXX196
GTCTGTCCCTAATTCACCAGGAGATCTTTGAGATCCTGTAATAACGACAGGTCTTTCATCATCTACAGTTAAATCTAAAAAATAAGCTGTTTCTTCGAGTGTATCCGTTCCATGTGTAACGACAATACCATCGACAGATTTATCATTAAAATACTCTTCAATTTTATTTTGAAGCAAAATCCAATGATTAAAACTGATATGCATACTTGGAACTTGGAAAAATGAATCAACAATGATATTGATATCATTCGGTAATTTAAGCATTTCAGCTATTTC
>NZ_WMEE01000145.1:0-276 GCF_009709595.1 Microbacterium sp. ZXX196
AGCATGGTGGAGGAGTTTACCTTGGCTGCTGTATATTCAAGATCAGAAGAAAAAGCAGCAGCATTTGCAAAAAAATATAATGCGGAACATATATTCACAAGTTTGACTGAAATGGCGGAGAGCGACAAAATTGATGCAGTTTATATTGCTAGTCCCAACTCACTGCATGCAGAGCAGTCCATCCTATTTCTAAACAACAAAAAACATGTTTTAACAGAAAAAGCTTTTGCATCCAATGTAAAGCAAGCTCAAGAAATGGTTAAAGCTGCTAAAGAA
>NZ_WMEE01000014.1:0-52053 GCF_009709595.1 Microbacterium sp. ZXX196
ATCCGAGATCTCCTGACGCGTCACACCATCGAGACTCGCCGATCCTGAGCCTGAACCTCTTGATCAACACGCCCTAGGCGCGCGGCGCTCCCGGCCGGTTGACCGCGAAGCGGGGGAACGCGAACGGCCCCGGAGTCGTGAGACTCCGGGGCCGTTCGCCGGGGCAGATCAGTAGGTCATGACGAGCGAGTTCGACACGGAGACGATCGACACGACGACGGCGTTGAGGATGCCGGCGATGTACGGGTTGTTCGTCTCGCGGTAGATCTTGCGCGTGACGACGGCCGTGAACGCCAGGATCACGACCACCGGGAACAGCCAGATGCTGTAGATGCCGCCGAATCCGGGCACGAGGTCGCCCGTCACCCAGAAGGTGAGGTACTGCAGCAGCACGAGCACGATCGGGCCGAGCGAGTTGAACAGCGCCAGCACGGCGGTGTTCACCCACTCGCGGCCGGCCAGCGTGAACCGGTTGAACACGTTGATCGACACGGAGTTCGCGACGAAGTAGATCAGGAACAGCGGCACCAGGAACAGGCCGTACCAGATCTTGTCCTGCGGGAACACCTTCACGGCCAGCACCCAGAGGCGGAAGTCGGTCTTGAAGAAGTAGTCCGCGAGGAACACGAGCAGGAAGGTCGCCGTCGTCGCCACGGCCACGAGGCCCACGCTCTGCAGCAGGCGCTTCCAGCCCGGCCAGATGCCGAGCGCGCGCGGGCTCTGGCCCGCCTTGCGGCCGTACAGGAAGTACGACAGCAACATGATGGCGATCGCCGCCACGCCGTTGACCGCGGCCCACACGGCGATGAAGAACACCGAGCCGGTGGGCACCGGGTTGGGCACGGCGTTGTGGACGATGCCCGTGAGCCAGGACTGCTGGCTCAGCCACACGTACGACAGCGCCGAGATCGCGGCCGACACGACGAGGCCGCCCCAGAACCAGGCCAGGCCCTTCGCGGTCGTCTTCTCGGCCGGGGCCACCTCGTCGCGCAGGCCGGCGAAGGCGCGCGTGAACAGCAGCTCGCGCGTGAACACGACGAGGAACATGCCGAAGCCGATCAGGCCGAGCGCCGTGAACAGCTCCTTCCACTGCCACACCTGCGAGGTGGGCTCGATGGGGTTGGGGGCGCCCAGCGTGGTGTCGAAGAAGCCCACGACATCCGCGGTGGTGTACTTCGACTGCGTGCTCCACGGGTGGGTCTGCGCCGGCGTGCTGAGGAAGCGCACGGCCTCCTCGCCGTCGATCGTCTCGGTGTAGTACTCGTCGGGCACGCGCTCGTCGAGCCCCTCGGGGTCCTCGCCGAAGTGCAGGAACGACTGCGCGTTGGGCGTGCCCGCGAACTCGCGCGGCGTGGTCGCGACGGCGCCCTCGGCGGTGTACGAGCGGAAGAAGAACTCGTCGTACTGGTCGGCGACGAGCCCGACGTCGCGCGAGCCGTAGATGTTCGTGTACGCGCCGTCCTCGTCCGTGTAGAACGCCTCGTTGTCGACGAGCATGACCGACGAGATG
Source organism: Microbacterium sp. ZXX196 (assembly GCF_009709595.1). Taxonomy (NCBI): domain Bacteria; kingdom Bacillati; phylum Actinomycetota; class Actinomycetes; order Micrococcales; family Microbacteriaceae; genus Microbacterium; species Microbacterium sp. ZXX196. Next base: position 1,511 of record NZ_WMEE01000014.1, read on the forward strand.
AGCTGCTCGTCCGCCTCGTTGTCGAGCTGCACGGAGAAGTTCGCGGCGCGCGCGCCGTTCGAGTGCCCCTCGACGCCGATGCGGTCGACGTCGACATAGGGCAGGTCGGCGAGCAGCTTCACGGCGTCGTACATGCCGGTGCCGCCCACGGCCAGCTCATCGGCCGGCAGCGGGTCGGAGTTGCCGTGGCCGTACATGTCGATCGACAGCACCACGAATCCGCGGCGCGCGAGCTCCACGTAGTTCGCGGTCTGCATCTCGCGGTTGTTCCACCAGCCGTGGCTCACCACGACGGCCGGCGCTGGCTCATCGGCCGTCGCGTTCTCGGGGACGAACAGGAGCGCGTTCATGGCGCGGCCCGAGCTCGTCTCCCATTTCAGGTCCTTGACCTCGGTCGAACCGCCGCCGGTCTGCACGATCGCGGCGCCGACGGCCGAGATCAGGCAGAGCAGGAGCGACAGGATCACGAGCGCGCTGTTGCGACGGCGTGACGTCGTTGTCATGGGGTGGGGACTCCTTCATCGGGTGTAAGGTATGCGAGCGGCAGCGCTCGCGAGAAACCCGCCCGCATGGAACGGGTGGGTCACGTCACGGGCGTCATGCGCGTGGCGTAGTCGGGGAGATCGACGCCGTGCTCCTCGCGCAGCAGGCCGATCGTGTCCGCGAGCTCCTGGGCGCGCGTGTCCTCGTCCCACCCGAGGATGGGGGAGAGGGCGTCGGCGATCACGGTGAGTGTGGCGACGTCGGCCCGGCCGGTGAACGCCAGCGACGTGCGGCGCAGCACGACATCGGCCAGATGCACCACGTGCTCCTCGCGCACCATCCAGTCGAGCTCGCGCGTCGACAGCTCGCCGCCGAGCAGCGTCTCGTCCTCGCCCGCGGTCAGGTGCGCCCACACGTCGGCGGCCCTGGTGCCGTAGCGCTCCAGCAGCAGGCGGGTGCGGTCGTCCTCGCCGCCGAGGTGCCGGCGCAGCCACACGGCACGGTCGCCGAGCGTGCGCGGGTAGTCGCGGCCGCCGCCGATCGCCAGCCCCCTTGTGCTCACGCGGCGCGGCGCTCCGAGCCGCTCGAGCACGCGCGTCGAGAGCGTCTCGCCGAGTGCGCGGAACGTGGTCCACTTGCCGCCCACCAGGCTCAGCACGGGAAGACCGCCGAGCTCCGTGGCCTCCACGCGGTAGTCGCGTGAGATCTGCCCGGCGACGGTGGCGTCGCTCTTCGGGAGGGGGCGGATGCCGCTGAACTTGTACACGATCTCGTCGCGCGAGACGGGCACGTCGGGGAAGACGTGGGCGATGAGGTCGAGGAAGTACGACACCTCCTCGTCCGTGCAGCGGGCGGGCTCGCGCGGGTCGGCGGGGATGTCGGTGGTGCCGACCATCGCCATGCCCTTGATCGGGTAGATGAGCACGATGCGGCCGTCCTCGTGCTCGAAGAAGATCTCGCGCCCGCCCGTCGCCTTCACGAGCTCCGGGTTGTCGAGCACGATGTGCGAGCCCTTCGTGCCGCCCATGTACGTCGTCGCGTCGCCGAGCGCCTCGTTCGTGAGGTCGGTCCAGGGGCCGGACGCGTTGACGACGACGTCGGGCGCGAGCGAGAGCTCCTCGCCCGTGACCTGGTCGCGCAGCAGGATCGACCGGCCGTCGCGGCCGACGGCCTCGACGTAGTTGAGCGCGCGGCCGCCGGCGCGCACGCCGTCGCCGAGCACGTCGAGCGCGAGCCGCTCGGGGTCGTGCATGGAGGCGTCGTAGTACGTCGCCGTGTACTTCACGCCGGGGTTCAGGCGGGGCAGCTCGCGCAGCGAACGCGAGCGGCCGCGGAACGCGTGCCAGGGCGTGGCCCGGCCCGAGTTGGCGAAGAGGTCGTACATCACGAGGCCGGCCTTGATGATGAGCGCGCCGCGCTCGGAGGGCTTGCCTGAGCGGTTGAAGAGGAACTTCATGGGCGCGTTCAGCAGGCCGGAGAAGAACGAGTAGATCGGGATGGTCGTCTTCAGCGGCTTGACGTAGTGGGGAGCCGTGGCGAGCAGGCCGTTGCGCTCCTGCACCGACTCGTGCACGAGGCGGAACTCGCCGTTCTCGAGGTAGCGGATGCCGCCGTGGATCATGTGGCTGGAGGCCGCCGAGGCGCCCGAGGCGAAGTCGCCGCGCTCGACGAGCACCACGTCGACGCCCTGCAGCGCCAGGTCGCGGAACGTCGCGATGCCGTTGATGCCGCCGCCGATGATGAGCACCTGGGCCCGGCCCGATTCGCGGATCGCGGCGATCGTCTCCTCGCGGCGGTGCGTGGCTGCAGGCGTGCTCATCGGGCTCCTTCGGCTCGGGGGAAGCGCGCGGCCGGCTGACCGCGCTCAGGACTAGGCTGGGCGGGCCGGGGAGGATTCGCAAGGCGAGTGCACGAATGTGCAGGAGGGTGTGGGGCATGACGGACGTGATCGACGGCGCGGGAGGCGGATCGCCGGCGCGCGCGGGCGACCCGAAGCTCGTCCGCGCCCTCACCGCGGCGCAGCTGTACTACCTGCAGGACCTCACGATGGATGCCATCGCCCGCGAGCTGCACACGTCCCGCTCCTCGGTGTCGCGCCTCATCAGCCACGCGCGCGAGACCGGGCTGGTCGACATCCGCATCCACTCGCCGCTCGAGAAGGGCGCCGCCCTGGAGCGGCAGATCCGCGACCGCTTCGGCATCGCCGCGCACGTCGTGCCGGTCGGGTCCGGGGTGAGCGAGGTCGACCGGCTGGAGCGCGTCGCGTTCACGGCCGCGCGCCTCATCTCGGGGGTCGTCGACTCGAACATGGCCATCGGCGTGGCATGGGGATCGACGATCGGGGCGATCAGCCGCCACCTGCCCACGCGCGACACGCACGGCACGACCGTCGTGCAGCTCAACGGCGCGGGCAACAACCCAGACATCGGGCATCGAGTACGCCAGCGAGATCCTCGACCGCTTCGGGCAGGCGTTCGGCGCGCGGGTGGAGCAGTTCCCGGTGCCGGCGTTCTTCGACGACCCGGCCACGAAGCAGGCGATGTGGCGCGAGCGCAGCACGCGCCGCGTGCTCGGCATCCAGGATCGCATCGACGTCGCGATCTTCGGTCTGGGCTCGCCGCTGGCCGAGGTGCCGAGCCGCGTGTACGTGGGCGGCTACCTCGAGCAGGCCGACTACCGCGGGCTGAGGGAGGACGGGGCCGTCGGCGACGTGGCGACGGTGTTCTTCCGCGCCGACGGCACGTGGCGGGACATCGCGCTGAACGCGCGGGCGACCGGTCCCGGCATCGACCGGCTGCGCCGCGTGCCGCGCCGCGTCTGCGTCGTCTCGGGCACCCCGAAGCTGCCGGCGGTGCGCGGTGCGCTGGCGGCGCGCGTCGTCACCGACCTCGTGCTGGACGAGGAGCTGGCGCGCCAGCTCGTGGGCGGCTGTCGCCCCGCACGTTCGTGCACCGGGCGCGCCGATCGCGCGCGCACCGCTCTAGTGCGCAAGGGCGTCGCGCCAGGACACGCGCGCCCCCATGCGCAGGAGCGAGTTCTCGTAGATGCGCGCGGCCAGCGCGACGACGCCGACGCACGCCGCGAGGGAGAGGACGATCGAGACGATCGGCTCCCACCACTCGGCCTCGCCGAAGAACATCCGGATCGGCATGGACACGGGCGAGGAGAACGGCACGTAGGACATGATCGCCATCACGAGGGGGTTGTTGCTGAAGAAGATGACGAGCATGTACGGGGCCATGACCAGGTAGAGGATCGGCGAGATCGTCTGGCTGATGTCCTCCTGGCGCGAGACCATCGCCCCCGTCGCGGCGAACAGGGTGGCGATGAGCAGGAAGCCCGTCACGAAGAACAGCGCGAACCAGAGCAGCGGCGACCCGAGCCCCGCGAGGATCTCGGTCTGCCCCGTCGCGAGCAGGGATCCGGAGACCGTGATCGCGACGAGCGCGATCTGCGCGAAGGCCATGGCGGTGTTGCCGAGGACCTTGCCGGCGAGCAGCGCGCGGGCGGGGATCGCGGTGATGAGGATCTCCACGACGCGCGTCTGCTTCTCCTCCACCACGCTCGTCGCCACGGGCATCCCGAACGACATCGCCGCGCCCATGAAGATGACCCCGAAGGCGATCCCCATGATGTAGCGCAGGGCGGACCAGGCGCCGTCGGGGTCGAGGAGCTCGACCGTGGGCGCGAGCGAGAGCGCCGAGACGAGGGCCTCGGGCGCCTCCGTCTGCGCGACGATCGTCACGCCGGCGGGCGAGGCGTCGTCCGCGACCACCGCCGCGTCGACCTCCTCCTCCGCCACGAGCGCGCGGGCCTCCTCGGCCGACGCCGTCGTGGTCACCTCGATGCCGGCGCCGTCCGGCAGCTCGGCGGCGATGGCCGCCGGCGCGGCGACCGAGGTCGTCTGCTCCCGGTCGCCGAGCAGCTGCATGACGACGAAGGCCACGACGATGCCGACGAGCAGGATCCCCGTCGAGACGAGGAAGGCCTTGCTGCGCACGCGGGTGACGATCTCGCGCTGCGCGACGAGTGCGGTCGCGCGGGAGAGGGAGACGGGGCGGGCGGCGTTCATCGGACGACCTCTCGGAAGATCTGGGCGAGCGTGGGCTGTTGCGGGGCGAAGCGGGACACGGATCCCTCCCCCACGAGGCGGCGGAGGACGCGCTGCGCCGTCTCGTCCGCATCGACGTCGAACACGGCGGATCCGCCGTCGAAGGAGACGACCTCCACGCCGGGCTCGTGGCGCAGCCAGCCGACGTCGCCGGTCGTCTCGACCTCGAACCGCGGGGCCGAGTGCGCCTGGCGCAGCGCCTCGCGGGGCCCGTGCGCGCGCACGACGCCGCCCGCGATGATCACGAGGTCATCACACAGTCGCTCGACGACGTCGAGCTGGTGGGAGGAGAACAGCACCGCGGCGCCCGCGGCGGCGCGCTCCTGGAGCACGCCGACGACCGTCTCGACGGCCATCGGGTCGAGGCCGCTGAAGGGCTCGTCGAGGATGAGGACGTCCGGGTCGTGCACGAGCGCGGCCGCGATCTGCGCCCGCTGCTGGTTGCCGAGCGAGAGCGCCTCGACCGCGTCGTTCAGCCTCTCCCCCAGGCCGAGCTGCTCCAGGATCCGCGTCGCGCGGTCCGTCGCCTCCCGGCCCTCGAAGCCATGGAGACGCGCGAGGTAGGCGATCTGCTCGCGCACCTTCATCTTCGGGTAGAGGCCGCGCTCCTCCGGCATGTAGCCGAAGAAGCGGCGCGCGGCGGCCGAGAGCGGGGCGCCGTCGAGCTCGACCTCGCCGCCGTCGGAGCGCAGCAGGCCGAGCACGATGCGCATGGTCGTGGTCTTTCCGGCACCGTTGCCGCCGACGAAACCGGTCAGCCGGCCGCGTGGGACGGTGAAGGACACGTCGTCGAGCACCGTGCGTTCGCCGAAGCGCTTGGTGACTTCCGTGAGATTGAGCATGGGTCCGACGCTACGGATCCGGCCCGCGGCGCACATCCGACTGGGGGCGGAGAACGCGGATCCGCCCCCAGTCGGAGCATGCGCGGGAGTACACCGCGCGGATCCGCCGTTGGGCTCACCGGCGCCGCAGCGCCGCCACCGCAACGCGAGGAGAAGTTATCGTGACCGAGATTGGCTACAGCGTCGGCTCGATCGCCGAGAAGTCGCTCAACCGTAGCCTCGCCGGAGCGCTCGTGGGCTTCGTGCCGGTGGGTGTCGAGTTCGTCGAGCTCGAGTCGTCCGAGAACCCCGGAACGATCTCGGCGCCGAGCGCCGCGTAGAACGCCTTCGTCCGCTCGACGTCGGCGACGGGCAGATTCACGAAAATGGTGGCGGCCATGGCGACCTCCCTGTGTCCGATGGTCCGGTGCGCACCTCCGCGTTGCCAGGATGACCCCCTCCCCCCGCGCGCACAAGGGGTCCCCCCGGAGAGGGAGGCGCTCGGGATCCGCCCCGCCTAGCCTGGGGGAATGTCCTCGTCCCCCGGCGAATCCGCCGTCGCCCGCCCCGAGCTTATCCGCGAGCCGCCGACCCCCGCGCAGCTGCGAAACGACGTGTGGCTCGGGCTCGGGCTCTTCGCGGCGGCCATCCTCAGCTCGGTTCTGGGGTTCTTCGCGCAGCTGATGGGAACCGAGAGCCTCGACGCGCGCTGGGGCGTCCTCTATGGCGCGCTCATCGCGCTCCCGTTCGTCGTCCGCAGGCGCTTCCCGATCGCCGTGGCGATCGTCGTGAACGTCGTCTACATCGTCGGGATGGAGGCGGGGGTCCCCGAGCTCTACGTCGGGCAGGTCGCGCTGTTCCTCACGATGTACACGATCGGCGCGTGGTCGCAGAACCGGCGCCGGGCGCTATATGCGCGTCTCGGCATCATCGCGGCGATGTTCGTGTGGATGCTCGTCGCCACGTTCCGCGCGGCGACGGACGCCCCGAACTCTGACGTGGCGGCCGTGGGCGTCCTCTCCCCCGTGCTCGCCTACATGCTCATCATGTGGCTCGTGAACGTCGTCTTCTTCGGCGGCGCGTTCTATATGGGAGATCGGGCATACGACGCGGCGCTGAACCGCCAGGCGCTCGCCGAGCGGACCCGCCAGCTCGAGGAACAGCAGGAGCTCGCCGCCGCGCAGGCCGTCGCCCTCGACCGCGTGCGCATCGCGCGCGAGCTGCACGACGTGGTCGCGCACCACGTCTCGGCCATGGGCGTGCAGGCGGGCGCCGCGCGCGCCGTCGTGGACACGGATCCGGCCGCCGCGAAGCGCGCGCTCGCCGCGGTGGAGGCCTCCGCGCGCGAGGCGATCGGCGAGCTACGGCACCTCCTCGACACGCTGCGCTCGGGCGACGCGGAGGAGGACGAGGCGCCGTCCACGCTGGGGCTTGAGAGCCTGGATCCGCTCGTGCGGAGCGTCGACGAGGCGGGCACGCCCGCGACGCTCCGGGTCGTGGGCGAGCAGGCGAGCGTGCCCGCGTTCGTGCAGGTGAACCTGTTCCGCATCGCCCAGGAGGCGCTGACCAACGCGCGTCGCCACGGCGGCCCGAACGTGCGCGCCGACGTCCGCGTGCGGTACGAGCCGGGGGCCGTCGAGCTCGAGGTCGCGAACACGGGGCGGGTCGTGCTCGCGTCGCGCGCGGGGCTCGGTACCCTCGGCATGCGCGAGCGCGCGACAGCCATGGGCGCGCGCCTCGAGGCCGGGCCCCGCGACGGGGGCGGGTACCTCGTGCGGGTCCGCGTCCCGATCGCGGAGGCGCCCGGCGGGGGAGGATGGAGCGCATGAGTCCCCGCGTTCTCCTCGTCGACGACCACGCCACGATGCGCGCGGGCTTTCGGATGATCCTCGAGGCCTCGGGCATCGAGATCGCCGGGGAGGCCGCGACGGGGGCGGAGGCCGTCGAGCGGGCGGCGCACCTCGCCCCCGACGTCGTGTTCATGGACGTGCAGATGCCCGACATGGACGGCATCGAGGCGACGCGCCGCATCGTGCGGGCCGGATCCGCCGCGAGCGTCGTCATCGTGACGACCTTCGACCGCGACGACTACCTGTTCGCGGCGCTCGACGCCGGCGCGAGCGGATTCCTCCTGAAGAACGCGCGCCCCGAGGATCTCGTGCAGGCGGTGCGCGTGGCGGCCTCGGGCGACGCCCTGCTCGCCCCCGAGGTGACCCGCCGCGTCATCGCGCGGCACGGCGACGCGGCGGGCGCGGTCGCCGGCGAGCCGACCCTCGCGGTGGATCTCACCGAGCGGGAGCGCGAGGTCCTGCGACTCGTCTCGGGCGCGCTGAGCAACGCCGAGATCGCGGCGCGGCTGTTCATCGGCGAGGCCACGGTGAAGACCCACGTCTCGAACATCCTGCAGAAGACCGGATCCCGAGACCGCGTCGCCGCGGTCGTCTGGGCCCACCGACGGGGGCTCGGCTAGCCGAAGATCATCGGCAGGTCGTCCTCGTCCTCGCCGTCGAGGTTCAGGTCGACGACGACCGGGACGTGGTCGCTCGGGGCCTCGCCCTTGCGCTCGTCGCGCTCGATCGACGCGCCCTCCACGGCGTCCGCGAAGGCGCGCGAGCCGAGGATGAAGTCGATGCGCAGCCCCTCGTTGCGCGGAAAACGCAGCTGCTTGTAGTCCCAGAAGGTGTACCCGTCCGGCACGATCGGCCGCACGACGTCGGTGAGCCCGGCCTCCTCGAGGGAGCGGAATGCGGCGCGCTCGGCGGGGGAGACGTGCGTCGTCTGGCCCTCGACGATCGACGGATCGCCGTTGTCGGCGTCGAGCGGCGCGACGTTGAAGTCGCCCGTCAGCGCCAGGGGGAGGTCCGGATCCGCCCGCAGCGTGTCGCGCACGTAGTCGCGCAGCTTCTCGAAGAAGTGCAGCTTGTAGGCGTAGTGGGGGTCGTCGAGGCCGCGGCCGTTGGGCACGTAGAGGCTCCACAGCCGGGCGCCGTCGACGAGCGCCGAGATGGCGCGGGCCTCGAGCGGCGCGTCGTCGCCCTCATACCCCTTCTGGAATCCGGGCATGCCGGGGAAGGAATACTGCACGTCCTCGAGCGGCAGGCGGCTGGCGATCGCGACGCCGTTCCACTGGTTGAGCCCGTGCGCCTCGACGTGAAAGCCCGCGTCCTCGAACGGCGCGAAGGGGAACTGGTGGGGCTTGCACTTGATCTCCTGCATGAGGAGCACGTCGATGCCCGCGCGCTCCGCGAAGGAGACGACGCGGTCGACGCGCGCCCGGACGGAGTTGACGTTCCAGGTCGCGATCCGCATACCCCCAGCCTAGGCGGCTCGCGTATCCGCCTCAGTCGCGCGGGTCGGATCCCCACTTGAGGTTGTCGAAGAGATCGTCCACGGCCCGCCGGTCGTAGGCCCGTGCGCGGGGCGCGGCGGGGAAGTCGGGGCGGTCGACGAGCGCGGTGAGGGCGCGGCCGGCGCGGAGCCGGGCGATCACCTCGTCCAGGCGCCGGTTGACGTGATCGCGGTCGTATCCGTCCGAAAAGAGGCCGGGCCGGGGGAACGCGCGGCGCTCCAGCCAGTCCTCGAGGGGCTGCTCTGCCGTGCGGCCAGCCTACGGGCACGGCGCGGGCGACGAGGCGGAGGCCACCTAGACTGGGCCGCATGGCCATCGCATCCACGCCCGCTGCCGAGAACGACCGCCAGAAGCTCATTGAGCTCATCACGGACGAGGCGGTATTCCACGGCGACTTCACGCTCTCGAGCGGCAAGCAGGCCACCTACTACGTGGACATGCGCAAGCTCACCCTCGACCACCGCGCTGCCCCCGCGATTGGCCGCATCATGAGCGACCTCATCGCCGACATCGACGGCGTGGTCGCGGTCGGCGGCCTGACGCTCGGCGCGGACCCCATCGCCAACGCCGTCCTGCACGCGACCGCGGCCACGCCGCGCCCGCTGGACGCGTTCGTCGTCCGCAAGGAGCCGAAGGACCACGGTCGCGGCCGCCAGATCGAGGGCGCCGAGGTCGAGGGCAAGCGGGTCGTCGTGCTCGAGGACACGTCCACGACCGGCCAGTCCGCCCTCACGGCCGTCGCGGCCCTGCGGCGCGCGGGCGCCGAGGTCGTGGCCGTCGCCGTCATCGTCGACCGGAAGACGGGGGCGCAGGCCGCGATCGAGGCCGAGGGCCTCGAGTGGCGCGCCGCGATCGACCTCGACGACCTGGGCCTCGCGCCGCAGTAGCGCGCTCCGCCCGGCGCGCGGCGGACCGCCCCGCGGTCGATACGCTTCTCGTCATGACCCGTTTTGCCCTCGCCGTCGACGTCGGCGGCACGAAGATCGAGGCCGCCCTGGTCGACGAGGCCGGCGCCGTGCTCGCGGCCAGCCGCACGCGACAGCCGACCGGGCGCGCGATCGACCCCGCGGGGATGCGCGAGGCCGTCAGCGCGGTCGTTGCGCACGCCCTCGACGCGCTCCCGCGGGGCGCCGCTCTCGCGGGGGCGGGCATCGGATCCGCCGGCCCTGTGGACCTCGTCGCCGGCACGATCGCGCCCGTGAACATGCCGGGCCTTTCGGGCTTTCCCCTCGCCGAGGCGGTGCGCGACGCCGTCGTCGTCGCGACGGGGCAGGCGGATCCTCGGGTCGTCCTCCGCCACGACGGCGGGGCGCTCGCGCTCGCCGAGGCGTGGCTCGGCGCGGCCGCCGGCGCGCGCGCGTCGCTGTCGATCGTCGTGTCGACGGGCGTGGGCGGCGGAATCGTCGTCGACGGCCGCCCCGTGGGCGGATCCTCGGGGAACGCCGGTCACCTCGGTCAGACGCACGCGGCCGAGCACGGGGGAGAGCTAACGCTCGAGGAGATCGCCTCCGGCCCGGCAAGCGTCACGTGGGCGCAGCTGGCGGGTTGGCGCGGCACGACGGGGGAGCAGCTCGCGGCCGACGCGCGCCGCGCCGACCGCGTCGCGCGCGAGGCGATCGAGCGCTCGGCGCGCGCGGTGGGGCGGGCGCTCGCCGATGCCTCGACCCTCCTCGACCTCGAGGTCGTGGCGATCTCGGGCGGCTTCTCGTTCGCGAGCGACGATTACGTCGAGCTCGTCGCGGCCTCGCTCGCCGACTGGGCGGTGTTGCCGTACGCCGCCCGCACGCGCGTCGTACGGAGCGGCCTCGGGCCCGACGGCCCGCTCGTCGGCGCGGCCGCGCTCGCGCTCCGCGCGTAGGCCGCGCGCTACTCCGGCGGGCGGCGCGGGCCGAAGGCGTCGTCGTCGTCGCGGCCGTTTTTCAGGCGGCCGAGCGCCCGGATCCCCATGACGATCGCGGCGACGCAGCTCAGCGCGACGACGACGAGAAAGGCCTCACCCATCGGCGGGCTTCCGCAAAAGGTCCGCCACGCTCGCGACCGTCTCGCTCGGCCGGAACGGGTACCGGTCGATCTCGCGTTGGTCGCTGATCCCGCTCATGACGAGGACCGTGTGCAGCCCGGCCTCGATGCCCGCGACGATGTCGGTGTCCATGCGGTCGCCAATCATCCCCGTGTTCTCGCTGTGCGCACCGATCCGGTTGAGCGCGGAGCGGAACATCATCGGGTTGGGCTTGCCGACGACGTAGGGCTCGCGGTTCGTGGCCTTCGTGATGAGCGCGTTGATCGCGCCCGTCGCGGGCAGCGGGCCCTCGGCCGACGGCCCTGTCGCGTCGGGGTTCGTCGAGATGAAGCGGGCCCCGTTGTTGATGAGCCGGATCGCCTTGGTGATCGCCTCGAAGGAGTAGTTGCGCGTCTCGCCGATGACGACGTATTCGGGATCCGACTCGGTCATGATGAAGCCGGCCTCGTGCATGGCGGTGAGGATCCCCGCCTCGCCGACGACGTACGCGGTCCCGCCGGGGGACTGGCTCTTGAGGAAGGTCGCGGTCGCGAGCGCGGAGGTCCAGATGCGGTCCTCGGGCACCTCGATGCCGCTCGCGCGGAGGCGGGCGGAGAGGTCGCGCGGGGTGAAGATCGAGTTGTTCGTGAGGACGAGGAACGGGGTGCCGTCCTCGCGCCACTGGGTCAGCAGCTCGGGGGCGCCCGGGATGGCCCGGTTTTCGTGCACCAGCACGCCGTCCATGTCGGTCAGCCAGCACTCGATCTCGTCATGACTCGCCATGACTGAAGCGTAGGTCGTCGGGGGCCGGTGTGGGGAACGCCCCGCGTGTCGCGCCGGGGGCGCCCCGCGCCGCGTGCCGCAACGCCCCCGACACACGACGGGCCTACGCTCGCATCGTGAGCACACGCGCGGCGGACGCCTGGGATCCGCGGGACCTGCCGCCCCAGGACGGGCGCAGCTACCTCGTTACCGGCGCGAACGCGGGGCTCGGGTTCTTCACGTCGGAGAAGCTCGCCCGCGCCGGCGCCCACGTGATCATGAGCGGCCGCCATCCCAACCGCCTCCAGGCGGCGCACGACGCGCTCGAGGCCCGCGTGCCGGGCGCGTCGGTCGAGACGCTGCTCCTCGACGTGGCGAACCCCGGATCCATCCGCGCCGCGGCCGCCAGCGTCCGGGGCGGCCTCTTCCAGCGCGCGCGCCTCGACGGCGTCGTGTTCAACGCGGGCGTCGTGCACACCCCGCACGCGCGCGAGACCACGCGTGACGGCCGCGAGCTCGTCTTCGCCACGAACGCGCTCGGCCACTTCGTGCTCGGGGCCGAGCTGCTCACGCAGCTCGCGAAAGCCGCCACCCCGCGCCACCGCCCCCGCATGGTCTGGCTCGGCAGCGTCTCGACCCTGCTCGGCCGGCACGCGCCGGAGGATCCGCAGCTCGAGAACGGATACGGCGGGTGGAAGGCCTACGTGCAGTCGAAGGTCGCCGTCCAGGCCCTCGGGTTCGAGGCCGACGCGCGCTTGCGCGACGCGGGCGTTCCCGTCGACAGCGTTGTCGCCCACCCCGGCTATTCGATCGGCGGGCGCTCGCCGCGGGTCACGGGCGTGAGCGAGCCCGGGCTCCTCAAGCGCCTGCGCGACGGGCTGCAGGCGCCGATCGCGCAGGGCAAGGACACGGGCGCGGATCCGATCGTGCGCGCGCTCCTGGACCCTGCGATCGAGGGCGGCGAGTACTGGGGGCCGCGGCTTCTCACGCGCGGCGAGCCGGCGCGGCAGCGCCCCTCGGCGACGTCCTCGGACCCGGAGGTGCGCGCGCGGCTGTGGGAGGCGTGCGAGCACCTCGCCGGGCTGACCTGGCCGTTCGACAAGGCCGCCAGGGCGACCCGCTAAACCGCCCCGCGTACGCTGGGGGCATGCCCACGAGCCCCGCGGCCGACGACTATCTCAAGACGATCTACGCCCACACCGAGTGGCAGGACGCGCCGATTACGCCGTCGGTGCTGGCCGCGAAGCTGGGCGTCGCGCCCTCGAGCGTGACGGAGATGGTCAAGAAGCTCGCCGCGTCGGGCCTCGTCTCGCATCAGCCGTATCGGGCCGTCACGCTGACGGATGCGGGCCGCGCGCGGGCCGTGGCGATGACGCGGCGGCACCGCCTCATCGAGACGTGGCTCGTGCGTGAGTTCGGATACACGTGGGACGAGGTGCACGACGAGGCCGAGGTGCTCGAGCACGCGGTCAGTGACCGGCTTCTCGCCGGCGTCGATGAGCGCCTCGGGTTCCCGCGGTTCGACCCGCACGGCGACGCCATCCCGCGCCCCGACGGATCCGTCGAGCGCGAGCCGTTCGTCCTCCTGGGAGACGCGCGGCCCGGGCACACGGGCCGCGTGCTGCGGGTCCTGGACCGGGATCCGATGCTGCTGCGCGCCATCACGAGCTGCGGCATCGACGTGGGGAGCGAGCTGACCGTGACGGTCGCCGGCCCCGCGCTCGGCGACCGGGTCATTGAGATTCCCGAGGGCGCGCGGGAGGCGGTCTGGCTCACGGCGTAAACGTGAGCCAGAGCAGCACCCCGTTCAGCGCGATCAGGAACGCGCTGAACAGCGCGCCGAGGCCCGTGGTCCACCAGCGGTTGCGGTGGTCGCCGAGCGTCCGCCGCTGCGCCGTGATGACGACGAGCGGGACGAGCGCGAACGGGATCCCGAACGACAGCACGACCTGGCTGAGGATGAGGGCCGTCGTCGGGTCGTAGCCGATCGCGAGGATCCCGAGCGCCGGCAGGAGCGTGATGCCGCGGCGCGCGAGCAGGGGGATCCGGACGTGCAGGAGCCCCTGCATGATCTCGGAGCCGGCGTAGGCGCCGACCGACGTCGAGGCGAGGCCCGAGGCCAAGAGCCCCACGGCGAACAGCGTCGCGATCGCGGCCCCGAGGCTGTCGGCGAGCGCCGCGTGCGCGCCCTCGAGGCTGTCGGTGCCCGGGACGCCGGGGAGGTTCGCCGCGCCGAGGAGGAGGATCGCGAGGTTGACGGTGCCGGCGATCGCCAGCGCGATCGTGACGTCCCAGCGGGTGGCGCGGAGGAGGCGGCGGATCCGCGCCGGCCGCGGGGTGCCCCCGAGATCGTCGCGCGCGAACCGGTCGCGCGCGAGCGCGGAGTGCGCGTAGATGGCGTGGGGCATGACGGTGGCGCCGAGGATCGAGGCGGCGAGCAGCACGGAGTCCGCGCCCTCGAAGCGGGGCACGAGCCCCGCGAGGATGGAGGCGCCGTCGGGCGGCCCGACGAAGACCCCGACCGTGAAGCCGAGCGCGATGATCGCCATGAGCCCGATGATGACCGTCTCGAACGGCCGGGCCCCGCGGCGCGACTGGATCGCGAGGAGCGCCATCGATACGGCGCCCGTGATGAGGCCGCCGGCCAGGAGCGGCACGTCGAAGAGGAGCCAGAGCGCGACGGCGCCGCCGATGACCTCCGCGACGTCGGTCGCCATCGCGACGAGCTCGGCCTGCGCCCAGTACGCCCGGCGCGCCCAGGGCGAGCGGATCCGCGCCCCGATCGTCTCCGCGAGGCTGCGGTCCGTGATGACGCCGAGCTTCGCGGAGAGGTACTGGATGAGCCACGCCATGGCGTTGCCGAGGACGACGACCCACACGAGCAGGTAGCCGAACCGCGCGCCCGCGGACATGTTGGTCGCGACGTTGCCGGGATCCAGGTAGGCGACGCCGGCGACGAGCGCGGGGCCGAGCAGCCAGGCGGATCGGGGGGCGGCGGTGCCGGTCGCGGGCGTCATGCGGCCAGTGTGACACATTTTTCGGTGTGCCGAAAAGTTCGAATCGCCGGGGGAGTGGGACGATGGGGGAGTGAGCGAGACCCCCGCGCCCGAGCCCCACCGCGAGCAGTCGACCCACGGCGTCGGCCCCTGGCCGGGGCCGTGGCCGGACGGCGACTGGTGGGATCCCGAGCTGCTCGCGGGCGGCGACAGCCGCAACGTCGTCGACGGCTACCGCTACTGGCGGATGGACGCGATCGTCGCGGACCTCGACACGCGCCGGCACCCGTTCCACGTCGCGATCGAGAACTGGCAGCACGACATGAACATCGGCTCGATCGTGCGCAGCGCGAACGCGTTCCTCGCCGACACCGTCCACATCGTCGGCCGGAAGCGCTGGAACCGCCGCGGAGCCATGGTCACCGACCGCTATCAGCACGTCGTGCACCACGCGAGTGTCGCGGACTTCCGGGAGTGGGCGGCGGCGGAAGGGATCCCCATCGTCGCGGTGGACAACGTCGGCGACGCCGTGCCCGTCGACCGCGCGGACCTCCCCGAGCGCTGCGTGTTCCTCTTCGGCCAGGAGGGGCCGGGGCTCACCGAGGAGGCGCTCGCGGCCGCCACGAGCCACATCGAGATCACGCAGTACGGCTCGACCCGGTCCATCAACGCCTCGGCCGCGGGCGCCGTCGTCATGTACGAGTGGTGCCGCCGCTGGGCCTAGGCCCGGTCGGGGCTCACCCCGCCTGGCGCAGCCACGCGGAGCCGCGCACGCGGCGGCCGAGCGTCCACGCCCGCATCCCCATGAGCACGCCGAAGAACGCGATCGCGACGCCCACGAGGCCCCAGGACCCCGCCGGCCGCGCCATCAGCAGGATCAGCAGGTAGGCGAGGAACGGGACGAGGTTCACGGCCCCCGCGAGGGCGAGATAGCGCGCGTCGTTCGCGCCCATGAGCACGCCGTCGAGGACGTAGACGACGCCCGCGAGCGGCTGCAGGGCACCCATCGCGACGAGCGCGGGGAGGGTT
Source organism: Microbacterium sp. ZXX196 (assembly GCF_009709595.1). Taxonomy (NCBI): domain Bacteria; kingdom Bacillati; phylum Actinomycetota; class Actinomycetes; order Micrococcales; family Microbacteriaceae; genus Microbacterium; species Microbacterium sp. ZXX196. Next base: position 17,061 of record NZ_WMEE01000014.1, read on the forward strand.
AGCCAGGACATGTCCCACTCACCCGTGAACGCGACGCCGAGAACGGGTGCGAGGCCCGCGATGAGCAGGCCGATCGCGACGCCGCACCACGCGCCCCAGGCGACGGTGCGACGGAGCACGTACCGCACGCTCGCCTCGTCGCCCGAGCCGAGGTACTTGCCGATGAGGGCCTGCGCGGCGATCGCGAGCGCGTCGAGCGCAAAGGCCGCCGTGGATCCGATCGTGAAGACGATCTGCCACCCCGCGAGCTCCTCCGTCCCGAGCGCCGTCGCGGCTGCGACGGTGAGGAGCAGGCCGGCGCGCAGCGCGACCGTGCGCAGGAGCAGCCATCCGCCCGTCAGGGCCGTCCCGCCGAGGCCGGCGCGCGAGGGGAGGGCGGCGGATCCGTGCCGCTTGGCGAGCCGCGCCGCGATGCCGGCGTACGCGACGACCATGCCCCACTGCGCGGCGACCGTGCCGGCGGCGGATCCGGCGATGCCCCAGCCGAGGCCGTACATGAACAGCCAGTTGAGGAGCGCGTTGGCGGCGAAGCCGAGCCCCGCGATCCACAGCGGCGTCACGGTGTCCTGGAGCCCGCGCAGGAGCCCGGTCGCGGCGAAGACGACGAGCATGGCGGGCAGCCCCCACATGCTGAGACCGAGGTAGGCCTCGGCCTCCGCCGCCACCTCGGGCGTGGGCCCGAACAGGCCGACGGCCCACGGCGCGAGGGCGTAGCCCGCGACCGCGAGGACCGCGCCGATGCCGACCGCGAGCCACATCCCGTCGATCCCGCGGGAGACCGCCCGCGCGTCGTCGCCCGCGCCGTGGAGGCGGGCGACCGCCGGCGTCGTCGCGTAGGCGAGGAAGACCATCAGGCCGACGAGGGTCTGGAGCACGCTCGAGGCGATGCCGAGGCCCGCCAGCTCGGCTACGCCGAGGTGGCCGACCATGGCCGAATCGAGCGCGAGGAAGATCGGCTCGACGACGAGCGACCCGAACGCGGGCACCGCGAGCCAGAGGATGTCGCGGTTGAGCGTGCGCTGCGGGGCCATGGTCTAAGCGTAGGGCGGGCGTCCGACGCCGCCCGCGCGCCCCGACGTCGGTGGGCGAACCTACGATGGAGGCCATGACGCTTCCCGCTGGCCTCGCGACCGAGGAATTCTCCGACTCCATCCGCCCGCAGGACGACCTCTACCGGTACGTCAACGGATCCTGGATCGAGCGCACCGACATCCCCAGCGACAAGGCGCGCTGGGGCGCCTTCCATCAGCTCGCCGAGCAGGCCGAGAAGGACGTGCGGCAGATCGTCGAGGAATCGCGTTCCGCCGACGAGGGTTCCGAGCCGCGCAAGGTCGGCGACCTGTTCACGAGCTTCATGGACACGGCCGAGATCGCCCGCCGCGGCCTCGACCCGATCCGGGAGCCGCTGGAGCGTGTCGCGGCCGTGACCGACCTGCCCGGATTCCTGCGCACGGTCGGCGCGCTCGACCGCGAGGGCGTCAGCAACGTCATCGGGGTGTTCGTGGAGCCGGACCCGGGCGACCCCACGCGGTACATCCCCTTCCTCGTGCAGTCGGGCATCTCGCTGCCGGACGAGCAGTACTACCGCGAGGAGCGCTTCGCCGAGACCCGCGACGCCTTCCGCGCGCACGTCGAGCGGATGCTCGCGCTCGCGGGCATGGCGGATCCGGCCGGCGACGCCGAGCGGATTCTCGCCCTGGAGACGGAGGTGGCGAGCCACCACTGGGACAACGTGCGCAGCCGCGACGCCGTCGCGACCTACAACCCCATGACGTTCGCCGAGGCGCAGGAGCTCGTGGGCGTCGACCTCGCCCCGTGGCTCGAGGGCCTCCTCGGCGGGGGCTCGGCGGCCGCGTTCGACGCGGTGACGGTCTACCAGCCCTCCTTCCTGGAGGGCCTCGGCACGCTCCTGACCGCCGAGCGGCTCGAGGACTGGAAGGCGTGGCTGCGCTGGAAGGTCGTCCGCGCCGCGGCGCCGTACCTGACCGACGAGATCGTCGCCGAGAACTTCGCCTTCGTGGGGACGACGCTGCAGGGTGTGCCGGAGAACCGCGAGCGCTGGAAGCGCGGCGTCAGCCTCGCGGAGGGCGCCATGGGCGAGGCCATCGGCAAGGTGTACGTCGAGCGGCACTTCCCGCCGCAGGCCAAGGCCGAGATAGACGCGCTCGTCGCGAACCTCATCGAGGCCTACCGCGGCTCGATCGAGACGCTGGAGTGGATGAGCCCCGCGACCCGAGAGCGGGCGCTGGAAAAGCTCGACGCGTTTACGCCGAAGGTCGGCTACCCCACGAAGTGGGTCGACTACGCCGCGCTCGAGATCGACCCGGCAGACCTGGTCGGAAACGTCCGCCGGGCGAGCGCGTTCGAGCACGATCGCCAACTCGCGAAGGTCGGCCAGCCGATCGACCGCGAGGAGTGGCTCATGACGCCGCAGACGGTCAACGCGTACTACCACCCGCTCATGAACGAGATCGTGTTCCCCGCGGCGATCCTGCAGTACCCGTTCTTCGACCCCGAGCGCGACGCGGCCGCCAACTACGGCGGGATCGGCGCTGTGATCGGCCACGAGATCGGGCACGGGTTCGACGACCAGGGGTCGCAGTACGACGGCACGGGCGCGCTCAACAACTGGTGGACCGATGCCGACCGCGCGGCGTTCGAGGAGCGCACGGCGAGCCTCATCGCCCAGTACGACGTCCTCACGCCGGAGGGGCTGGACCCCGAGCACCACGTCAACGGCGCCCTCACGATCGGCGAGAACATCGGCGACCTCGGCGGCCTCGGGATCGCGCTGAAGGCCTACGCGCTGTCGCTCGAGGGAGCGGAGCCCGAGACGATCGACGGCCTCTCGGGCCTCCAGCGCGTCTTCCTCTCGTGGGCGCAGGTGTGGCAGCAGAAGGGCCGCGACGCCGAGACGATCCGCCTCCTCGCGGTCGACCCGCACTCGCCGAACGAGTTCCGCTGCAACCAGATCGTGCGCAACATCGACGCGTTCTACGAGGAGTTCGGCGTGACCGACGCCGACGCGCTGTGGCTCGAGCCCAGCGCGCGCGTGACCATCTGGTGACGCCAGGCGTCGGCCCGGGGCGAACCCTCGCCCCGGGCCGACGACGTCCGGCGGGCTACGCGAAGACGATCGTGTGGTTGCCGTGCCGGATCACGCGATCCTGCGCGTGCCAGAGCACGGCGCGGCTGAGAACCGCGCGCTCGACGTCGGCGCCGTGGCGGCGCAGGTCGGCCGCCGAGTCGGCGTGCGTCACGCGCGCGACGTCCTGCTCGATGATGGGGCCCTCGTCGAGGTCCTCCGTCACGTAGTGGCTCGTCGCGCCGATGAGCTTGACCCCGCGCTCCTTCGCCTTCTTGTACGGGTTCGCCCCGATGAAGGCCGGCAGGAACGAGTGGTGGATGTTGATGACCGGCACCCCCACCTTCTCGAGGAAGTCGTTCGAGAGCACCTGCATGTAGCGCGCCAGGACGACGAAGTCGACGTTGCCGCGCAGCAACGAGAGGATCTCCGCCTCCGACGCGGACTTGTCCGGCCCCGCCTGCGACGGCACGTGGAAGAACGGCACGCCGAGCGCGCGCACGTCCTCCGCCGACGTGGTGTGGTTCGACACGACCATGGGGATCGACACGGGCAGCTCGCCGCGGCGGTAGCGCCACAGGAGGTCGAGCAGGCAGTGGTCGCTCTGCGAGGCGAGGATCGCCATGCGCTTGGGCGTGCCCATGTCGCGCAGCGTCCACGTCATGCCGAGCGGCGTCAAGGTCCGCTCGAGGTCGGCCTCGATGTCGAGCTTCGCGGCCGCGAGCTCCGGGCGGTGGAAGACGACGCGCTGGAAGAAGTCGCCGCCGGACGGATCCGAGGAGAACTGGTCGAGCGAGACAATGTTGCCGGATCCGCGCTCGATGAGCTTCGTGATCGCCGCGACGAGCCCGGGCCGGTCGGGCCCCTGGACGATGAGGCAGGCGTGGTCGGGCTGGGTCGGGATTGGCGAGCTCACCCGCCCATCATGCCGCACGCGGGCCGCGGGGCCCGTCATAGCGCGATGCGCTCGGCGCCCGCGAGGGCGACGTCGTCCGCGCGGTGGCTGACGAGGAGCACGACGCGATCGGCGGTCGCGGCGCGCACGTCGGCCATCATGTCGGCCGCGGTCGGCGCGTCGAGGTGCGCGGTCGGCTCGTCCAGGAGAATGACGTCCGCGCGCGTGAGCAGCGCGCGCGCCACGGCGAGCCGCTGGCGCTCGCCGCCGGACAGGGCGGATCCGCCCGCCCCCACGCCCGCGTCGAGCCCGCCCGGGAGCGCCTCGAGCAGGCGCCCCAGGCCCGCGCGACGGAGCGCGTCGGCCATGTCCGCGTCGCTCGGCGCGTCCTCGCGCGCGCGGGCGAGGAGGAGGTTGGCGCGGATCGAGGAGTCGAACACGTACGCGTCCTGCGGGCACCACGCGATGCGTCGCCGCCAGGAGGCGAGCGACAGGTCGGTGAGGGGAACCCCGTCGGCCGTCACGGCGCCCTCGGTCGCGGGCAGCGCGCCCATGACGACCGACAGCAGCGTCGACTTGCCCGTGCCCGATCGCCCGGACACGACGAGCCACGCGCCGGCGCGCGCGGTCCCCGTGACGCCGCGGAAGACCGGATCCGCCTGCCCTGGGTACTGCGCGGCGACCCCCGCGAGCGCCACCTCGCGCACGGGCCGCGGGGCCTCGGCCGTGCCGCTCGAGACGGGGGTCGGGGCGGCCATGAGCGGGCTGAGCCGGCGCACGACCTCGCGCAGCGTCGGGAGGCGGTGCGCGGCGGCGACGAGCCCCTCCAGCGGCTCGACGGCCGCGAGCGCGAGCAGCGCGACGACACACACGAGCTCGGCCGGGGCGCCGACCGAGACGGCCGGGACGACGACGGCGAGGGCGGACGCGGCCAGCACGACGATCGCGCTGCCGAGGCCCGCCGACCAGGCGTTTCGGCGCTCGGCGGCCGCCAGGCGCGCCCCCGCCACCTCGAGGCGCGCCACGGCGCTCCCCGCGATCCCGTTCGCGCGCAGGTCGTCCGCGGCGCTCGCGAGGGCGGCCGTACCGCGCACGAGCGCGGAGCGCTCCCGGACGCGGGCCCGGCTCGCGCCGCGCGCTGCGACGAGCGCCGCCGCGACGCCGAGGCCGGCCGCGACCACGAGGGTGGCCGCGACGAGGAAGGCGAGGTGCGGGGCGACGATCGCCGTCGTGACGGCGATCCCCGTGATGGCGAGGGTCCCGGCGGCGAGCGGCGGGAGCGTGCGGGGCAGCTGGTCGCGCAGGTCGTCGGCGAGCGTCACGAGGTAGTCGAGCGGGGATCCGCCCTCCAGGAGGCGTCGCGAGCCCGCGCCGCGCGCGGCGATCGACCGCCACAGGCGCAGCCGAAGGGCGTCGGTCGCGCGGAAGGCGGCGTCGTGCGTGACGAGCCGCTCCGCGTAGCGCGAGACGGCCCGCCCGATCCCGAAGAACCGCACCCCCACGATCGCGACGAGCAGGTACATGATGTACTCCTCGACGCTGGCCCGCACGATGAGCCAGCCCGAGACCGCCGTGAGCGACAGGCCCATCGCGATCGTCGCGAAGGCGAGGAGGATCCCCAGCGCCCAGCGCCCGCGCGCGGGCCGCAGGATGCGCGCGAGGGCGCGCCAGGGCGACGGGGTCGCGGATCCGTGCAGCACGCGGTGGCGCGGGCCCCGCAGCGCGGGGAGCTTCTCGGGGGCGGGCTCGACGAGGCGGATCTGGTCGGTGATGACGGGGATGCCGACCGTCGTCGTGGAGGGCTCGGCCGCCGCGACCGCCGGCTCGTCGTCTGAGGAGGTCACCGTGACGGATCCGCCGCGCGCGGTGGGCACCGCGGCCGGTGCCGCCTCGCGCCTGCCGCGCGCCGCGTCGACCGCCAGGCGCCGCGTGGCGAGGGCCAGCGTCTCGGGCTCGTGGGTCGCCAGCACGATGGTCGCCTCGCCCGCGCGCCGCCGGATCGCGGCGCGGACGCGGTCGGCGCTCGCGGCGTCGAGGTGCGCCGTCGGCTCGTCGAGCACGAGCACGCTCGCGCCCTGGTCGACCCGCGCGAGGGCGCGCGCGACGGCGAGCCGGCGGAGCTCGCCCGGGCTCAGCTCCGCGATCGAGCTGTCGGCGACGCGGGCGAGGCCCAGCTCGCGCAGGGACGCCTCGGGGTTGGTCGCGCCGAACAGCGCGAGCTCGTCCCACGGCGTCGCGGTGAACGCGTGCGGCGCCTGCGGCGCCCACGCGACGCGCTCCGTGTCGATGCCCACGACCCAGCCCGAGGACTCGGCATCGGCGGGGAGGGTGCCCGTCAGCGCCCCCAGCAGCGTCGACTTGCCCGCGCCGGACGGGCCGGTGATCGCTGTGATCTCGCCGATCTCGGCGCTGAAGCCGAATAGCGTCGGCTCCGCGCGCCCCGCGTAGTGCACCGTGAGGTCGCGCACGACGATGGGGGGCGGATCCTGTTCCTCGGCCGGCGCGGGCTCGTCGGCCCACGCCGTGCCCGCGGCGATCTCCTCGAGCGTCGGGAAGTCCTTCGGCGCCTCGAAGCGCTCCGGGAGGTCCTTCGTCAGCGGCAGGTCGATCGGCTGCGTGATGTCGGCCACGACGGGTAGCTCGGATCCGCGCACGTCCGACCGGCGGGCGCCGGCGAGGATCTCCCGCACGCGGGCGAGGGCCGACAGGCCGTTCTGCGACGCGTGGAACGCCGTGCCCAGCTCGCGGACGGCGGCGAAGCACTCGGGGGCCAGGATGAGCGCGACGAGCGCCGCCTCGAGGCCGACCGTACCGTTCAGCAGGCGCAGGCCGAGGAACACGGCGACGATCGCGACGGAGATCGTCGCGATGAGCTCGAGCGCGAGCGCGGAGAGGAACGCCCAGCGGAGCGTCTCCTGCGTGCGCTGTCGATAGGCGCGCTGGACCCCCTCGAGCGCGCGGGACTGCTCGTCGACGCGCCCGAGCCCCACGAGCACGGGCAGGCCCCGCGCGAGCTCGGTCATGTGGTTCGCGAGCGTCGTGAGCGCGCCGAGCGCCTCGTCCGTGCGCGCCTGCGTGTGCCGGCCGATGAGGACCATGAACAGGGGCACGAGGGGGATCGTGAGGACGATCACGAGGGCGCTCACCCAGTCGGCGCCGAGGATCCACGCCCCGACGACGAGCGGCACGACGGCCGCCTGCACCGTCGCGGGCAGGCTGGAGGTGCAGTACTCGTCGAGGTCGTCCAGCCCGTCCGTGGCCAGGACGGCGACGGATCCCTCGCCCTCGCGGCTCGTCGAGATGCGCGCCGGCGCGGTGGGCCGCTCGCCGCCCGCGGTCTCGGCCGCGGCGGCGCCCTCGGCGTCGCCGTGCGCGATGCGCCACCAGAGCTGGCCCCGCATCGTCCGCTTGAGGTCGATCGCGGCGCGCTGCGCGAGCACGCGCGTGCCCCACCCGGCCACCGCGCGGAGGATCGCGCCCCCGCACCCGAGCCAGAGCACCTGGCGCACGTCGAAGGATCCGGACTGCACGCCCACGACGCCCGCCGCGACGGCGCCGGCCACGAGGACCAGGCCGACGGCCTTGAGGGCGGCAAGCACCCCGAGGGCGAAGAGGGTGATCTTCCCGAGGGGCCCGAGGTCCGGCCGGCGGGCCGGCTCCTTCGGGCGGGCGGCCTCGATACGCCAGGGGTCGATGCTCATAGTGCTTCCATGCCTACCGGATGGGTCTGGACGACGCACTCACGCCGTGCCGATATGCGAGCGGGCGCGGGCGGGATCCACGGATCCGCCCGCGCCCGCACCCGGGGCTACTTCGCGCGCAGGATCGCGGGGAGCACGATGTGCGCCTCGGGGATCATGCCCGGAGTCAGGCGCTGGCGGAACACCCAGTAGGACCACGCCTGGTAGCCGATGATGATCGGCAGTCCGATCGCAGCGACGATGGTCATGACGGTGAGCGTGTAGTCGCCGCTCGACGCGGTGAACGCGGTGAGCCCGAACGCCTCGTCGAGCGTCGACGGCAGGACGTAGGGGAACATGCCCGCGAAGATGGAGCCCGCGCCCGCGACGATGAACGCGCTGTAGCCGGCGAAGGCGCGCTTCTCGCGGCGCGCGCGGGCGGAGGCCCACCCGAACGCGGCGCCCGCGACCGCGAGGACGACGAGGGCCCACGACCAGATCGTGCCGCCGTGGAGGAACTGCACCCAGAGCGCCCATCCCGCGGCCGGGAGGAGCAGGAGCGGCGCCCAGGTGCCGCCGAAGCGCGCGGCTCGGTCCCGGATGGCGCCCTCGGTCTTGAGTGCGAGGAACGTGGATCCGTGCACGAGCGCGAAGCCCACGACGCCGAGCCCGCCGAGGATGGCCGGGACGGTGAGCCACACGAACGGGTGCCCCACGCGATCGCCGTTCGCGTCGATCGGGAGGCCCGTCGAGGTGATGGCGAGGGCAGCCCCGATGCAGAACGCCGTGACGAGGGATCCGAGCCCGAGGGTCCAGGTCCAGAACCGCGCCCACTTCTCGGTGTGCACCTTGCCCCGGTACTCGATCGACACGGCGCGCAGGATCAGCGCGATGAGGGTGATCGTCAGCGGTACGTAGAGCGCCGAGAACAGCGCGGCGTACCAGAGCGGGAACGCCGCGAAGATCGCGGCGCCGGCCGTGATGAGCCACACCTCGTTGCCGTCCCACACGGGGCCGATCGTGTTGAGCATCGTGCGGCGCTCCTTCTCGTCCTTCGTGGAGAAGAGCAGGTGCATGCCGACGCCGAGATCGAAGCCCTCGAGCACGAGGAAGCCGACCCAGAGCACCGCGATGGCGACGAACCAGACGACGGGAAGAACGTCCATGAGCATGTCTCCTTGTCAGCCGGGTCAGTACGCGAAAGCGAGCACGTCGCCGCCGGGGCGGGGGTGGGAACCGGATCCGGGATCGTCCGGATCCTCGTGGGGGGTGAGCTCGGGCATCGCGGCCGCGACACCGCCGCGGACGTACCGCACGAGCAGGAACAGCTCGACGACGAGGAGCACCCCGTACACGGCGGTGAGCGAGATCACGGAGAAGAGCAGCTCCCCGACCGTGACGCCGGGCGAGACCGCGGCCGCCGTGAACATGAAGACCCCGTCGATGCCGGACGGATCCGGGTTCGGCGCCACGACGAACGGCTGGCGTCCCATCTCGGTGAAGATCCAGCCCGCGATGTTCGCGGCGAACGGCGCGATGATGCCGAGGATCGCGAGGCGCATGATCCAGGGCGAGCGCGGCACGGTGCCGCGGCGCGTGAGCCACAGGGCGATGACCGCGGCGCCCGCGACGATGCCGCCGAGGCCGATCATGAGGCGGAAGCCCCAGTACGTGATCCACATCACGGGCACGTAGTCGACCTCGCTGCCGGCCCGGTCGCCGTAGATCTCCTCGTCGGGGATGGTCGCGCCGTACTGGTCGACGTACTCGGGCTCGAGGTCGGTAATGCCCGGCATGTCCGCGCCCCATTCCCCCGTGCCGAGGAAGCCGAGGATGCCGGGCACCTCGATGAGGGTGATGACGTCGTCGCAGTCCCCGCCGGGGTCGCCGAGCGAAAGGACCGAAAAGGATCCGCCCGTGTGGCACGCGGCCTCGGCGGCGGCCATCTTCATCGGCTGCTGCTCGTACATGAGCTTGCCCTGCACGTCGCCCGTGACGACCGTGCCGAGGAAGCCGAGGACCGCGACGACCGCGCCGAAGCGGAGCGACCAGATCCAGACGCCGTGGTCGGTGCGATCGCGGCCGGGCGCGGCGCCCTCGCCGACGATGACGCGGCCCGCCTCGTCGACCGTGTCGATGCCGTCGTGGCGGCGGCGCCACAGGTGGTACCAGGAGATCCCGAGGAGGAACATCCCGGCCACGACGAGCGCGCCGAAGATCGTGTGGGTGAAGGCGGCGATCGCGGTGTTGTTCGTCAGCACGGCCCAGATGTCCGTCATGACGGGCCGGCCGTCGTCACCGAGCTCGACGCCGACGGGGTGCTGCATCCACGAGTTCGCGACGATGATGAAGTATGCGGACACCCAGGATCCGGCCACGGCGAGCCAGAGCGCCATGAGGTGGATCCCCTTGCGCAGCCGGCCCCACCCGAAGATCCAGACGCCGAGGAAGGTCGACTCGGCGAAGAAGGCGAGCAGGCCCTCGAGCGCGAGCGGGGCGCCGAAGACGTCGCCGACGAACCGCGAGTACTCGCTCCAGGCCATGCCGAACTGGAACTCCTGGACCAGGCCGGTGGCCACGCCGAGGATGAAGTTGATGAGGTAGAGCTTCCCCCAGAACTTGGTGGCGCGCAGGAACTTCTCGTTCCCCGTGCGGACCCACGCGCTCTGCAGGATCGCGACGCTCATGCCGAGCCCCAGCGTGAGCGGGACCAGGAGGAAGTGGTAGACGGTGGTGATGCCGAACTGCCAGCGGGCGATATCGAGAACGTCCACGCGGGCTCCTTCGTGTGTCGGGGGGCCGGGTCTCCGGCGGCGGGGCGGGCGATGAGGCTGACCGCTTCTACAGAGTGTAGAAGCAATTTCGATAGAATGTAGAAGTTTTTCGACGCGTCGTAGATTTTTCTCGACGAGCGGTAGAATAGGGGGACTTCATCGCCCGCACCAGGGGGTGTCGCCCGCGCATACGCGCCGCGCGAGACCCGCGGAAAGGACCGCTGACGCCCGCTTTTGCGGATGGCGGGACGCGGGTCCGACGACTCAGAGGGGGGTGCCGTGGGCACGCTGGGAGACCTGGAGCGCGGCGTCATGGACGTGCTGTGGGACGCCGACGAGGCGCTCACCGCGTACGACATCAAGGACGCGATCGACGCCGACCGCGGCCGCGACATGGCCGCGACCACGGTCCTCACGGTGCTTTCGCGCTTGGAGAAGAAGGGCTTTGTCGCCCCCGACAAGTCGGTGCGCCCGCACCGCTACCGCGCCGTCGGCTCGCGGGCCGAGCACCAGGCCGAGCTCATGCACGAGGTCCTCGGCGACGCCGGCGACCGCACGGCCGTTCTCGCCCGGTTCGTCGGCGGCGTGTCCGCCGAGGAGGCGGCCTACCTGCGCGACCTCCTCGCCCGCGCCTCGTAACCCCGCGACCGGCGCGCGCCTAGGCTGGATCCATGTCGTTCGGCGCGCTCGCGGCGGGCCTCGCCCTCACGGTCGTCGCCGTGATCCTCGCGTGGCCCGCGCCGATCGTGCTCTCGCGCGCCGCCTGGCCGGCGCGCGCCCCCGTGCGCGCCCTCCTGCTGTGGCAGGCGATTGCGCTGGCCGGGGGGCTCAGCATGGTCGGCGCGCTGTGGCTCATCGGCACCGCGTTCTTCCCGCGCCACCCGTGGATCGCGGGGATCCCCGCTGCGGCGCTCGCCGCGTACCTCGTGGGACACCTCGTCGTCACCGTCGTCGTGTTCGAGCGGCAGCGCCGCCGCCACCTGCAACTGCTCCTGCTGCTCAGCCAGCCCGACCCCGACCGCAAGCGCACGCTCGTCCTCGACGACCAGGCGCCGGTCGCCTACTGCCTGCCGCGGGGCGTCGGATCCGTCACGGTGCTGTCCCGCGGCCTCTTCGAGGCGCTCGACGACGATGAGCTCGCCGCCGTGGTCGCCCACGAGCGGGCCCACGTCGAGCAGCGCCACGAGGTGCTGCGCGTGTCGTTCCAGGCCTGGCGGGGCGCGCTGCCCTGGTTCCCCATGGCCGCGCGCGCCGAGAGCGAGGTCGAGGCGCTCGTGGAGATGCTCGCCGACGACCAGGCGCGCAAGACGCAGCCGGACGAGGTGCTGGCCCGCGCGATTCTCGCGGTCGGGCGCGTGCACGGCGGGGGCGCGTCGAGCCGCCGCAACCGCGCGGCCGATCGGTTCCGACGCCTCGCGGGCTGAGGCGCCGAGGCCCGCGTCGCGGGTAGTCTGGCGCGCATGAGGTTCACGCGCCGCACGCTGTTGCGGGGCGCCGGGGCGGGCGCCCTCGCCGTGCTGCTCGCGTCCTGCACGCCGCGCACGACGGATCCGGATCCCTCCGCGAGTGCCACCCCGAGCGCGACGCCGACGCCCGTGGGCGAGGTCCCGGCGGCCGCCGCGTTCGTGCGTTCGCAGTGGGCGACGGATCCGTTCGCTTGGGGCTCGCGCGTCACGCGCCCCGTCGGGGCGACCGACGCCGACCTCCGCACGCTCGCGGAGCCGGTCGCGGAGCGGGTGTTCTTCGCGGGCGACGCGACGGATCCGGACCGCCCGGGCACCGTGGCCGGCGCGCGGGCCTCGGGCGAGCGCGTCGCGATCGATCTGAGCGCGTTCGCGACGACCGACGAGCGCGTCGCGGTCATCGGGGCGGGGATCGCCGGCGCGACCGCCGCGCGCACCCTCGCCGACGCCGGCTATGACGTCACGGTGATCGAAGCGCGCCACGCCGCGGGCGGGCGGCTTTCCACGGCCGCGGACGAGGACTGGCCCGTGCCGCCGCAGCGCGGCGCCTGGTTGTTCGGCGCCGAAGACGCGGGCGTGACGACCGAGATGGCCCTCGGCGGCGCGACGTTCGCGACCGTCGCGGCGTCCGCGGCCCGCGGCGCCGCGGGCGAGGAGACGTTCTCCGACGGCACGGTCGTCGCGGAGGCCATCGCGGAGGCGTCGGGCGCGCCGACCGACGTCGCGCTCGCCGACGCGATCGCGGAGACCGGCGTGCCGGACTCGGACGCGCTGGGCGCCTACCTCGCGTGGCTCTCGGCGCTCACGGGCATCGACCCCGAGACGGCGTCGACGTGGTTCGCGCCCGAGCTCCCGGGCGGGGAGTTCGAAGCCGCGACGGCGGACGTGTCGGCGGTCGTCTCGGATCCGCTGGACGGGCTTACGGTCACCTACTCGACCCCCGTGTCCGGCGTCATCTACGACGACACGGGGGTGAGCCTGCGCCTGGCGACGGGCGAGGCCCTCACTTTTGACCGCGTCGTTGTCACGGTGCCGATCGGGGTGCTGCAGACCGACGCGATCGCCTTCGATCCGCCCCTGCCGTTCGCCCATCGCGGCGCTATCTCCGCGCTCGAGATGGGCGCGATCGAGGTCGTCTGGCTCCGCTTCGACGAGCCGTTCTGGGAGACGGAGGCGGGCCTCTGGCATGTCGTGGGGCCGCTCACCCCGGAGGAGACCGCGTCTCCCACGCCGACCCCGACGCCGGGGGCCGAGGCGGCTGTGGACCGGACGATTCGCTCGTGGGTCAACCTGATGCCCGCGACGGGCGAGCCGATCCTCGTCGGCATCGTCGGCGGGCCCGCCGCGCGGGCGGTCGCGGACCTCGGCGACGACGAGCTCCTCACGCTCGCGGCCGAGTCGCTCGCGCCGTTCGTCGGGGCCTGAGGCCTCGACGCGAGAGGGGAGCCGGGCGCGTGCCCGGCTCCCCTCTCGCGGTTCTCGCGTGCGGCGGTTCAGCCGCCGGCGAGCTGGTCGTCGAGGTCGCGGACCGCCTGCGCCATGTCGCGCAGCGCCGTGGCCATCTCGGACACCCCGTCCGCGGCATCCTTCATGCCGTTCGTGAGATCCTCGTAGCCGTCGCGGAACTTGCCTGACGCCTTCTCCGTCTTGAACCCGTCCTCGACGAGGTCGTCGACATGGCCCTGCAGCTCGTCCAGCAGCGTGTCGATCGACTCCTTGCCGTCGTCCAGCTTCGTGGCCGTCGACTCCATCTCGTCATAGGTTGCACCGAAATCGCTCATCGGTATCCACCCCCACCTTCTCGTGTGTCGTCGGCCCGGCCGGACCGCCCACCACACACGCTAGGGCCAGACGCGCGCGGTCGCGATGGGGAGAAGTCCCCATGCGCGCGGGGGGTCAGGGTCCGGCGCCGCGGCGCCACCGGCTGAGCGCGATCAGCCCGCTCGCGACGCCCGCGAACACCCCGAGCGCGAACGCGCACGTCGCAACGAACTCCCCGATGCCGCTGACCTGGCGCAGGTCGAGGAAGTAGTACGGGTACCAGCCGATCTGCGCGCCGCGCCAGAGCGTGAAAATCCCCCACACGACCGGGAAGGCGAGCACGTACGCAATGAGACGCCAGTGCGCCACGCCCCCGCCCGGGCCGAGGATCCACGCGATCAGGGAGAGCACGGGCAGGACGAAGTGGAGCACGTGATCGGACCAGGGCACCGTCATGGGGATCCCGCGCGCGCCCGCCTGCCACACGAGCAGGCCGAAGACGAGCCCCGCCGTGATGGTCCAGCTGAGGACCGTCGTGCGCAGGTCCGTGAGCCAGCCTGGATCCGTCTCGCGGCGGAGCGCGATGATCCCGCCCGTCGCCGCGAGGGCGAGGAAGGCGACGTTCGACTGGATCGTCAGGTAGGCGAAGAAGTTCTGGCCCGCGATGGTCTGCGAGCCGAGCCCCCAGAACAGCCGGTGGACGAGGGCCGTGCCGCACAGCGCGGCGGCGGCGAGGCGCGCGTACGCGAACCACGTGCGACTCGTCACCGACCGGCCTCCTCCCGCCGTGGCCCGAGTCTACGAAAGGGGGAGGGTGGGGCGCTCGGGCGGGGCGCGCCCCGGGGGCATACGCTGGGGGGCATGCGTGAGATCCGCGACCTGGACACTGTCGAACTCATCCTCGAGGCGCAGGGGGTGCTCGACGCGATCCGCGGTCCCGAGCGCGTCGTCGACGCCGGCACCCTGCGCGCGCTGCAGCAGGCCGGCAACTACGCCGTGGGCCTGTTCGACGAGGGCCGCATGGTGGGCGCGTCGGTCGCCTTCTTCGGCGCACCCGCCTCGCGATCGATGCACTCGCACATCACGGCCCTCCTGCCGGAGTTCCGGGGCCGAGGCTGGGGCCGCGAGCTCAAGGAGCACCAGCGCCAGTGGGCGCTCGCGCACGGCGTCGGCCACGTGACCTGGACGTTCGATCCGCTCGTGGCGCGCAACGCGCACTTCTTCCTCACTGTGCTGGGCGCGCGCGTGACGGGGTACGCCGTGAACCAGTACGGCATCTTCGGCGGCGGCGACGCGGGCGACGAGAGCGACCGGCTGGACGTGAAGTGGTCGCTCGCCGAGGTCGCGAAGGCGCCCGAGGCGTCCGCCGTCGTCGCGACGGTCGCGATCCCCGCCGACGTTGAGCGCATGCGCGAGGAGGCGCCGCCCGAGGCGCACGAGTGGCGCATGCGACTGCGCCGCGAGATGGCCGTCCTCACGGGCCGCGGCCTCGCGATCGCGGGCTTCGACACGGAGCGCGGCTACCTGTTCGTCGAGGCCTGATCCCTCACCCGCGCGCGGCGTCCGACGCGGCGCGCGGGATGAAGAACGTTAGCGCCGTCGCGACGATGGCGGCCGCGATCGCGATCCAGAAGCACGTCTGGAACGCCTCGGCCGTCGGCATGCCGACGCCGTCGACTTCGACGGCCATCGCGGCGAGGACCCCGCCCATCACGGCGGAGGCGCTCGAGGTGCCGACCGAGCGGAACAGCGCGTTCAGGCCGTTGGACACGCCGGTCTCGTCGGCGGGGACCGCGCGCATGATGATCATCGGCATGGCCGCGAAGCTGAACGCGATCCCGACGCCGATGATGCAGTTCGCGACGACGATGTGCCACACCTCGCTCGAGAGCAGGAGCACGAAGACGTAGGCCACGACGATGGACGCGCAGCCGATCGTGAACAGCGGCCGCGGCCCGAACGCGCGCTCGAGCTGGCCCGACAGGGGCGAGAGCAGCATCATGATCAGGCCCGACGGCATGATGCACAGGGCCGCCTCCATCATCGTGAGCCCGAACCCGATGCCCGTCGCCTCCGGCAGCTCAAGCAGCTGCGGGAAGGACACGTTGGATCCGAACAGCGCGAAACCCATGCCGATCGCCGCGAGGTTCGTCAGGAGGACCGCGGGCCGGGCGGCGACGCGCAGGTCGACGAGCGGCTCGCGCGTGCGCAGCTGATACGCCCCCCACGCGATGAGGGCGACGACGCCGATCGTGACGGATCCGAGCGCGAGGGGGGATCCCCACCCCCAGTCCGCGCCGCGCGAGACGAAGAGGAGCAGGCCCGCGAGCCCCACCGCGAGGCCGAGCGCACCGAGGAGGTCGAGGCGGCCGGGGGACAACAGCGTGTCCTCCGGAACGATGAGGCGGATCGCGACGAAGCCCACGATCCCGAGCGCGAGCGACGCCCAGAAGAGCGCGTGCCAGTCGTAGTTCTCGGCGATGTATGCCGCGGCCGGCATGCCGACGGCGCCGCCCACGCCCATCGTGGCGCTCATGAACGCGACCGCCGTGCCGAGACGCGCGGGCGGCAGCACGTCGCGCATGATCGCGATGCCGAGGGGGATGACGCCGGTCGTGATGCCCTGCAGGCCGCGCCCGATGATGACGCCCACGATGTCCTGCGAGAGCGCCGCGACGAGGGATCCGATCATGAGCGCGATGAGGAGGTAGAGGATCACGCGGCGCTTGCCGTACATGTCGCCGAGGCGCCCGGAGATGGGCGTCGCGACTGCCGCCACGAGCAGCGTGATGGTCACGACCCACGTGGTGTCCTCGCGGGAGGCGTCGAGCAGGTGCGGCAGCTCGGACTGCAGCGGCACGACGAGTGTGAACATGAAGGCCGAGCTGAGGCCGGCGAACGCGAGGGCGGCGACGATCGCCCAGCCGGGTGAGCGAGGGGCGTGGGTGGGTCTGTCTCCGGAATCGTCGCTCACCGCTCGATGCTATCGGTCTGCTGTGCGTCGGGGCCGCTACACCCGTTCCCGCGGCCGCGCCACGGCGTGTGACGCCCCGCGACGGCGCATGACGCCGCGTTGCGGAGCATTGCGGAGCATTGCGGAGCGTTGCGCCGCGGGCCGCGGGGGCCGGAGGGGGCGCGCCAGGATGGGCGGATCCGCGCCTCGCGAGGAAGGACCACGATGACGACGTCACTGCCGGCCCCGGCCACCGCCCGCCGCCCCACGTTGCCGAGCGACTACCCGTCGCTCCACGCGCACTTCGCCCCGATCTTCGAGCGGATCGCCGAGGGCGCCCTCGAGCGCGAGCGGGAGCGGCGCCTGCCGTTCGAGGAGATCCGCGCGCTCGACGAGGCCGGGTGGGGAACCCTGCGCGTGCCGCACTCGCACGGCGGTCCGGGCGCGAGCATCGAGACGACGACGCGGCTTCTCGTCGAGCTGGCGGAGGCCGACTCGAACGTCGCGCACCAGTACCGCTCGCACCTGGGGTTCGTCGATTCCCTGATCTTCCAGCCCGAGCGGGTGCGGACGCGCTGGTACGAGCGGATCCTCGCCGGCGCGACGGTGGGGAACGCGTCGACCGAGAAGGGCGGGAACCGCCTGGGCACACTCCAGACCGTCGTCACGGCCGGGCCCGACGGGCCGCGCCTCACCGGAACGAAGTTCTACTCCACCGGCACGATCTTCGCCGACTACACCCGCGTGTCCGCCGCCGTCGACGGCGGCGACGGGCGGCGGTTCGCTGTCGTCGCGACCGACGCGGACGGGGTGGAGATCCGGGACGACTGGGACGGGTTCGGGCAGAAGCTCACCGGCACGGGGACGACGGTGTTCTCGGGCGTCGCGGTCGAGGAGGACGGCCTGCTGGATCGCGTGCCGCGCTCGGCGGACGCGACCCACGAGGCCGCCTACTTCCAGCTCATCCTCCTCGCGGTCCTCGCCGGCATCGCCCGCGCCGCGCGCCGCGACGCGGCCGCGCTCGTGGCGGGCCGGGCGCGCACCTTCAACACGGGGCTCGGGATGCCGTTCCGGGAGGATCCGCTCATTCAGGAGGCCGTCGGGCGGATCGCCGCGAAGGCCTACAGCGCGGAGGCGATCGTCGCCCAGACCGCGCGGGTGCTCGACGAGGGCGTGGCCGCCGCGCTCGCCGCGGGTCGGCCGGCCTCGGCCGAGGAGACGCCGCGCGAGGTGCACGCGTCCGAGATCGCGGTGGAACACGCGCAGGTCACCGTGCCCGAGCTGGCGCTCGGCGCCGCGCAGGACCTGTTCCTCACGGTCGGCGCCTCCGCGACCTCCGTGGCCAAGGGCCTCGACCGCCACTGGCGCAACGCGCAGACGGTCGCGACCCACAACCCCATCGCGTTCCGGGCGCGAGCGATCGGCGACTACTGGATCAACGGCGTGCTGCCCGAGGGTCTCAACGCGATCGGCGACGCCCGCGCCGCGAAGGAGAAGCGATGACGCTCACGGCCCCCGTCCCCGCCGCCCCCGCGGGGACGGCGCGCATGCGCCGCCGCGTGCTCGTCTCGGCCTTCGCCGGGACAACCGTCGAGTGGTACGACTTCTACCTCTACGGCACGGCGGCCGCGCTCGTCTTCAACGCCCAGTTCTTCCCGACCGAGAGCGCGTTCGCGAGCACCGTGGCCTCGTTCGCATCGCTCGCGGTCGGCTTCCTCGCGCGCCCCGTGGGCGGCATCGTCGCGGGCCACCTCGGCGACCGGGTGGGGCGCAAGGCGCTGCTCGTCGCCTCGCTCGTGCTCATGGGCGTCGCCTCCACGCTCATCGGTCTCCTGCCGACGTACGCCGCGATCGGCGGGCTCGCGCCGGCCGCGCTCGTGGCGCTCCGGCTCGTGCAGGGCTTCGCAGCGGGCGCCGAGTGGGGCGGATCCGCCCTTCTGTCCGTCGAGCACGCGCCGGACGCGCGCCGCGGGCTGTTCGGTTCGTTCACCCAGGTGGGGTCGGCCGCCGGCATGCTCCTCGCCACGGGCGCCTTCGTGATCGTGCAGGCGCTGACGACGAACGAGCAGTTCCTCGCGTACGGCTGGCGGATCCCGTTCCTCGCCTCGGCCCTCCTCGTCGCGCTCGGCCTGTGGGTGCGGCTCGGGGTCGTCGACGGGCAGGAGTTCCGCGAGCTCAAGGCCGCGGGCCGCACGGCGGCGCAGCCGGTGCGCGAGATCCTCGTGCACCACTGGCGCCCGCTTCTCGTGACGATCGCCCAGCGGGTCGCGCAGAACAGCGTCTACTTCCTCATCACGGTGTACATGCTGAGCTACCTGCAGGCCACGCGGGGCGACAGCGAGGCGGGCGTGACGGCCGTCATGATCGCCTCGGCCGTGGGCCTTCTCACGGGGCCCGTGTGGGGGTGGGTCTCGGACCGCGTCGGGCGCAAGCCGCCCACCGCCTTCGGGTTCCTCGCGATCGCCGTCTTCGGGTGGGTGTTCTTCGCGGTGCTCACCTACGGATCCCTCGCGCTGCTGCCGATCGTCGTCATCTTCGGGATGAACGTCGCCCACGACGCCGTGTACGGCCCCCAGGCCGCCTGGTTCGCGGAGCAGTTCCCCGTCGAGGTGCGCTATTCGGGCGTGACCCTCGGCTACCAGCTCGGGTCCGTCATCGGCGGCGGCATCATGCCGCTCGTCGCGGCGCTGCTGTTCGCGTGGGGCGGGAACACGCCCTGGCTCATCTGCGCCTACCTCACCGCCATCAGCGCCCTGTCGCTGACCGCCACCCTGCTCGCGAAGGATCCGCGCGGATCCGCCCTGCGCGCCGCGCGCCGCGCCTGAGACTGACGAAGGACCCCGCCATGACGAGCCCCCGCATCCTCCTGAACGCCTTCGACATGATCACCCCCGTGCACCAGTCGCCGGGGCTCTGGCGCCACCCCGAGTCGCGCGCGGAGGAGTACACGCGACTCGGGTACTGGACCGACCTGGCGAGGACGCTGGAGGACGGCGGGTTCGCCTCGCTCTTCCTCGCCGACATCGTGGGGGTCTACGACGTGTACGGCGGGAACGGCGACGCGGCGGCGCGCCACGGCGTGCAGTTCCCGCTGCTGGATCCGCTCGTCGCGGTGCCCGCGATGGCCGCCGTCACCGAGCGGTTGGGCTTCGGCGTCACGGCGTCGGTCACGTACGAGCACCCGTACCTGCTCGCCCGCACCCTCACGACGCTGGATCACTTCACGAACGGCCGCGTCGCGTGGAACATCGTCACGAGCTACCAGGACTCGGCGGCGCGCAACATCCTGGGGCGCGACGCGCAGGTCCCGCACGCGGAGCGGTACGACCGCGCCGACGAGTACATGGACGTCATGTACGAGCTGTTCGAGGGTTCCTTCGCCCCCGGAGCCGTCGTGGCGGATCGCGCGGCAAACGTATTCGTGGATCCGGCCCGCGTGCGCGAGATCGCGCACGACGGAGAGCACTTCCGCGTGCCGGGGGCGGCGCTCGCGGCGCCCGGGCCGCAGCGCACACCCTTTCTGTTCCAGGCGGGGGCGTCGAAGCGCGGCCAGCAGTTCGCTGTCGATCACGCAGAGGCGATCTTCTTCTCGGGCGGCACGCCGCAGCTCGTGCGGCGGTGGGTCGACGGCGTCCGGGACGGGCTCGAGGCGGCCGGGCGCCCGCGCGACGCGATCAAGGTCTTCTCGCTCGCGACCGTGATCGTCGACGAGACGGACGCCGCGGCCGAGGCGCGGCTCGAGGAGTATCGCGCGTTCGTCGACACCGATGCCGCGCTGACGCTCTTCAGCGGTTGGACCGGCGTGGACTTCGCGGGCCTCGACCCGGACCAGGAGCTGGTCGACGTCGTCACGGAGGCCAGCCAGTCGGCGCTCGCGTCGTTCACGACGCTGGCGGACGGGAAGACCTGGACCGTGCGAGACCTCGCCGAGTTCGTCGCGATCGGGGGCCGCGGGCCCGTGATCGTCGGATCCCCCGAGACGGTCGCGGACGAGCTCGAGCGGTGGGTCCGGGAGGCCGGCGTCGACGGCTTCAACGTGTGCGCCGCCGTGCGCCCGGCCGACCTCGAGCGCTTCGCGCGCCTTGTCTCGCCCGAGTTGCGCCGCCGGGGGCTCCTCGACGACGACCGCGAGGGGCTGACGTTGCGCGAGCGGATCGGCGGGCGCGGGCCGCACCTCGCGGACGATCACGTGGGCGCCGGATACCGCGCGGCCGGCTGACCGGCGGCCTGGAACCGGGCGCCGTCCCCACGGCTAGGATTGGGGCATCGGCGTGCCGGCTCTCGGACGCGCCCGCACATCCCCGAAACGACCATTGGAGCCACCGTGGCCGAGCAGTCTCGCCTCGACAAAGTCATCGCCCTCGCCCGCCACCGCGGGTTCGTGTTCCAAGCGGGTGAGATCTACGGCGGGTCGCGGTCGGCGTGGGACTACGGCCCCCTCGGCACGGAGCTGAAGGAGAACATCCGCCGCCAGTGGTGGCAGACCTTCGTCCGCGGCCGCGGCGACATGGTGGGTCTCGACAGCTCCATCATCCTGCCGAGCAAGGTGTGGGAGGCGTCGGGCCACGTGGCGACCTTCACGGATCCGCTCGTCGAGTGCCTGCAGTGCCACAAGCGCCACCGCGAGGACCACCTGATCGAGGCCTTCGTCGCGAAGAAGGGCCGCGAGCCCGAGGGCGGGATGGCCGACATCGTCTGCCCCGACTGCGGCACCCGCGGCAAGTGGACCGAGCCCAAGTCGTTCTCGGGCCTCGTGAAGACCTACCTCGGCGTCGTCGATGACGAGTCGGGCCTGCACTACCTGCGCCCCGAGACGGCGCAGGGCATCTTCGTGAACTTCGCCAACGTCGTCACGGCCGCGCGCAAGAAGCCGCCGTTCGGCATCGGCCAGGTGGGCAAGGCGTTCCGCAACGAGATCACGCCCGGAAACTTCATCTTCCGCACGCGCGAGTTCGAACAGATGGAGATCGAGTTCTTCGTCGCGCCCGACGAGGCCCCGGCGTGGTTCGACAGCTGGGTCGAGGCCTGCTGGAACTGGTTCGTCGACCTCGGCGTCGACCCCGAGAACATGCGCCGCTTCGACGTTCCGGACGGCGAGCGCGCGCACTACTCCGACCGCACGATCGACGTCGAGTACAACTTCGGCTTCGCCGGCAAGGGCTGGGGCGAGCTCATGGGCATCGCCAACCGCACCGACTTCGACCTGACGAACCACATCGAGAAGTCGGGCGCGAACCTGCACTTCTTCGACCAGGCCTCGGGCGAAAAGTACGTGCCCTACGTGATCGAGCCGTCCTTCGGCCTGACGCGCTCGATGATGGCGTTCCTCGTCGACGCGTACACCGAGGAGGAGGTGCCGAACGCGAAGGGCGGCACCGACACCCGCACCGTCCTGAAGCTCGACCCGCGCCTCGCGCCGACCAAGGTCGCCGTGCTCCCGCTGAGCCGCAACGAGAAGCTCTCGCCGCTCGCGCGGAAGGTCGCGGACGACCTGCGCGGATCCTGGAACGTCGACTTCGACGACGCCGGCGCGATCGGGCGCCGCTACCGCCGCCAAGACGAGATCGGCACGCCGCTGTGCGTCACGATCGACTTCGACAGCCTCGAGGACGACGCCGTGACGGTGCGCGACCGCGACACGATGGGCCAGGAGCGCGTCTCGCTCGATGGCCTCTACGGCTACCTGGCCGAGCGCCTCCGCGGCGCCTGACGCACACGACGAGGGGCCCCGACGCGTCGTCGGGGTCCCTCGTCGTCCCCGCGGTCTCCCGCCGGGGCGCGGGCGGGGTCAGGCCTTCCGCGCCTTCGCGGCGGCCTTCATCGCCTTCTTGTTCTCGCGCACCCGCGCGAGCGACTCCGGGCTCGTGATGTCGGCCACGGAGAGGAAGGACCCGTCCTCGCCGTAGGGCGCGGCCGCCTCGCGCCACCCCGCGCCCGCGAAGCCGACCTGCTTGCCGAGCAGGGCGAGGAAGATCTTCGCCTTCTGCTCGCCGAAGCCGGGCAGGCGCTTCAGGCGCGCGAGCACCTCGGATCCGCTCGGGTCGCCCGAGGTCCAGATGGCCGCCGCGTCGCCGCCCCAGGCGTCCGCCACCTCGCGGCAGAGCTTCTGCACGCGCTCCGCCATCGAGCCGGGGTAGCGGTGCACGGCGGGCGTCTGCCGAAACGCGTCGACGAACGCCTCGGGGTCGTAGTCGGCGATCGCGGTCGCGCTCACGGATCCCGTGCGCTGCCGGATCTTCTCGGGCCCCGCGAAGGCGGTCTCCATGGCGACCTGCTGGTCCAGCAGCATCCCGATGAGGAGCGCGAGCGGGTCGTTCGAGAGCAGCGCGTCGGCGTCGGCGTCGCCGGTGATGTGGAGGGCCATGGATCCAGTTTCGCATCGGTGCGCACACCACGGAGCGACCGTCCTCCGCTCCGCGGTGGCCGCGTGAGAGAACGAGACGAACGGGCGCTGCGGGAGATCGTCCGGCTCTGCGACGACGGTGGGCGCCTCGCCGATCGTGGCCACGACTGGTACGTCTCGGATGCTCTGAACACGCCGGGCCTCGCGGCCGAGTCCCTCATCATCAAGATCGGGGGGACGTCGCGCGGCTGAGCGATGCCGTGATCCTCGCGCACCCGCGCGTGCCCTGGTCGGGCATCACGCGCATGCGCGATCGGCTCGCGCACCACTATGAGGCGACGGACTACGACGTGGTGTGGGCGACTATCACCATCGACCTTCCCCGCGTGCGCGCGGCGGTCGCATCCGTCATCGCCGACCTTCCCGGGGTGTGACTGCGGGTCCGGTCCGCGCGTCACGCGTCGCGGCGCGCGCGGGCGAGGTCGCCCGGGGTGTCCACGTCCTCGAGGGCGCCGGCCGGCGCGTCGACGGCGACGGGATCCGCCCCCTCCAGCAGGGCGCGGAGCGGGAGATTCTCCGGGGGGCCGGCGGCGCGGATCCGCGCGCGCAGCACGGTCGCGGGCCACGCGGAGCACAGGGGCTGCAGCCGGCCCGCGGCGTCGCGGGCGAGGGCGGGCCGCTCGTCCGCCGCGGCGAGAAGGGCGGTGAGGAGCGCGGGGGTCAGCCGGGGCATGTCGCCGCCGAGGAGGAGGACGGTGCGGGCGTCCGGGTCGACGGCCGGCAGCGCGGCCGCGACGCCGGCGAACGGCCCGCCGAAGGGCGGATCCTCGCGGACCACGGTCGTCGAGCCGGGGTCGCGGAGCCCCTCGGCGCTGCCCGCGATGACGATCGCCGCGCCCGGCGCCGCGCCCCGGACGGCGCCCGCGACGCGGTCGAGGATCGACGCGCCGCCCACTTCGAGCGCCGGCTTGTGCACCCCGCCGAGGCGCGCGGATCGCCCGCCGGCGAGGATGATCGCGGCAATGCCCATGCGCGCCACCCTATCCGCGGGCGGCGGCGGGCTCAGCTCGCGCGGTAGTCTGCGCTGGCCGGGCACTCCGCGGGCGGCGTCTGCGCGCTCGCCGCGGGCCGGGCGTCGACGCCGAACAGCGTCTCGAGCGCCTGGAAGACATCGTCCGCGCGGCCGTCGACCGCGGCCTCCTGCGCGCGCACGGTGGGCGTGTGCAGGAGCATGCCGGTGAAGTGGCGCAGCGCCTGCTCGATCGCCTCGGCGTGCTCGTGGTTGCGACCCCGCTCGAGCTCGCGCTCGAGGAGCGAGAACGCGTGCGTGCGCAGCGCCACGACGGCCGGCTGCGCCGACTCCTGGCGCCCGACCTGGGCGAACTTGGCGGCCGCGTCGCGCACGATCTCGCGCGCCGCGTCGGTCGCCTGCAGCTCCTCGAGGGGTGCGTGCAGGCGGATCGTCTCGAGGTCGAGGAGCGTGACGCCCTCCACGTCGGCGACGTCGGGGGCGACGTTGCGCGGCAGGCCGAGGTCGATGACGAAGGCGCGCCCCGCGAAGCCCCCCGCGGCGAGGACGCCCGCGTCGAGCACGGGCTCCTCCTGCGAGGTGCAGGTGATGATCATGTCGACGCTCGCCGCGGTCTGTGCGTAGGACGCGGTGTCGACGCGCTCCAGGCCGTGCTTGAGCGCGAACTGTTCGCGGCCGGACGGCGAGTAGGTGAGCACCTCGCCCGCGCCGCGGTCGCGTAGGGCGGCGAGCGTGGCGGCGGCGTACGCGCCCGTCCCGACGAGCAGGACCGTGAGCGCCGACCAGTCGGCGATGCGGCTGTCGGCGAGGTCGAGCGCGAGGCGCACGAGCGAGCGGCCGGCGCGGCCGAGGGCCGTCGCGTTTTTGACGCTCTTCTGGGTCTCGGTGGCGCGCTGGAACAGGCGCTCGAGGTCGCGGGAGGTGGTGCCGAGCTCGCGGGCCTCGGCGAGCGCGCGGCGCACCTGGCCGCCGATCTCGCCCTCGCCGACGACGACCGACTCGAGGCCGGACGCGACGGCGAACAGGTGCTCGGCGACGCGGCCGCCGACCGAGACCTCGCAGGATCCGCCGAGCTCGTCGACCGAGACGCCCGTGGCCTGCTCGATCGCGCGCTGGGCCGCGTCGATGCCGGCATCCGGCGTTGCGCGGTCGATGTCGACGTACGCCTCGACGCGGTTGCAGGTCGAGAGCACGACGGCGCCCACGATCCCGTCGGTCTCCGAGGGGATGAGGGGGGCGATCGCCTCGGTGTGCGCGCTCAGCCGTTCGAGGAGCTCGAACGGGGCGGTCTGATGACTCGCGGACACACACAGAAGCACAATCCGTCATTCTACAGGTTGTCGAAGCCAGATCTGAATGATTCCAGAGAAGATAGGGGAGCCTTACCCGCGCGACCGCCGGCGGGGCGGGGGGCGGGGCGACCCGTATATTGAGCGAATGACTACCGACCGCGCCGCGTCGGCTCCGGGCAGCATGCCGCCCGCGATCCGAATCCTCGTCGTCCTGTCGGGCACCGTCCTCGTCCTCGCGGGGCTGTGGCTCGCGCGCGACATCTTCGGGCCCCTCGCGCTCGCGGTAATCATCGTCATCATCTGCTATCCCGTCGGCCCGGCCGTCGTCCGCCGCGGCGCCCCGCGGTGGGTCGGGAGCACGGCGGTGATCCTCGTCGCCTATGTCGTCCTCGCGGTCCTCGCGCTGTTGATGTCGTTCGCGATCGTGGAGTTCATCCGGCTGGTCACGGAGCTGCTCCCCGAGGTGTCGGCGATGACCAGCCAGGTCACGGCCTGGCTCGATGACCTCGGCGTGAGCGCGCAGATCGGCGCGCAGCTCTCCTCCCTCCTCAGCGCCTCCAACCTCCTGGGCATCGCCACCTCGCTCTCCAGCAGCGCGGTGTCCGTCGGCACGGCGTTCTTCTTCGTGCTCGCCTACGTCATCTTCATGGGCGTCGACGTCTCGCGCTACGCGGGCGCGGAGCGCGTGTTCGGCCCGCGGATCCGCCCCACAATGGACCGGATCCGGACCTACTGCGCGGGCGTGCGGCGCTACTTCGTCGTCAACGCCTCCTTCGGCCTCATCGTCGCCGTCATCGACGGCATCGCGCTGTACATCCTCGACGTACCGGCCCCGCTCGTGTGGGCGATCCTCGCGTTCGTGACGAACTTCGTGCCGAACATCGGCTTCGTGCTGGGCCTCGTTCCGCCCGCCGCGCTCGCGCTCGTCGCGAACGACTGGGTCACGGCGCTGATCGTCGTCGGGGTCTACATCGTCGTCAACGTCACGCTGCAGGTCCTCATCCAGCCGAAGTTCGTCAGCGATGCGGTCGGCCTGAGCCTGACGCTGAGCTTCTTCTCCGTCATCTTCTGGACGTTCGTCATCGGCCCGCTCGGCGCGATCCTGTCCATCCCCCTGACGCTCCTCGCGCGCGCGCTCGTGCTCGAACCGGATCCGTCCGCCCGCTGGCTGCGCTGGCTCTCCGGGGACGACGATGCGGCGACCGAGGAGGATCCGCCCGCGATTCGTCCCCGCACGCCGTAGCCAGGGGCGGCCCAGGGGAGGGGGTGCCATGATGGGCGCATGTCTCTCACCGACGCGCCCCTGCTCCGCGCCCTGCGCGGCGACCGCCCCGACCAGACCCCCGTGTGGTTCATGCGCCAGGCCGGCCGTTCGCTGCCCGAGTACCGGAAGCTGCGCGTCGGGACGGCGATGCTTGACGCGTGCCTCGACCCCGAGACGGCGGCCGAGATCACGCTGCAGCCCGTGCGCCGCCACGGCGTAGACGCGGGCATCTTCTTCAGCGACATCGTCGTGCCGCTGAAGATCGCGGGCGTCGAGGTCGAGATCGAGCCGGGCCGCGGGCCCGTGTTCGCGGATCCGATCCGCACCGCCGACGACGTCGCCCGCGTCACGAGCATCCCCGTCGCATCGATCCTCGACGGTGCCGAGCCGATCCGGGAGGCCGTCGCGCTGACGGTCACGGAGCTCGCGCCGCAGGGGATCCCGCTCATCGGCTTCGCGGGCGCCCCGTTCACGCTCGCGGCGTACCTCGTGGAGGGCGGCCCGTCCAAGGAGCACCTCCGCGCCCGAGCGATGATGCACGCGGATCCGGAGGCCTGGCACCGCCTCGCCGGGTGGCTGTCGGAGCTGTCGGCCGCCTTCCTCGGCGTCCAGGTCGGCGCGGGCGCGAGCGCCGTGCAGCTGTTCGACTCGTGGGCCGGCTCCCTCTCGCCCGCCGACTACCGCGCCTTCGTCGAGCCGCACTCGCGCGCCGCGCTGGGCGGGGTGACGGGCGTCCCGCGGATCCACTTCGGCGTCGGCACGGGCCCGATCCTCGCGGACATGACGCTCCAGGGGCAGACCGAGGCCGTGGGCGTGGACTGGCGCCTGCCGCTCAACGAGGCCGCCGCGCTCGTCGGCCCGGACGTCACGCTGCAGGGCAACATCGACCCCGCCATGCTGCAGGCGCCCTGGGAGGTGCTCGAGGAGCACGTCCGCGACGTCGTTCGCCGCGGCCGCGCGGCGCGCGCGCACGTCGTGAACCTCGGGCACGGCGTCCCGCCCGAGACTGACCCGGACGTCCTCACGCGCGTCGTCGAGCTCGTCCACTCCCTGTGATGGCGGGCGAGGGCACCGTCGACCTCGCCGCCCTGCACGAGCGGGCCGAGGCCACCCGGGTGGTCGTCGTCGGCGCGGGCGTCGGCGGCCTCGTCGCCGCGCTCGAGTTCGCCCGCCTGGGGATGCGCGCCGTCGTCGTCGAGGCGGCCCCGCGCGCGGGCGGCGCGATCCGGACGGGCGAGGTCGCGGGCCTCACGCTCGACCTGGGCGCCGAGAGCTTCGCGACTCGCGGCGGGCACGTGCGCCGCCTGGTCGACGAGCTGGGGCTCGACGGCGAGGTCGTCGCGCCCGAGGCGGGCGCGGGCGGCGCGTGGGTCGCGGGCGTGCCCGGCGTGGGCGCGGCCCCACTGCCGCGCGGGGGGATCCTCGGGATCCCGCAGAACCCGTTCGCGGACGACGTCCGGCGCATCCTCGGCTGGCCGGGCGCGTGGCGCGCGTACCTCGACCGGATCCGCCCCGTGCTGACGATCGGGCACGCCGACTCCCTCGGCCAGCTCGTGCGCACCCGCCTCGGATCGCGCGCGCTCGACCGGCTCGTCGCGCCCGTGACGTCCGGCGTGTACTCGGCGTCGGCGGATCTTATCGACCCGGACATCGCCGCCCCCGGCCTGAACGCGGCCGTCACGCGCGCGGGCTCGCTCACGGGGGCCGTCGCGGCGCTCGCCGCGGAGCGCCGGAGCGCCCCGGGCGGCGCGGTCGAGGGCCTGCGCGGCGGCATGGGCGCGCTCGTGGCGGCGCTCCTACGCCGGCTCGAGGAGCTCGGATCCGCCGTCATCACCTCCGCGCCCGTTGCGCGCCTGGAGCGCGCGGAGGACGCCGAGCACGCGTGGCGCGTCGTCCTGTCCGACCCCGGCGCGGATCCGCTCGACGCGGACGCCGTCGTGCTCGCGACGGAGGAGGGCCCCGCCCGCGCGCTCGCCGCGCCGTTCGCCGCCGACCTGGAGGCCGACCCGCCCGCCCCGGGGCCCGTCGTCGACATCGTCACGCTCGTCGTGCGCGCGCCCGAGCTCGACGCCGCGCCGCGCGGCACCGGCGTGCTCACCGTGCCGGGATCCCACCGCGCCAAGGCCCTGACGCACGCCAGCGTCAAGTGGGGCTGGGTGCGCGACGCGGCCGGGCCCGGCGTCCACGTGATTCGCGTGTCGTTCGGATCCGCGGCGGAGCCCCCCGCGACGGACGGGCTGGATGAGGCGGGCGTGGCACAGCTCGCGCGCGAGGAGGCGGAGGCGCTGCTCGGGGTCCCGATCCCGCCGGACCGGGTCCTCGGGGCGCGCCGCGAGCGCTACGCCCAGTCGCAGCCGGCCGCGACGATCGGCCAGCGCGGCCAGGCCGCCGCCGCACGCGAGGCGATCCGCGGGGTGGCGGGGCTCGGCGCCGTCGGCGCGTGGCTGTCGGGCACGGGGCTTGCGCAGGTCGTACCGGACGCGGTCGCGGAGGCCGACCGGGTGCGCCGCGCCCTGCTGTTCGCCGGGGACTGACCGGGAGAGATTCCCGTTTGGGAATGCATCCCCTAACGTAGAGACCGCTGCAGCTGATCGAGATCACGAAGGGGTACCCCATGCGAGGAAAGATCGGGCTGGTCGTCGGCCTGGGAGTCGGATACGTGCTCGGCACGCGCGCCGGGCGGGCGCGCTACGAGCAGATCAAGACGCAGGCCGAGCGCGTCTGGGCGCTGGAGCCGGTGCAGAAGCAGGTCGGCAAGGCCAAGGGCTTCATGCAGGCGAGCGCCATGGCCGTCCCGCGCATCGCGTGGAACGGCGTCGTGAAGGTCGTGCGCACCACGACGGCGTCGGGCGCGACGCCCGGGCAGAAGCTGGACGCCGCCATCGACGAGGTCGAGGACGCCGCGGAGGACATCCGGAAGGCGACCAGCTGATGGCCCGTCACGCGGCGTCGCCCGTGCGCGATCGCGCCGACGACAGCCTGTTCACGCTGCTCGGCGACCTGCCGGAGCTCGTGAAGAACCTCATCCGCGCCGAGCTGGGCGCCGTGAAGACCTACGTCGGCAAGCTCGTCAAGCACGGCGGGTGGACGGCGATCATGGCGGTCGCGGCGCTGTTCTTCCTGTTCTGGACGATCCCGGCGTTCCTCGCGTTCCTGATCATCCTGCTCGACCTGTGGATGCCGCTCTGGGCGAGCGCGCTGATCGTCCTCGGCATCGGCGTGGTCATGATCGTCGCCTGTGCCGCGTACGCCTACCTCGTCCACGTCCGGGCGATCAAGCGGCTCGAGAGCCCGGGCGCGGCCGCGAAGGCCGACGCCGCCATCGTGAAGGAGTTCGCGGATGAGTTCTGAGCAGAAGTCGACGATCGTCCCGAGCGGGATCCACGACCCCGTGCAGCTCGCGCGCGTCGAGCTGCAGGCGGCGCTCGCCGCGATCGAGATCAAGGCGAACTACCCGCGGCGCATCAGCGAGGCCGCGGATCGCGCGGTGACGAAGGCGCGCGCGGTCGCCGACGAGAAGCCGGCGGCGGCGCTCGCCGCCCTCGTCGTCGGGGCGACCGCGATCGGGACCGCCGTCTGGGCGATCGCCCGCATCGCGTCGCGCTGACGCTTCCAGCGCCTGCGCGATTACTCTCCCAGCCGTCGGGGGAGCATGATGGGAGGCATGTCCGAGATCTCTGCTCCCACGGGTGACGAATACAGCCTTTGGACCGTGTGGCGGCGTGACCCGCACCGCCCCCTCGCCGAGGAAGACACCGCCGGCGCGCAGCGCGTGATCGACGCGCTGGCGGAGACCGGCGTCACGGTGCGCGGCTTCTACGACGCCAGCGCCATGCGCGCCGACGCCGACCTCATGATCTGGCTGCACGGCAAGGTGCCGGAGGACCTGCAGCGCGCGACCCGTGAGCTGCGCCGCACCGGCCTGCTCTCGCACCTCCTGCCGACGTGGAGCGGCATGGCCGTGCACCGCGACGCGGAGTTCAACAAGGCCCACGTCCCGGGCTACCTGCGCGGCGAGCACGCCCGCCGCTGGCTCGTCGTGTATCCGTTCGTGCGCAGCTACGAGTGGTACCTCCTGGACGACGGCGAGCGCCGAGCGATGCTCGCCGACCACGGCCGCAAGGGTGCCGCCTTCCGCGGTGTCGTGGCGAACACCATGGCGTCGTTCGCGCTCGGCGACTACGAGTGGATGCTGCCGATGGAATCGGACGAGCTGACCGAGCTCGTCGACATGATGCGCGAGCTGCGCTACACCGAGGCGCGGCGACACGTGCGCGAGGAGGTGCCGTTCTACACGGGCCGGCGGATCCCTCTCGAGGAGGTCCCCGAGGTCCTCAGGTAGGTCGCCATGAGCACCACGATCCCCCTGCGCCTCGGCACGCGCCGCAGCCGCCTCGCGATGGCCCAGTCGGGCATGATTGCCCGGGCACTCGAGCGCGTCTCCGGCCGGCCCGTCGAGCTCGTGCAGATCACTTCGGAGGGCGACACCAACCGCGCCTCGCTCGCCTCGCTGGGCGGCACGGGCGTGTTCGCCACCCGGCTCCGCGAGGCGCTGGCCGCCGGCGAGTGCGACGTGCTCGTGCACTCGCTCAAGGACCTGCCCGTCGCGCCCGCGCCCGGCCTCGTGATCCAGGCGCTCCCGGCCCGCGCCGACGCGCGCGACGTCGTCATCACGCGCGACGGCATGCCGCTCGACGCGCTCCCCGAGGGCGCGCGGGTCGGCACGGGGTCCCCCCGCCGCATCGCGCAGGTCGTCCGGGCGAACCCGCGGGTGGCGACCCACGACCTGCGGGGCAACATCGACTCCCGCATGGGCCGCGTGCGCGACGGCGACCTCGACGCCGTGATCCTCGCCGCCGCCGGCCTCGGCCGCGTCGACGCCGGCGGCGCGTCCGTTCCCACCGCCGACGGCCTCCACATCGAGCCGCGCGGGCTCGCGCGCTGGCCGACGGCCGCCGGCCAGGCGGCGCTCGCCGTCGAGATCCGGCAGGACGCGGATCCGCAGCTGCGCGCCTGGGTGTCCGAGCTGGACGACCCGGTCACGCGCTTCGCGGTGACGGTCGAGCGCGAGGCGCTCGGCGGCATCGAGGCCGGGTGCCACGCACCCGTCGGCGTCCACGTGGCCGTGACGGGCGAGGACGTGCGGATCCGCGCGAGCGTGTACGCCGCGGATCAGGCCGGCGACGTGAGCGTCGACAACGGCCTGCGCATCCCGGGTTTTGCGCGCCTGATCGAGGAGTATATTCGGGGGCGTGGCAGCGGAGCAGCTGTCGACAGCGCGGCCCTTTCGGGGCGCGCCCGTGAGATCGGAAGCGACCTCGCGCGTCGGCTGCTGGACAACGGGGCAGCCGACATCGTGACGAGAGAGGCATCCCCCACCTCATGATCAACGAGACCAAGACCGACAAGCCCCTGACCGGATGGCGCGTGCTCGTGCCGCGGGGCGGCCCCTGGGGCGATAGCGTCGCCGCGAGCCTGCGCGCGCAGGGCGCGATTCCCGTCGTCTCGCCGCTGATCAACTTCGCCCCGGCTGCCGACCCGGCCCCGCTGGAGGCCGCGCTCGCCGAGCTGGCGGAGGGCCGCTTCGCGTGGGTGACGGTCACGAGCGCGACGACCGTCGACGTCCTCCACGCCTACGGCGCGAAGGTCCCGGCGTCCACGCGCATTGCCGCGGTCGGCGAAACGACAGCGGCCGCGCTCAAGGCCGTCGGGTACCCCGTCGACCTCGTGCCGGAGCGCGACAACTCGGCCGCGGGCCTCGCCGACCAGATGATCGCGCTCGAGACCGAGCCGCGCCGCGTCCTGACGCTCCGCAGCGAGATCGCCAAGCCCGTCCTGAGCGACCGCCTGCGCGCCGCCGGGCACGACGTGCACAGCGTCGTGGCGTACCGCACGGTCGGCGTGCCCGCGACGGAGCGCGCCTCGCGAGACGTGCTGAACGGCCGGGTCAACGCGATCCTCGTGACGAGCGGATCCGTCGCCCAGCAGGTGCGCGAGCAGTTCCCCGAGATTCCCGACCAGACCGTGATCGCGGCGATCGGCCCGCGCACGGCGCAGGACGCGAACGAGGCGGGCCTGCCGATCCAGGTCGTCGCGCCGCGGCGTTCGGTCGGATCCCTCATCGACGCGCTCGCCGACCTGCCGGTGCCGCCGCCGACGCCCGAGGCGATGGCGGTGCCCGAGACGGGGACCTTCGACGTGGCCGCGACCCGGCGGGGGCACGCCTCATGAGCTTTCCCGCCCGCCGCCCGCGCCGCCTGCGGTCCTCGGCGGCCGTGCGCCGCCTCATGGCCGAGACGCACCTCGTGCCGTCTCAGCTCGTCCTGCCGATGTTCGTGCGGGAGGGCATCGCGGAGCCCCAGCCCATCACGTCCATGCCCGGCCAGGAGCAGCACACCCTCGATTCCCTGCGCCGCGCGGCCGCCGAGGCCGCCGAGGCCGGGATCGGCGGGCTGATGCTCTTCGGCGTGCCGGCCGTGCGCGACGCGGTCGGTTCCGGCGCGGATGACCCGGAGGGAATCCTCAACGTCGCGACCGCCGCGGTCGCGGAGGAGGTCGGCGACGCGCTCGTCGTGCAGACCGACCTGTGCCTCGACGAGTTCACCGACCACGGCCACTGCGGCGTCCTCACGCCCGGCGGAACCGTCGACAACGACCGCACGCTCGAGCGCTACCGCGCGATGGGCCTCGCCCAGGCCCGCGCCGGGTCGCACCTGCTCGGGCTGTCCGGCATGATGGACGGCCAGGTCGAGGCGGTGCGCGAGGCGCTCGACGCCGAGGGCTTCACGGACACCCTGATCCTCGCCTACTCCGCCAAGTACGCGGGCGCGTTCTACGGGCCGTTCCGCGAGGCCGTGGACTCGCAGCTGACGGGCGACCGGCGCACGTACCAGATGGATCCGCCCAACGCGCGGGAGGGCCTTGTGGAGGCGCTCCTGGACGTCGAGGAGGGCGCCGACGTCGTCATGGTTAAGCCCGCGCTGCCATACCTCGACGTGCTCGCGGACGTGCGCCAGGCCGTGGACGTGCCGGTGTGGGCCTACCAGGTGTCGGGGGAGTACTCGATGGTCGAGGCCGCGGCCGGCAAGGGCTGGATCGACCGCCGGGCCACGATCCTCGACTCGCTGATGGCGATTCGCCGGGCGGGCGCCGACGCGATCCTTACCTACTGGGCCGTGGAGGCGGCGGGCTGGATCCGCTCCGGGCTCTGAGGCTCGCGCTCACCCCTCGTTCACGGTGACGAGGAGGCGCTGCCAGCCGGAGGATCCGTTCGGATAGATCGGGGCGCTCTCCTCGATCTGCGTCTCGCCGTCACGGTTGATCGCGCGGACGGCGACGTAGTGGGTGCCGGGGGAGGCATCCCACTCCAGGCGCCACTGCACCCACGAGTCGTCGTTGATGGGGTTCGACAGCTCGGCCTCCTGCCACGCGCCGTCGTCGACCGAGACCTCCACGCGCTCGATGCCGACGGTCTGCGCCCAGGCCATTCCCGCGATCGGCACGCGCCCCGCGGTGACCGGGGTGTCCGTGCGCGGCGTGTCGATGCGGGACGAGAACTTGATCGGCGCCTTCGCGGAATACCCGCGCGGGGTCCAGTAGGCCTCGTCCTCGGCGAAGGTGGTGACCTTCAGCTCGGTCAGCCACTTCGTGGCGGAGACGTAGCCGTACAGGCCCGGGACCACCATGCGAACGGGGAAGCCGTGCTCGGGCGGGAGCGGTTCGCCGTTCATGCCGACGGCGATGATGGCGTCGATCCCGTCGTCGGTGAGCGAGCCGAGGGGCGTCGACGTCGTGAAGCCGTCGACGCTCCGCGAGAGCACCATGTCGGCGTCGGCGTGGGGGCGTGCGAGGGCCAGCACGTCGCGCACCGGAACCCCGAGCCAGATCGCGTTGCCGACGAGGTCGCCGCCGAGCGGGTTCGAGACGCAGGTGAGGGTCACGCCGTACTCGTCGAGGCCCATGTCGAACAGGTCCTGCAACGTGATCTCGACCTCCTCCTCGACCCGGCCCGTGATGCGGAGCGTCCAGGTCGCGGGGTCGACGGTCGGCACGACGAGCGCCGTGTCGACGCGGTAGAAATCGGCGTTGGGGGTGACGATGGGCGCGAGCCCCTCGATCTCGAAGTCCGCGCCGGCGGGGACCTCGACCGTGCGCCCGGGGGACGGCAGACGGAGCTCGGATCGCAGCGCCTCGGCGCTCGAGGTCGCCGCGTCCACGAGGCGCGCGCCGACCCCGACGAGCACCGCCGCGGCGCCGGCGACGGCGGTGGCCCGGAAGAACGCGCGGCGGTCGAGCCCGCGCGGCGCGGCCGGATCCTCGGGAACGGTGGGGGCAGCCCGCCACGCGCGCAGGCGCGCGATGAGCAGCATGAGCACGACCGCGCCGACGATCGTGCCGACGGTGCCCGGCACCCACGCCCACGCGGGCGCGCCGGGCCGGGTGACGGCGGCCGC